>CAVEJT010000050.1:0-2009 GCA_963616135.1 Bacteroidaceae bacterium | reverse complement strand
AGGTTTTACATTAATAGAATTACTAGCAGTCATAGTAATACTCGCAATCATCGCACTTATAGCTACACCAATAGTACTAAATATAATAGAGAATAGTAAAGATTCAAGTAATAAAAGAAGTATAGAACTATATGGAAGTGCGGTAGAACAAGCAGTAGCAAAAGCAAAATTAAACGGAAATGCTTTACCAAGTGGAAAGTATACGACTACAGATGGAAAGACATTAAAACAAGGAGATACAGAAATTAAAGTAGATTATGATGGATCTAAAGTAGTATGTGAAGTAAATATAACAACTAATGGAGAAGTATCATTAAAAAGTTGTAAAGTAAATGGAAAAGCAACAGATTATACATATGGAAAAGATGAAGATACAAATAACAAAACATATACAAATGGAGAGGTTGTATATTTTAATGTAGATACAGGAGAAAAATGCGATAATTATACAGAAACACAAAGTAATACAGGAGTAAAGAGTGGATGTATGAAATTTTATGCATTTAATGATGATGGAGGAGATACATTAAATCTTATATTAGATCATAATACCACAGCACTTATTGCATGGAACTCAAGTGGAAGTAATACAACTGGTCCAAATGAGGTATTAGCACAACTTAAAACAGATACAACATCATGGGTTGGAACAGAAACTCCATCAAATTACACAAATACTAATTATACAGTAGATTATAGTAGTTATAAAGCAAGATTAATGACAGCTAATGAGATAGCTCAAATAACGGGAAAAACAGTATGGAATGAAAAAACAGCAACTGGTGGTTATTATTTTGATACAAACACTAATACTCCAAGTGATACATGCAAATATAGAAATACAAGTGGATGTAAATATGGATGGTTATATGATAGAACAAGTAAAGTTTGTACGAATTTTGGATGTTTAAATAATTCCGACCAAACAACATATGGATATTGGACTGCGTCTTCTATTGCTGATGATGCTGGCCTTGCGTGGAAGGTGGACTTTGGTGGTGACGTGTACGACGGCGACGTTGACCTTTCGGACTACTATGGCGTTCGCCCAGTTATAACAATCTCAAAATCTTTAATAAAGTAAAGAATGAGCAATAAAAAAAAATAAAAGATTGACTATAAACAAAGTAGTAAATCTAATTAGTAATTTAAAATTTCTAAAATAGAAATAAGATAATAAAATGATTTTAATAAAATTAGAATAATATGTAACAAAATATTCCAGTGGAATGTTTTGTTGTAAACGAAAAAATACTCGGGAGAGGTTTTTTCGAAAAAACTCACGAGAGATAAAATTTTTTGTGAGAAAATATTTTAGGTAATTTATATTTATATAAATTATTGGGATAAGGCTAAAATCGTGCGTCTTCTATTGCTGATGATACTAACAATGCGTGGAACGTGAACTATGATGGTAACGTGAACAACAACAACGTTGACAATTCGGACAACTATGGCGTTCGCCCAGATTTCCTTTTAAACCTAGATTTATAAACCTAATGGTGATAAAGAATGGAATTGGAAAACAAGCTTTATTCCATCTATTCGAAAGAATAGAAAAAACTATATCATAGATGATTATAATTACTAGTAAAACTTTTGAATTTAATTATAATCTATAAACTATGATTTTTATTTTAAGTAGCGTGATATTTTAAATTAATTTGTAGTATGTTGCATGTTGTATGATGGAGGTATTATGTTAAAAGATGTATATAATAAATATAAACTAATTTATAAAAATTATATAATACTAATTAGAAATGGTAATTTCTATTTAGCTTTAAATGATGATTCAATCGTCTTGAATAATATATTTAAATTTAAAATAATAGAATTAAAAAATTTTATTAAATGTGGTTTTCCACTAGATTCTATTTATAAAGTGACAGATACATTGGATGATTTGAATATAAACTACTTAATCTATGATAATAATATAACTTATAAAAAGAAATATACTACTAATAATTATTTAAAATATATCAATAAAAGTAATTATATATTAT
>CAVEJT010000049.1:0-2698 GCA_963616135.1 Bacteroidaceae bacterium | reverse complement strand
TACTAAATTCTTTGTTATTGCAAGTCCTAATCCTGTTCCTTCTAATGTTGTATTTTTATCTTCATCTAATCTATTAAATTTAGTAAACAGTTTATCCATTTGTTCTTTCTTTATTCCTCTTCCTGTATCTTTAACTGATATTACTAATTTACATATTCCTTTTTCATTTACACAACTTATTTTAAAATCTATATATCCTTCTTCTGTATATTTAACTGCATTAGTAAGTAAATTTAATATTACTTGTTGTACTTTTCCTTTATCTCCATATAATACATTTGGTATATCTTTTGCAAAATCACATCTTAATTCTATATTTTTTTCGCCTATTTTTGATTTAGTCATTTTAGTAAGATTCTTTATTACTTCATTTACATTATAATTACCTTCTACTAATTCCATCTTATTTGCTTCTATTTTACTTATATCTAATATTCCATTTACTATTTCTAGTAATGTATCTGAAGCTGTTACTATATCACTAGCATTTTCTTTTGCTTCTTCTAGTGTCTTAGATGTTTCTATACACTGACTAAATCCTTTTATTGCATTTAATGGAGTTCTTATCTCATGTGACATACTACTTAAGAAATCACTTTTGGCATTATTTGCCTTCTCTGCTGTGTCTTTAGCAAGCTCTAACTCCCTCATTATTTTTACATCTGGATTCTCTATTGTAAAATACATTAATGCAGTAACTATAGAATGACAAGTTAATAAAAGTGTTATTTTGGGATTTGAATTTTGAACAAACATAACAATTAACGATAAAATAATAAAAACCATTAATGGTATATATTCTTTCGAGTTAAGCTTTTTTATATTTTTTAACAAACAAAATATCATTATTAATATCATTATAAAACTCAAAAAATAAATAAAATTAACACTTAACCCAGTAGAATAACAAAAATTATCTTTATATACTATATTTGTTGGTAAAATTAATATTAATATAAACACTACAAAATTTGTAAATAAAACTATATAAAATATTTTATCAGTTTTAATAATTTTTTCTGAAAATCTTCGAAACGATATAATAAAAATATATAATAAGAATAAAAAGGCCCACGAAAAATAATACAATAAATAAACTTTTGATATAAGCAAACTTGTATAAGAACTAATACCTAAAAATTTAAAATAAAAATAACCAAATATATCTACTATAATTCCCAACAAATTGATTATTAATATATTTGAATATATTTTTGTATCCAAAGTTTTTACTCTTTCTTTAAAAAAGAATGCAAAACAAAACATTAATATATAGATTAAATTACAAAACGAAAAAATTAACATATTCATATATAGTACACCTACTTTCGATACAATTATATAATAATATAAAAAAAAATAAAAGAGTTTTTTCTTTTATTTTTTTAATTTCAATACTTTTTGTTTTTCAAATGTATTACCATAACTTTTTCTTAATTTATCTAATTCAATCTTACCACCAAGATTTAATGGAAGCTCATCCATAACTACAATATCTTTTGGAATTGATGGATCATCTAAATTATTTTTGCACAAACTTATTATATTGTTTTTTATTAAATTAATATCATTTTCATTTTTATATTTATCACATAAGGATATAAAAGCTACCGGAACCATTTGTTCATCAGGATGTTCAATTCCTATTACAGCACAATTTTTAATAAATGGTAAACTTTCAATATATTCAGCTATTTTATTTGGATGAATATTAAATCCATTACGCATAAAAATTCCACTTATTCTTTCCTGATGAAAAAATTGTCCGTCTTCATCTATAATCCCTATATCTCCCATATGTAGCCAAATTTTTCCATCAGAATGGACTTTTAAGGTTTTATTGGTTTCTTCTAAATTGTTTAAGTATTTCTTCATTACTGTTGGTGCACAAATACATAATTCACCAGGTGTATTATATGGTAATTCCCTGTCTGTTCCCGGTTCAAAAACTCCTATGTTTTCAAGTGGTAATGGTACTCCAACTCCACCAAATTTATAACTTCCTGGTACAGCATATAACCCACCACCCGTATTTTCAGTTGATCCTAATCCTTGTCTTACAAATAATTTACTAGGTGTACCATTTTCAAAATAATTCTCTGATACATTATTTAACTTTTTTTCAATATCTTTATTTAAAGTTGCTCCTCCAGATACATAATTCTTTATTATTGAAATTTCACCTTTTTTATATTCATCACTCCTTAAAACATTCAAGCAATGAACTGGCCCACCCAAAAAGTGATCCGGTTTCACTTTTTTTAAAAGCATACCTATTTTATCTGTTACTAATTCAGGAATTAGAATTGAATTTAAACCACCACAAGTAGTATAATGCATAGCTGCTAATCCATAAGCTATTGATTGTAAAAGCACATCTAAAAATTTATCTTCTGGTTGAAATAATCCAGTTGATATATGTTGTATAGCTGAAGAATTTAAATTGTAGTCTGTTAAACATACACCTTTAGGTACACCAGTAGTTCCACTAGTACCAACGATTGCTGCAATATGATTTTCATTATAATATGGTTTAAGATCCGTTTTTAATTTTTCTCCATCTTTCATAAACTCCTTATACGAAACAATGTTATCACTATTTATTTTTTGTAAATCAATATCTGATTTACAAAATAATTCTCTAAAATTACATAAACCTCGAACAATTGGGGACAAAGACTCATAACCATTTACATAT
>CAVEJT010000048.1:0-2742 GCA_963616135.1 Bacteroidaceae bacterium | reverse complement strand
CCCTTATATTTTTTGATGAAATACAAAAAAATACCAGAGCCTTAACTTCATTAAAATATTTTTGTGAAGATGCAGGAGAATATTACGTAGTAGCTGCTGGTAGTTTACTTGGAGTCCATATCAATAAAAAAGATTTCTCTTTTCCAGTAGGTAAAGTTGATTTCTTAACAATATATCCTATGTCATTTGATGAATTCTTATTAAATAGTGGTAACGAATTATTAATTAAGGAAATTCAAAAATGTTATAATACCAATTCTCCGATGACAAACACATTACATAACCAAGCCATGGAATTATATTATGATTATTTAACCATCGGGGGAATGCCAGAAGTCGTAAACGAATTTATTCAAAGTAATTCTCTAGTATCAGCAATTGATTATCAAAAAAGTATAATAGAATCCTATAAAAATGATATTACAAAATATTGTGATAATAGCTCTTCTGCTATTAAAATAATATCTGCATTTGACTCTATACCACTTCAACTAGCGAAAGATAACAAAAAATTTATGTACAAATTAATTCAAAAAGGGGGTAGTAGTTCAATCTTTGGTTCATCAATTGAATGGCTAATTAATGCAGGTATTGCAAATAGATGTGTGAAAACAAAAATCGGAGTCCCCCTAAAAATGTATGAAGAATTAGATTCATTTAAATTATACATGAATGATGTAGGTCTTTTAACTAATCTAAGTGAGTTTCCATTATATCTAATAAAAAATAGAGAAGCCGTTAACGAAATGATGATAGGAATGCTTACAGAAAACTATGTAGCAAGTTCTCTAAAATTTAATGGATTAAATCTAAATTATTGGAAAAATGAATACGATAGTAAAATTGATTTTATATTACAATCTAGAAAAGGACAAATAATTCCTGTCGAAGTAAAAAGCAGCATTCATACCAAAGCACGAAGTTTAAATAATTATATTAGTAAATATAATCCAATATATGCTATTAGAATATCTTCCAAAAATTTTGGATATGAAAATAATATTAAATCAGTACCTTTATATGCAGTATTTTGTATAAATAAAGACAATATAGACATTTAATGATAAGATAATATTAATATCTCAAGTTATAATCATAGTTACAGTTTAGACTAGAGAGATAAAATCTTTAGTCTTTTTACTACTATTTTACAATAAAAATAAAAAAAATATAAGACTTTTTTTTGAAAAAAAATTATTATATAATAAAAGGGTAAGGAGAAATTGATATGACAAGCAAAGGATATGTGAATGATTTATTTAGACAATTAGAAAAGGTAAATGAAAAATTAGATAAAGCAAATAACACAATTTCTAGATTATCATTTACAATTTCTATACAAACAGATGAAATAAAGGAATTAACTAGGCAACTGGAAAAATCTAATAAAGAAAAAGAAGAAATGGCTTTAGAAATAGAAAGATTAAAAAATAATAACAAGAAAAATAGTTCTAATTCATCAAAACCATCAGGTACAAATGGATATAAGAGAGTAGTAACAAACAATCGAGAAAAGTCAAATAAGAAAAAAGGGGCACAACTCGACCATAAGGGAACAACTTTAACAAACAAAAAAATAGAAGAATTAATATCAAATGGAGAAATAGATGAGATAATAGAAATTGAAGAAAATAAAAATGATTTTAATAAAAATTTAAATCCCGTTATAAAGTACGAATATGATATTCAAATTAAAAGAATAGTTACGAAACACATAATTTACCCTAATACTAAAACAAATATTAATTATTATCCAGTAACTTATGGAAATAATATAAAAGTAATACAATGTATATTAAACCAAAAATATATGTCATTAGATGGAATACAATCTTTTATATACGATACAACTAATAATAATTTATTAACATCCAAAGGCTCTTTTTACTCTTGGAATAAGGAAATATACAATGCTTTATATATTACTGAATATGCACATATACAAGAACAACTAATGAATGCTTTAATAGTTCACGTAGATGAAAGTCCAATTAAAATAAATGGTAAACAATACTATTTACATAATATTTCTGATGGACTTCATACATTACAATATGTAACCGAACATAGAAGTAAAGATTCGGTTGATGTGTTTGGTTTTCTTAAAAAGTATAAAGGTATAATAGTTCATGACCATTATATAATGTATTATAATTATGGTACAGATAATGCAGAATGTAATGTTCATATATTAAGATATTTGAATGCAGTAAGTGAATTTACGAGTCATAAATGGTCAAACGATTTAAAGAAATTACTTTTAGAAATGAAAAATTTAAAAGAAAAATATTTAGAAGAACAGAGAGAAGTTCTAGAAGAAGAATATAATGGCTTTAAATCAAAATATCTTAATATATTATATAATGCTAAGGAAGAAATGAAAAAAGATTTAAAAACAAATTCCTATAAAAAAGAGGAAATAAGTTTAATAAACAGATTGATAAAATATTGTCACAATCATTTATTGTTTTTAAGAAAAACTTTTGTTCCTTTTTCTAATAATAGAGCTGAATCAGATTTAAGAGGAATAAAAATAAAACAGAAAACTGGAAAATTTAGAAGTGTTGAGGGTGCTAATATTTATGCGGTAACTAAAAGTTGTATTTCTACTTATATTAAAAATGGAGTTAATATATTTGATGCTTTAAATTCTCTTTTAAATGGCAATCCTATATTAGTTTAAAAACAGATAGAAAAAATTATCTCTACCTGATTTTTTACGTGTCTAGTCTAAACTGTAAC
>CAVEJT010000047.1:0-3037 GCA_963616135.1 Bacteroidaceae bacterium | reverse complement strand
AATTAATAATAATAATTATTATAATGAGTTTAATATAATAAATAATGAAATAGTCCAAGAAAAACAAAGTGATAAATTAAATTTATATTTAATAGTTGGTGCTTCTGAAATTAAGACTAAATTACAGGCTAAAACTCAACAATTGTTAAATAACTTATTTATGGCATCAAATAGTTTCTCAAGGAGTTACTTTATATTTACAGATAATTATTCATCATATAAAAATTTACAATTAGAGGCTTGGTATCAATCACAAGTTGATGCTTCAAATGGTATTTGGTTAGGACCAGAGGTAGGTTCACAATTATCAATAAATATAAATAATTTATCATTAGATGATAAAAAACAAGATTATCCATTTATGGGAGTTACTGTTAAAAATGGTAATCATAATATGATAAAATATGTAGTTTATACAGGTGATGAAAATGAAAAATAAGGTTTTAATTGAATTAATTGTTCCAGATATTGATGAAAAATTCAATTTATATATTCCAATAAATAAAAGGATTGGTAATATTGTAGTTTTACTTAATAAAGCAGTAAAGGAACTAACAAATGGTTTATATGATGGAAATAATAAAACAACATTATATAACAGAGTGACTAATGAAAGATATGCTATAAATTCATTGGTTAGAGAAACAAACATAAGAAATGGGACTGTATTAATATTGATGTAAGTGTAAAATATTGTAAAAAAATGTCAAAAAAACTTGAAATAAAAAAATATATGTTGTATACTGGTAGTGTAGAAATAGAGTAAGGTGGTGAAAGAAATGGCACAATTAGGTATAGGAGATTTAACAAATGGTGTAAGTGCGGGTGGTGCATATGATTATGTAGATGGATTAAATACAAAGGCAATCAATGGCGCTATCAAAGCTTTACAAAATACAACGGGAGTAAAATCTAAATTACAAAGTGGATGGCAAGGTGCAGCAGAAGCTAATTTTGAAAAAAACTTAGATAATGCTGTTAAAACTGTTGTTGACACATTAGATTTAATTAAAGATAATATTGAAAGTTTAGTTTCGGATTTAGTGGAAGATATGGCTAAACAAGATGAAAAACTAGTGGAAGTAGAAGATATCGTTAGTTTTAAATAAATTATGGAATAGGAGGAAAATAGTATGGCAACATGGCAAACAGAGTTACAATCAGCTAAAACTTGGGTTGGTAATAAAATAGGAAACGCAGGAAGAACTATAAGTGATTTTCTTAGTGGTACTACTAAGAAAGTTGTTTCAGAAGTAGGTTCATTTTTCAAAAATGGAACTACAGTAGTAGGTATTAATGTAAATGCAATCGAAGGAATGAAAACAGAGATTAGAAATTATGTTAATGATATAAATACTGCATTAAGTGAATTAAAAAATTATGACCCAAAAGTTGCTTTTAAAGGTGAACAAATTGTTCCAGCTTTACAACAATATATAGAGGCTGTAAAGGAAACTTGTGAAGCAATTACAAGCAATATGTTAGCTTTTAACGATCAGTTATCAGATGTACAAACTGCTTACATGAAAAAGGACGAAGCAGCAGCTTCTACAATTTCAAAAACTGCAGAAAGTACTCGTTCAGCATATCAAAAATATACTGAAAATGGTGCATCAGTTGAATAAAAGACAATTAATTGTCTTTTTTAGATTAAAAGTACAATAAGGTGGGTATTTATGGTAAAAAATTTAAGAGTTTATTTTAATAAATTTAAAAAGAAGGTAAAGTATGCTTTAGTTCCAATTGCCCTTGCTACTACTGTTACCTTAAGTGGTTGTAGCTTATTAGCAAATGGTAATAAAGCAAAATATAAGACGAATAAAAATACAAATACATCTCAAAATAATGATTCAATTGTAAGTGAAATAGAAGATAATGTAGTTGTAGAAGGTAATGTTCCTTTGAATTCTACAGGAAATAAATTATATGATAATGTTATAAATTATAACAATAATGATGAATTTATTTCTTATTTAAATAACTTAAGTGTTAAGTATGATTATGAAAATTTATATAATTTAGATGATTCATTAAACGAATATAATAAATTATTATTAACTGATAAACATGATGGTTCTTTATCAAGCATAACAGTTGATGAATTGATGAGTAAAGTATTAAAAAATAACGAAAAGTATAAAAAAGAAAATAAATCATCAATATATAGAGAATTAAAAAATAAGGAATTAAGAAATCTTTGTGAGATAATTGTTAATACAGTAAATGATTTTATTAAAGATAATGATTCAATAGATGTAAATAGAATTAAATGTATATTAGGTGATTTGAAAATTTTATCACAAAGATCATCATTTAATAATGCTTTTGTAACCGATGATAATTGTTTAGTAATGTCACCAAATATGCTTAAGGTAGCTCAACTTATAAATGGGGAAGGGACTGATAAAGATGTACTTATACATGAGATAAATCATTTACTTCAAAAGGGATGTAATTGCGATTTAAATAAAAATAGTAATTTAAAAAGAAATTTTGGATTTAGTTATGGATTTAAAAATATTGGTGTAAATTCATTGGATTTTTCTTGGATATATGAAGCATCAGCTGAAAAAAATATGGTAAATTATACGGGACACGAACCATTAGTATATAAGAATAGAATAGGATATTTAGAATCTTTAAGTTTAGTTAATATTACAAATGAAAATTATAAAGTTAATGATACTGAAAAATTATCATTTAAAAGAGATTTAAATGATTTATATAATTACTTTAATGTGAGTAGTGATAAAGATAAAAGAGAGATTTTAAATATGATGTATTCATTGGAAGTGATGCAGGCATCTCCGGATGATTTTTATAAAAATTATGCAAAACAAACAGGTAATGAAAAAACTGATGAGATAGTAGATGAAGTTAATTACACAGTAAAATCTTCAATATGTTCAACTTTAACAAAATTATTTTATAGAAATCTATCTAATAATATTAAAAATAAAAATGTAACGCTTGGTGATGTATTTTATTTAATTCATTTGTTTGAAAACGATCTAAATAATCATATATTATATAATAG
>CAVEJT010000046.1:0-3399 GCA_963616135.1 Bacteroidaceae bacterium | reverse complement strand
TTTCTATATTTATATTATATAATAAATTTTATAAAATATCAATATATTCAATGAACCGAATACCCAATGAAACTTTTATTATTTTTTCTGCAAGTGATATGTATTCGATGAATAACTTGCATATTCTAGTAAGGTTTTCTCAGTTCTCCCCTTGCGCTAACCTTAAACACTCAGGATACTTCGGACGCTACTAGACTAGCGGAATGTGTCCGTGGTGCCTCGAGATAGACTTGCACTACCGACACGGAGATTTTCAGTCTCCTGCTCTACTACCTGAGCTATCGAGGCATATACAAGAGGAATAAAATCTTCCTCTATTTCATTAAATAATATTTATAATAATCAAAATATTTTGCTTTTTCAGGTTCTCTCCACCATCTAGGATGCTCAACAAAATGCTTATATTCTTCCCAAGTTTCTGAACTACAATAGTCATAAATATAATCATATTTACTGGTCATGCGGCGGTAGGCATTTCCGCTTGGAACCTCTTTCATTTTTCTTATTTGTTTGTTACAATATCTCTTTCCCCATTTTGAACTATTTACATCTTTGCAGAAAGGATATTTCTTTCTTGATTTAGACAAATTAATCACTCCTTCTATGAGGCTCTACCTCATTAGAAGATAATCATCTTATTCTTTATCATAATTAAACATCTCCTTTATTTCATTTGGGTCTGTTATTTCTTCATAATCTACTTTAATTTCCTTTTGTTTCTTTTCAGCTGCTTTTTCTAATGCGGCAACTAATCTATCTAATTCTTCTTCTGTATTTATATAAATGGGATCTATCCATTTTGCTTTATCTTCATCTGATAATTCTAAACCACATTTTATTAAATCAGCTAAAATCTGTTCAGGTGTTTGTTTTTCTAAAAATCTATCTAATTCTTTTTCAAATTCATCTAATGGTAAATCAAATAAATTCATATTTCATACCTTCTTTAAAAATTAAAATGCTAGTGATTGGGACGTACTAGCGGCCGCCATACACATTTATTACCACATACGCTTTCTCAAGCAGTAAAGCTGCTACTCTCTAATCCCCTAAGTTTCATAGCTAAAGAGTTATGGATTTTGGTAAGCCCATAGGTCTGAGCCTGTGTATTCACCAACTGCCTGCTTGTTTTCTGCTACCTTACTCCATTTCCACCCATTAATAGTGGCTCGGCTGGTAGATACCAAATGACTAAAAAAACTAATAAACCTTAGTCTTGCTCTTATGCGTAGGGGTCTAGTCTAGTTCCTCTTCTCACCACCTACTGCTGAGCTGTTTTTGTAGGATGATATAGACTCAGAGCCTACTCGTTGTGCTAGCTGGCAGACCAATCTCGTCACGATCGAGAATCTGAACTTTTGGAGAGTTCCATGCATCCAATTACACCATTGGTCTATGTATTGTGCGAAAAATAACTGGCACGCTGGGAAGGTGCCGCCCCCTCATAACTACGGATGGACCCGTAGCCTACGGTTTTGCTTACTACTATAACTTTCGTTACCATTTCTGTTTGTAGTCTGGAATACATCTTCACCATATCTAAAAAGACTTAGGTGGTGGATTATCTACTCTCTACGGGCTAGTTATTAATAACTATTCCCTCGGTGTTACCATCAGCATTACCAGTTAAGGATTCACCGATATCATCCACTCCACTTAATATATTTCTATATTAAGGCTCCATATTTAAAGACCGTTCCAATATCTAACAATTGTAAAACCAGCGTATATTTCTTTTTATATTTAAGCAAAGGAACTTATTAGTTCCTGTTGCCGCAAGCCACTCGCATCCCACCAACTTATTTTATTTTACTTATTGGTTATAACGATATTATTATCTCCCAAATCATAAAATAATCATTTGCCAAAGCCTTGTCCGCTTGCATTTTATTTATTAAAGAGAAAAACTTACAATAGATAAAGCATCTACATCTTTATATTCTTCTCTTAATTCCTTTTCTCTATTTTTTGCATCTTCTTTACTTGCAACAATTTCAGAATATAAAACTTTATGTTCTACTTTTGGACTACCCATTACTCTACCTTGTTCTACAAGTATTTTATGTCTTGTTGGATTTTTCTTAATTTCTACTTTCTTTTCTTCTTTTTTAACAGCCATTTTTAATCATTCCTTTCATATATTTTTTTAAATAGGCTATATTATAATTTTTTTAAAATTATCAATTTAATTATGATGATTCACACATTTCTATTTGATATATTTTTTTAATTTCTTTAGTATGCACTGGTAAATTATGTACTTTACACCAATATCGTAATCCATTACTAGATATATTGTATTTACGAGCTGCAGCCTCAAAATTAGATGAGCCAATATCTCTTATTAACTGTTCTCTAGTAAAATTACGTATATTTTTACTATATTTTAAATCTTTAATAAATAAAGTCTGTTCTTTTTTATCATTTATAAATATATCTCCTAAAATTAAATCTGTATTAATTTTATCTAAATCTATATAAGAAATTATTTGTAATTTAATATTCTTATTTTTACAATATTCTTGTTTTTTTATATCTGCTTGATGTAATTGTTCTGAATAGAAATTATTATTTTTATTATAATGTTGTTCTCCATTATACTCGATTAATTTTATTAAATTATTATCATTATCAAAAATCGCAAAATCAAATCTTAATGGATGTTTATTGATACCTAATAAATCTGAAAAAGATAACTCTCGTTTATAATTAATATTATTTTCTAATAAGATATTATTAATAATAGCTTCGCCCTTAGAACGATTACATCCACAAGAAGTTGTATTACCAGTTAATAAATTTCCTCTTTTTACATAAATAATATTTCCACAATCGCATTGACATTTCCATTTAGTTGCACCAATTTGTTGTATGACTTCTAAAGCAACTAATTTTCCAAAACGCTTTCCAATTAAATCATTTAATTTTTTTCCTTGCTGAAATGATTGACAACCACAGCTTCTAACATTACCTCGACGTATTTCACTTCCACGTGCCTTATGAAGAATAGGATTGCCACAATCACATTGACATAAATAATAAATAGGTTTTCCTTTTTCATGTGGTAATTCAGAAATAACAGTTAAATGTCCATAAGTTTTTCCTATCATTTCTATTTTTGCACTTATATCTAACACCTTCTTTTATATTGGAATTACTCTTTTTTGAACTATTTCTACTTTTGCTATCCATTTATCTAAAATTTCAAAAGTAATAAACTTCCCTCCATTAATAGTAATTTTGTCTTTATTACATTTTAAATTATTAACAATAGTGTTAATAATATATTCTTTATCATCTGTAAAATTATGATTATCATTTTGTAATTTACTTTTACTTTGAGTATATTTAACTTCATATATATTATTATTTATATATAATAAATTATATATTCCATTT
>CAVEJT010000045.1:0-3868 GCA_963616135.1 Bacteroidaceae bacterium | reverse complement strand
TGATACATCTCAAGTAACTTATATGGGTAGTATGTTTTCAGGTTGTAACAGTCTTCAAAGTTTAGACTTAAGTAAATTTAACACTACAAAAGTAACTTCTATGGGTAGTATGTTTTATGGTTGCAGCAGTTTAC
Source organism: Bacteroidaceae bacterium (assembly GCA_963616135.1). GTDB lineage: Bacteria > Bacillota_I > Bacilli_A > RF39 > UBA660 > UMGS1613. The sequence continues at coordinate 3,734 of CAVEJT010000045.1, read as the reverse complement.
TAAGTTTAGATTTAAGCAGTTTTGACACCTCAAATGTTACAAGTATGAGATGGATGTTTAAAAATTGCAGCAGTCTTCAAAGTTTAGAATTAAGTAAATTTAACACTACAAAAGTAACTTCTATGGCTAGTATGTTTTCAGACTGTAGCAGACTTACAAGTCTAGATTTAAGTAATTTTGACACCTCAAAAGTAAGAGATATGGAATGGATGTTTGCTGATTGTAGTAGTCTTACAAGTTTAGATGTAAGTAAATTTAACACCTCAAAAGTAACTAATATGAGATGGATGTTTGAATATTGCAGTAGTTTAACCAGTTTAGATTTAAGTAGTTTTGATACTTCAAATACAGTATATATGTATAATATGTTTGAAGGTTGTAGAAGTTTAACCAGTTTAGTATTAGGTAATTTCAATAATGCAAAACTCACTTCAACAGCCGATATGTTTTCAGGTTGTAGTAGTTTAACTAGTTTAGATTTAAGTAATTTTAAAACTCCAAAAGTAACAAATATGAGTAGCATGTTTGAAAATTGCAGCAGTTTAACAAGTCTAGATTTAAGTAGTTTTGACACATCAAATGTCACAAATATGAAAGAAATGTTTAAAGAATGTAATAAACTAGAGAGTATAAATATAAGTAGTTTTAATACCTCTAAAGTAACAACTATGAGTAGTATGTTTTCAGGATGTAGCAGTTTAACAAGTTTAGATGTAAGTAAGTTTGACACATCAAATGCAACTGATATTGGTGGCATGTTTAGAAATTGTAGCAGTCTTACAAATTTAGATGTAAGCAACTTTGATACCTCAAAAGTAACTGATATGGGTAGTATGTTTGCAGGATGTAGCAGTTTAACAAGTTTAGATGTAAGTAAGTTTGACACATCAAATGCAACTGATATTGGTGGCATGTTTAGAAATTGTAGCAGTCTTACAAATTTAGATGTAAGCAACTTTGATACCTCAAAAGTAACTGATATGGGTAGTATGTTTGCAGGATGTAGCAGTTTAACAAGTTTAGATGTAAGTAAGTTTGACACATCAAATGCAACTGCTATGAGTGGTATGTTTTATAATTGCAGCACTCTTACAAATTTAGATTTAAGTAATTTTAATACGTCAAACGCAACTTATATGGGTAGTATGTTTTATGATTGTAGCAGTCTTACAAGTTTAGATTTAAGCAATTTTGATACCTCAAAAGTAAGAGATATGGGAGATATGTTTAAAAATTGCAATAAATTACAAAATTTAAATTTAAGTAGTTTTGACACCTCAAAAGTAATTTATATGTGGAATATGTTTGCAGGATGTAGTAGTCTTACTAACTTAGATTTAAGTAATTTTGATACATCCCAAGTAACAGATATGAGATATATGTTTTCTAAGTGCAGTAATTTAGAATTAATAAAAGTAGGAAGCAAATGGACTACAGATAATTTAAATAAATATGGAGAAAATGGTATGTTTAGTGGTTGTAAAACAAACAGTGTTACTGTAGTAGGTTAATTAATAGATAATTATTTAATTAAATATATGGAATAATATAGTTGGATATAATGCTAATACATTATATCTTTTTTTTTATTTTTTTGATATAATGATTTAGGTGGTTTTATGGAGAACTTAATTTTAATTAAATATGGAGAACTTACAACTAAAAAAGCAAATAGAAATGCTTTTATTAAGTTGCTTGCCAATAATATAAAAAATATATTAAAAGGTAATGAATTTAATATTAAATATGATAGAGTTAGAATGTATATTGAGTGTGATGATGCACCTAGTATAGTTCAAAAATTAAAAAATGTTTTTGGTATACATGGAATAGTTATATGTCATAGAGTAAATACTAATGTTGATGATATAAAAAATAAAGTGCTTGATCTTTTAAAAAAAGAAAATTTTAATACTTTTAAAATTAATACTAAAAGGGCAGATAAATCATTTGAAATACATAGTATGGATTTTAATAATATAATAGGTGGTCATGTACTTAAAAATATTGATTGTAAGGTAGATGTTCATTCTCCTGATATTATGGTGACTATAGAGATAAGACCTGAAGGAACTTTTATTTATACTAATGAAATAAAAGGTATTGGTGGATATCCAGTTGGTATTCAAGGTAAAGGTATGTTAATGTTATCAGGTGGTATAGATTCCCCTGTAGCAGGCTATTTAGCTTTAAAAAGAGGAGTAGATTTAGAATGCTTGTATTTTGAATCACCACCTCATACTAGTATAGAAGCTAAAAATAAAGTTATTAAACTTGCTAGTATTATTAATGAGTATTCTGGTAATATAAAAGTAAATGTAATTCCTTTTACTCGTCTTCAAGAAGCTATATATAAAAATGTTCCTGATTCTTATGTTATTACTATAATGAGAAGAATGATGTATAGAATAGCTTATAAATTAGCTATAAAAAATAATTGTAAAGTTATAATTAATGGAGAATCTATTGGACAAGTAGCAAGTCAGACTCTAACTAGTATGAGTGTTATTAATAGTGTAACCAATTTTCCTGTTATTAGACCTGTAGCTTGTATGGATAAGTTAGAAATAATAGATATAGCATGTAAAATTAATACTTATGAAACAAGTATATTACCTTATGAAGATTGTTGTACTATATTTTTACCAACTCATCCAGTAATTAATCCTGATATAAATAAATGTTTATTGTATGAAATGAGTTTTGATTATGAGAAACTTATTGATGAATGTATTGATTCTGTGGAAGTTATAACTAATTTAAAAAATGATAATTATAATGATTTGTTATAACGGAAAAAATTACCAGAAATTTTTAGTATAAATTTCATCTTTGTACACAAATTAAAAATGTACAGGAGGTGAAATTATGAATAACAAATTAAATAGTAAATTTGTTGTACCTGGAGCTAAACAAGCAATCGAAAAAATGAAATATGAAATAGCTAGTGAATTAGGAGTTAATATGGGTCCTGATGCTACTTCAAGAGCTAATGGTTCAGTTGGAGGAGAAATCACTAAGAGATTAGTTCAAATGGGTGAACAACATTTAGGTGGAACTAACTACCAAGCTAAATAAGAAAATGGATAGCGATTATTTGCTATCTTTTTATTTAAAAAGCTCTAGTATATAGAACTTTTTAAAATAGATGGATACTTTTTGGGAAAATATTACTAAAGAAGAAAATGAAGAGCTTTTAACATATAAATCATTTCCCTTTATTATTCTTTGTATTAAATAAAAATTTATTAGTAGTAGAAATTACTAGTAAGAAAATATTTGACTGGAAAAAATATTCAAGTGTTAAAAATATATTAATACAGATAATATTAATGAGGTGAAATTATGAATAATAAGTTAGTTGTTAAAGGTTCTAAGGACGCTATAGAAAATTTAAAATACGAGATATCACGTGAACTTGGAATAACACTAGGTGCGGATACAACAAGTAGATTAAATGGTACTGTAGGTGGTCTTATGACTAAAAGACTTGTAGAATTAGGAAAACAATATTATAGTGATACTATGAATTATAAAAGATAAGTTTACTTGTCTTTTTTTTAATTTATATATAAAAAAAACTTAAATTGTGTTATAATATTTATATAATACTAGGAGGTTAATATGAAAAATAAAAAGGGTTTTTTTATATGTTTTTTATCACTTATGATAATTTATAGTTATATGTATATTTTTACTGGAGTATTTAAAAATAACATTATATTTAGTTATAT
>CAVEJT010000044.1:0-4882 GCA_963616135.1 Bacteroidaceae bacterium | reverse complement strand
AGATACCCCCCCCCCAGGTGTTATTTTTATTGCTTTTTCTTAATGATATCTTCATCATACTACCACTACCTTTACTATGTTAATTATATATTATTATGTTTTATTAGTCAATATTTTTTAAACTTCTTGAACCACTATAAGAATCATAGGTTTGCACTCTGTTTCTTTATAGAAGTATTTTCCTAATCTATCTCTTATATCTAATTTTATTTTATTATAATCTATAAACTTTTCACTTACATTCTCATTAATAACAGTAGTTACTATAGCTTCAGCTTCTTTTATTATATCAATATTATCTTTTACATAAATAAATCCCTTAGTATAGATATTTGCTTTATTCATTATAGTTCTTTTCTCTTTATCTATATTAGCTGTAACAATTACAATACCACTATCATTTAACATTTCTCTATCTTTTAATACTAAGTCTCCTATATCTCCTGCTGTTTTACCATCTATTAAAATATCTTCTACTTTTATTTTGTTACCTTCATCTTTAAGTTCTCCATCAATAAATGTAGCAACTTCTCCATTTAAATTAAGTAATATATTTTCTTCTGGTATATTTAGTTTACGAGCTAAATTAGCATTTTCTACTTGATGTCTATATTCACCAGTTACTGGAAAATAATATTTTGGATTCATAAGTTTTATCATAAGCATAATATCTTCACTAGATGCGTGAGGCGATAAATACTTCTTTGATAGTATTACTAATTTAGATCCGACTTTTGCAATATTATCAAATACTTTTGTAGCTGTTATTTCTGTTCCTTCATATAAGGGAGATAAAATTACTACTGTATCTGTATCTTTTAAAGTTACAAATTTATCAGAATGTCTAAGTATTCTCTTTAAACAAGAATAAGGTTTTTCTCTTTCATTTGATATTATTACAATTATTCCTTCATCATTTATATGACTTATAGTTTTAATTCTATTTTTATCAAACTTTATATATCCCAATTCTATTCCTTTTAATATAATAGTTTCTAAACTTTTACCCATTATAACTACATTTCTATCTGTTTTTATAACTTCATTAAACAATTCCTGAATTCTATATATTTGAGTTTCAAATATATTAAAAAATATTCTTCCTTCATTTTCATCTATAGTACTTCTAATTACTTCAGAAGCTCTATGATGTGGAGATGTATATCCTATTTTATCAGAATATAATGATTCACTCATAAGACATAATACGCCTTGTTTTCCAATATATGCAAGTTTTCCTATATCTGTTGCATATGGTCCTTCCATAGCAGGATCAAATAAATAATTTCCACTAAAACAAATTGCTCCATCACTAGTACTTAAAACATATAAATAACTATCTGGTAGAGCATGTGATACTTGTATTGGAAAAATACTTTCTTGCCCAAAATTTATTTTTTTATGTGGTTTTATTTCTATAAGATTAGCACTTTTTATACCACTCTCTTGTAAATCCTGTTTAATAATCTCTAGAGTAAATTTACCACCATATATTTTAACATCAGGTAAATCTACTAAAATATCACTTAAAGCTCCCATCTGATCATCATGACCATGAGTTATAAATATACCTTGAATTCTATCTTTGTTTTCTATTAAATAATCATAATTAGGTATTATATAATCAACACCCAATAATTTGTCATCTGCATACTTTAGTCCAGCTTCAAATACATAAATCTTATCATTTACTTCTACTACATACATATTTTTTCCTATTTCATTTTGCCCGCCTAAAGCCACAATATTAATTTTACTCATATTTACTCCTTTCTTATTTAGTTAAATGCTAGATAATTATAACACTAAACCAAAAAAAAAGCAATTTAAAAACCGCTTCTTTTAAATAGTTTCTCTAAATCACTTGTTGAATAATATATAGTTGTTGGTCTTCCATGAGGACAATTAAATGGATTTTTACATTTTCTTAAATCCTCTACTAAGTTTTTCATTTCATCTAATGTTATATTAGTATTTGCTTTAATAGACATCTTACATGCCATTGTAGCTGCCATATGATCATTAAATTTCTCTATATCAAAATTTTTCTCCTTATCTATTACAAGTTCTAAAACTTTTTTAATAGCATTATCTTCATTTCCCTTAGGTATCCATACAGGATGAGCTTTTACTATTACTGAATTAATACCAAATTCTTCTATACTAAAATTCATATCTCTTAAAAATTCAAAATTTTCTTTTAATATTATATATTCTGAATTTGTATATTCTATAGTAAGTGGAAATAACATTTGTATACTTTCTTTTTTCTTACTATTTAATTTTTCTTTTACTATTTCATAATTTATTCTTTCTTTTGCTGCATGTTGATCTATTATATACATTCCATATTCATTTTGACAAATAATATATGTACCATGTACTAACCCTACTGGATACATAAGTGGCATATTAGAGTTGTTTTCCTTTATATCATCATGTATTTTTATCTCTTCAACTAATTCTTCATTTATTACATATGTCTCTTCTGTATCATTTACTATAGGAGTATCAAAATCAAGTTTAATTTTTTCATATGTTGGAGTTACATTCATATATACTGGTTTATCTTCTATATGAGGTATTAACGTTTTAGATTTTAATTTTTCTTTTATTGTATCACTTACCAAAGTAAGTAAATCTTCCATATTTCCAAATTTAATATCCATTTTAGTTGGATGTATATTTACATCTACTAAACTTGTATCAACTTCTATATTTAGTACTACTATTGGATAATAATTATCTGGTTTATAAGAGTGATATGAATCATTAATAGTTCTATTAAGTTCAATATTTCTTACTATTCTTCCATTTACTATAGTTATAATACTATTTCTTTTTTGCTTATATACTTCTGGTAAACTTATATATCCACTTATTTCATAGTCACTATTAGAAGCACTTATATCTAACATCTTTTTAGCTACTGGAGTACCAAATATATTTTTTATACATTTTAATAAATTACCAGTACCATCTGTTCTTAAAAGTTCTCTTGAATCATTTGTTAGAATAAATCTAATATTAGGCTTAGAAAGCGCTATTTTATTTATATAATCCGTAATACTTGCAAGTTCTGTATAAAGACTTTTTAAATGTTTAAGACGTGCTGGAGTATTATAGAAAATATCTCTTACACACATAATAGTACCTTGTCTAGCAAAAGCTGATTCAACAAGTTTTACTCTACCACCTTCTATAACTACCCTAGTTCCAACATCACCAATTGATGTTATTAATTCAACTTTAGAAACAGATGCGATGGATGCTAAAGCTTCACCCCTAAAGCCCAAAGTATGGATGTGATAAAGATCATCTTCGTCAACAATTTTGCTTGTTGCATGTCTATTAAAGGACATAACTGCATCTTCTCTATCCATACCTTTACCATTATCTGTTACTTTAATTTCTTTCACACCAGATTCTTTTAATTCAATTTTTATTTCTGTTGCTCCTGCATCTATACTGTTTTCAACTAATTCTTTTACAACAGAAGAACATCTTTCAACAACTTCTCCTGCTGCTATTTTATTAGATAAAATTTCATCCATTATTTTTATTACTGACATACTACCACCTAATTAATTATACCAAAAAAAACTTAATTTGACAAAAATAGGTTTTTGATATATTATATATGGCACTTAAGGGGGATGAATATGGAATTAAGACTTAGTGAATTAGAAACATTATTTGAAAAAATCAAAAATATTTTATCAAAATTTGAAAAAAATTATGATGAATATTATGAGGATAAAAGTATACCTAATTATAAATATAAATTATTTTTAACTAGTGGGGATAAAATTAATTTATATATACCTGCAAATGCTGTACCACATCTATTAGGAATAAACACAAATTATTTGTCTTCACTTGGAATATTTAAAAGCACAAATTCTTTTGAAATAGCTAAAGAAATGTGTGAAAATGCATACAAAATAAATAAATTAGTTAATGAGGGAAAATTAAAATATGATAACTTTCTATCTCAATATGTTCAAGAGAAAGCTAGTGGAATACTTCCAAATATATATTTCAACATTAATGAATTTGAACTTATAGTTAAATATGATTCCAGTAAAAGTTATGAGATTACTGATAAAAATCAAAAATTTGATTATATTATAGTAAAAAAATTTAATGATGATAAAATAGGAATTTTAGGTATAGTAAAAAACGAGTATAATTATGTTCCTATGAGTAATAGAATTTACAATAATTTAGAAGAGGCAAAAGAATTTTTAAATGAGATTTTAAACGGTCAAAAAATTACTATGATTAATGGTATGCAAATATCGAATCGTTATAGTTCATATAATAAAAGTTTTTATTTACCACTTAACTCAAAACTAGATAAATTAGATAGATTAAAATATTATAGTAAAACATTCAATGCTCATATTGATGTTTTAGATGATTATGAATATTCACTAAATAGTTTAGCCAATCGAAGACAAGAACGATTTACAAACAGCAATTTTATAGATATGATATCAAAAAATATTAGTGAAGGACAGGTTATTAACATTCAAGATTTAGAAGATAATGATTTAGTTCAAATAACGAATGCCTTTAATGATTTTATATGTAGCAATACAAGTAGTAATGCCGATATTAAATATAGTGAGGCTATTGAGGAACTAAAGCAATTAAAAGAAGAATTAAAAATAATTAAAGAAAATAATAATACATTACAAAATTCATTAAGTGCTGAACAAGAACTCAGTAAAAAGTTATCTGAAGAAAACAATGAATTAAATTTAAACAAACAAAAAATATTAGAATTATTATTACCAAAAAAGATTGATTAAACTCAATCTTTTTCCTAAATTGAAATTTCAACCGCACCAGTAGGTGTGGTTTTTTGATACAATAA
>CAVEJT010000043.1:0-5759 GCA_963616135.1 Bacteroidaceae bacterium | reverse complement strand
AACACAAAGTAATACAGGAGTAAAGAGTGGATGTATGAAATTTTATGCATTTAATAATGATGGAGGAGATACAGTAAATCTAATATTAGACCATAACACTACAGCAACAATTGCATGGAATCAAAGTGGGCGTAATACCTCAGGACCAAATGAATTACTAGACCAACTAAAAGAAGATACAGATGCATGGAATGGAACAAAGACTCCATCAAATTACACAAATACTGATTATACAGTAGATTATACTGGATATAAAGCAAGATTAATAACAGCTAATGAGATAGCTCAAATAACAGGAAATACATTGTGGGATGAAGAAACAGCAATCCATGAAACTGATTATTATTACTTTGACAGTAAAACAACAATAGCAAGTTCTACATGCACAGAAGAAAATACAAGTGGATGTCAATATGGGTGGCTATATGATAGAACACACATATCATGTACAGACTATGGATGTTTAAATAATGCTGATTCATCTACAACATCATATATGCATGGTTATTGGAGTGTGTCTTCTAGCGCTGGTGATACTAACTATGCATGGTATGTGGATTTAAGTAGTTTGATCGATAACCGTTTCACCGTTGATGATTCGGACTACCATGGCGTTCGCCCAGTAATAGAGGTTTTAAAATCTAATCTTTCATAAAATGATAGAGTTATCTATCTTTTTTTTAAACTTTGTAAAAATTATATACAAATAATGTACTATGTGATACAATATAATTAAGAGAATGGAGGAATTGTATGATAAAGAATTCAAAATTAGGTTTATATTTAATTATTTTAGGAGAATTCTTATATTTTTTATATGAATTTCTAAGTCCCAATATGACTGGTAATGTAGGTGATTTTTTCTCTGGCTTAATGCTTGGAATATCTATAGGTATAAATCTACTTGGAATTATTATTTCAGTAGCAAGTCTAAACAAAAAAGATTAGGAGTAAATATGGATAGAAAAGAGTTAATTAAATTAATAGAAAATATAAAGTTATCAAAAGAAGAATTTGTAATACTTTCATCATCTAATTTAGTAATAAGAGGAATAATGGATAGAGCTAATGATTTAGATATTGCTGTTACAGATAAAGGTTTAGAAGAATTAAATAATAATTATAATTTAATAAAGAAAGATAATGGTTGGTATATTGTAACTGATAAAATAGAGTGTATACAAAATAATATGGATGGTAAAAAAGAAAAAATTGGAGAATATTATCTTCAAGATATGTTAGATTATTTAAAGTTTTTAGAAGAAAGTAATAGACAAAAAGATAAGGATAGAATTGATATTGTTAAAAGTTATATAAGGAGAAATTATGGAAAATGTAATAGAGGTTAAAAATTTAACAAAGAGATATAAAAAATTAACTGCTGTAGATGATATATCATTTAATGTAGGTAAAGGAGAAATTATAGGACTTTTAGGTCCAAATGGTAGTGGTAAGTCAACAACTATAAATTGTCTGCTTTCTCTTATTAAATATGATAAAGGTAATATTAAAATATTTGGTCAAGAAATGAATCCGAATTCTTATGATATAAAGAAAAAAATAGGTGTTGTATTTCAAGAAATAGCTGTTTTTGAAGAATTAACAATTTATGATAATGTTGATTATTTTTGTGGATTATATATAAATGATAAAAAACTAAGAAAAGAGTATGTTATAGATGCGATTAATTTTGTAGGACTTTCCGAATTTAAAAATTTTTATCCTAAACAATTATCAGGCGGTTTAAAAAGGAGATTAAATATAGCATGTGGTATTGCTCATAAACCAAAACTATTATTTTTAGATGAACCTACAGTAGCAGTAGATCCTCAAAGTAGAAATAATATATTAGATGGAATAAAAAAATTAAGAGATAATGGTACTACTATTCTTTATACAACTCATTATATGGAAGAAGTAGAAATACTTTGCGATAGAATTATTATACTTGATAAAGGTAAAATAATTGCTGAAGGAACTAGTGATAAGTTAAAGAGTCTTGCTAATATAGAAGAAAAAATAACAGTAGAGGTAGATAATATAAAAAATAGTATAATAGAAGAAATAAAAAAATTTAAAACTGTTGATAGTGTAAATTTAAATAAAAATACATTAATAATTATATATAAAAAAGGCAAAGATAATTTGGGTGAGCTTATAGATTATTTAAAATTAAACAAAATTAAGTATAATAGAATATTTTCAGAAAGACCAACTTTAAATGATGTATTTCTAGAACTTACTGGAAAGGATTTAAGAGATTAATGTTCTTTTTGAATTTTAAATATTCTTTAAAAATTTTATTAAGAAATAAAGCACTTATATTTTGGACATTTGCCTTTCCAATAGTATTAGCGACTCTATATAATATAGCATTTTCTAATATAGAGAAAAAAGAGGCTTTAAGTATAATAGATATAGCTATAGTAAATAGTCATGATTTTGATAATAATGTAGTGTATAAAGATGTTTTTAATTCGTTATCTAATAAAGATAATGAAGATAGAATATTTAATATTAAGTATACAAATGAGGAAAGTGCTAAAAAATTATTAGAAGAAAAAAGAATAGAAGGTTATTTAGCATTTGATAATGATGAAATTAATATAACTGTATCTCAAAGCGGTATAAATGAAACTATAATAAGAAGTGTTGTAGATGAAATTAAAAGTAATACTGAAATATATAATACTTTAATTAGTAAAAATATGGATTCAAGTGATTATAGTATATTAATAAAAAATATAAATACTGAAATTAATAATACTAAAGTTAAATTAAATAATAAAACGAATGCTAATATTAGTTATACTATGATAGAGTATTATAATTTAATTGCAATGGCAGCTCTTTATGGGGGATTAATTTCCATGTTTATAATTAATGGTAAACTTGCTAATACAAGTAGCGTAGGGAAGAGAGTAAGCATATCACCTATTAAGAAATTAAGTATGTTATTGGGTAGTTTACTTGCAAGTTTTATAGTTCAATTAATAGGTTTAATATTACTATTCTTATATACTATATTTGTAATAAAAGTAAATTATGGTAATTTATATTTAGTTCTTTTATTATCAATTTTAGGTGTATTTGCAGGTCTTAGTTTAGGTATTGCAATTGCTACAAAATTAAAAACAAGTGAAGGAGCTAAAACAGGTGTATTAATTTCAATAACAATGCTTTGGTGCTTTTTAGCAGGAATGACAGGTATTACTATGAAATATGTTATAGATAAAAATATACCATTATTAAATATAATTAATCCTGCTAATATGATTACAGATGGATTTTATTCATTATATTATTATACTGATTTAAATAGATTTTATTTTAATATAATAAGTTTAATTATATTTTCTATTATTATGATTCTTATATCTTTAAATGACTTAATAAGGAGGCAGTATGACAGTATTTAATACATTTTGGAAAGTAGTAAAAAAATATAAAGGTACAATAATTCTTTATACTGTTATGCTTATTATATTTGGAACAATTAACATATCTACTAATAAAAATACACATGAGTTTACAAATAGTAAACCAGATATTTTTATAGTAAATGAAGATACTAATATAGGTATTACTAAAAATTTAATAGATTATATGAGTTCTAATTCAAATATTGTAAAAATAAAAAAAGAAAGTATAGATGATGCTATATTCTATCGTGATATTAGTTATGTAATATATATACCAAAAGGTTATAGAAAAGCTATTTTAGAAGGAAAAGATGTAGAACTTGATATAAAATCTTCTGGAGATTATAATGCTAGTTTAGCGCAAATGTTATTAAGTAGATATTTAAAAGTACAAAGTATATATAAAAATTATGTAGATACAGAGGATGAATTAATAAATCTAATAAATAATAATTTATCACAAAAAACAAATATAGAAATATTATCTAAAGTAGATACAACAGAATCGTCTAATTTAACAAAATATTTTAATTTTGCAAGTTACAGTATAATGGCAGTTGTTATATACATTGTATGTTTAGTACTTACTAGTTTTAAAGAAAATAGTGTTAATAAAAGAATAATTATAAGTAGTATGAATTATAGAAAACATAATAAACTTATATTACTTTCAAGTTTTGTTTATAGTTTAATAATATGGATATTATATTGCATATTAGGTAGCGTATTACTTAAAACTAATATGTTTAATATACGAGGACTTATTTATGTTTTAAATTTATTCTTATTTACATTTTCATCTTTAACACTTGCACTTTTAATATCAAATCTAATTAATAATAAAAATGCAGTAAATGGAATTGTTAATGTAGTCGCACTTGGTTCGGCATTTATTTGTGGAGCTTTTGTACCAGTACAATATTTACCTGAAAATGTATTAAAGTTCGCACATATATTTCCATCATATTGGTATATCAATTCAAATGAATTATTATCCAGTATAGATATTATAAACATTAATTCATTAAGACCAATATTTATAAATATGATAGTTGTTATAGCTTTCTCAATACTTTTTATAATATTAAATAATATTGTGTCAAGTAAAAAAAGAAAACTTAACGTTAAATAATTTGTTGTTGTATTGAAATTTAATGTGTTATTTGATATTATATGTATATAAGTAAAGTAGGTGATACATATATGAAAAAAACAAAATATTTATTGTTTTTACTATTTATGTTAACAATGTGTGTAGTAAATGTTAAAGCATTTGGTGTTAGCTGGGATGAGAAATCGTATGAGTATCTTTGGGGGAGAAGGGTACCTATAAAAAAGGCAAGTATTAATGAACAACAGCAAAACGTTTTTTGTAGTGAATTTTGGAGAGAAATACCTGATACCTGTGAAGAATCTGGTAATTCAAATTGGACCACTAATGACCTTCATAAAAGAGTGATTGGTGAGATAATTAATAATTCTGAATATGGTTATGCAGAAAAAGAAATATTAATTAATGTATATTTAGCATATGTAGGATACTCTTATGATGATCGTGTGGGAGTTGTATATATATCACCTGATGATGAAAAGGAACTTTGCTATGACTCTAATTATTGTAAAGGTCCTATGCTTATTTCCAATGCACAAACAGAAACAAAAAATTATATCAGTTTGAAACAAAGTGCTAAAGCAACAATAGATGCAAAAATATCAGACATGGAAGCAAGAGCTAAAAACAAAATGAACAACTCAGTAAAAATAGAAAGTATTGACGATTTTAAATATTCAAATGGACAATTTAAAACAGCAATTAAAGTAGATAATTTCGATGGTACAAATGTTAGCGTATCTGGAGCTGGAATGAATTGTACAGTTACAAAAAATAATAAGTTTAAATATTTTGATGTTTCGTGTACATATTTAGGTACTACAGATAGTGTAAGTATGAACATAACAGCAATAAGAACGGTCTCTTATTATACATCTGTTAGACATGAATGTACTAAAGTTGGTAAAACAGCGCAGCAGGTGTTTACAAGCGAAACGAAGTCAAGTACATCTGAAGTAACAGATAATCTAACAAAAACAATAGATACTACACAACAGGCTTGTAATAATAAGATTCAAAACAATAATAAATTTGGTAAAGTAGGAATATATAATGATTATAAATCAAAAGGATATGATTGGCGTAAAATTCTAAACTTTAATAATTCTTCTTGTGATGTATTTAAAACAAATTATAAAAAGACTCGAGATTGTAATAATATTAATATAGAAGTGGATGATTTTAATGAATCTAATGTATCTGGATATCAAGAAACTACTACAATA
>CAVEJT010000042.1:0-5772 GCA_963616135.1 Bacteroidaceae bacterium | reverse complement strand
TTATTGTATCAAAAAACCACACCTACTGGTGCGGTTGAAATTTCAATTTAGGAAAAGAATTGGAACTCCAATTCTTTTTATTTGTATAATTCTAATTTAATATTTTCTAAATTTTGATTCATTAAAGCTAAGTAATCATTTTTTTCTATATTTAAATTAGATAAATTAGTAAATGTATAAATATCTAATTTTTCTACACCTGTTTCATTTACAAAATTTTGAATTTCTTCAGTATTGTTATTTCCATACTTAGTAAATATATAGTGACACATACCACTATTAACTAATTCTTTAGCATTTGCTAAATCTTTATCAGTTGCAGATTTAGGATCAATAGATATAATTTTAATGCCATATTTTTCCAAAAATCTTAGTGAGTCATCGCTAACTATAATACTTGTTATATTAGATGATTTAAATGCTGAATAGTATTTTCCATCTAGATTAGTTAACTCCATTTTTAAATTTTCATAGTTTTCATTAATTTCATTAGTTAAATAAGTACTTTTAATATATTCTTCAAATCCTTTTTTAATATTATTAGCTATTGTTAATAAATTGTTTGGATCTAACCATAGTTCTTCAATTCCATAATCATATTGCATATTTGAAGTGACATCTATTATTTTCAAATTTTCATTATTTTTAAGCATAGTTTTAACATAATTTTTTTCGTTAGATAAACCATTAAAAATAAATAAATCACTATCATTATATTGTTTCAATAAAACATTTGTAACTTTAAAGTTTTCGATGTCTGAATCATTTGGATAAATACTGTTAATTTCACTATGTTCTCCATATAAAATATCAACAACATATTGTATAGGGTATACAGAAGTTGCAATTTTTACATTCTCCATAGAATCATTTCTAAAACATCCAAAAGTACATAGTATCACAAAAGCACATATCAAAATTTTAAATTTTTTCATAATTTTCCTCCTTAATTACTGGATCATAACCACCTTTTGATAGAGGGTTACACCTTATTATTCTTTTTATTGTTAGCCAAGAGCCTTTTATACTACCATAAGTTTTAATTGCTTCAATACCGTAATTAGAGCAAGTAGGAATGAATTTGCAATTATTATGGCAACTAAGTGGTAACATTTGATATACTCTTATACAGCCAATTAGTATGTATTTCATTTTAACACCATTATAATTATACTAAAAAAGAGATAAAAAGTAAAATAAGAATTTATATTTTTTAAAATTTTTGATATAATGTTATAGGTGATATACATGGAACTACTAGAAAAATTAAATATACCTTATAAAAATGTTAAATTGTATGAAACTGCTTTAACACATACAAGTTATGCTAATGAAAATAATTGTGTAAGTTATGAGAGATTAGAATACTTAGGAGATGCGGTACTTGAACTTATAATAAGTGATTATTTATATAAAAATACTGAATATGAAGAAGGTAAGATGACAAAATATAGAAGTCATTATGTATGTGAGAATGCTAATTTTGAATATTCAACTAGATTAGGTTTAAATAATTATTTGAAATTAGGTCATGGCGAAGAAGAGAGAGGGGGAAAATATAGAAAAGCAATAGTTGCTGATATATTTGAATCTTTTATTGGAGCTATGTACTTAGATTTAGGTTTTGATGAAGTTAAAAAGTTTATTTATAAAAATGTTGTTCCTTTAATAGAGGATAAGAGTATAGATTTTTTTGATGATTATAAATCGGTATTACAAGAGTTAGTACAAACTGATAAAAAAAGTTTAGAATATGTTATAATAGATGAACAAGGACCAGCTCATGATAAAATTTTTACTGTAGAAGTAAAAATAGATGATGTTGTATATGGTAGAGGAAGTGCTCATAGTAAAAAAGAAGCAGAGCAAATGGCCGCACATGATGCACTTACAAAAGCACAAAATATGGATTTTGATAAATTTTAATAAGAGAATGGAGTGATTTTATGGGAAGATTTCCTAATATAGCAGCTGCTAAAGCTAAAACAGGAGCAGCTAAAGGTAAATTATATGGAATGTATGCTAAAGAAATATATCAAGCAGCTAAAAATGGTGGGGTTACACCAGAAGGTAATCCAAGTTTAAAAAGATTAATAGAAAAAGCAAAAAAAGAACAAGTACCTAGTGATGTTATAAAAAGAGCTATAGATAAAGTAAGTAGTGGTGCTGGAGAAAATTATGAAACATTAACGTATGAAGTTTTTGGTCCCAATGGTTCTACACTTATGGTAGAATGCTTAACTGATAACACCAACAGAAGTGTAAGTGATGTAAGAGCTGTAGTAAATAAATGTCATGTTAAAATGGGTGGCATGGGTAGTGTTGCTTATATGTATGATAATCTTTGTACTGTGGGCTTTAGTGGACTATCTGAAGATGAGGTTATGGATGCTTTAATAGAGAATGAAATAGATTTTGTAGATATGGAAGAGAATGATGGTAATATATTAATTTTTGGTAATCCTAATGATTTATTTAAAATTAAGGCTTCTATATCAAATGTAAAACCTGATGTAGAATTTACAGTAGATGAAATAAGTATGTTACCAAAAGAAAGAATAACGTTGCAAGGAGAAGATTTAGAAACGTTTAATAAATTGTTAACAATGTTAGATGAAGTAGATGATGTACAAAATGTATATCACAACGTTGAATTATAGGATTGATTAATCAATTCTTTTTTGTTATTATATTATGGTAGGTGGTACAATGAAAAAAGTAATGTTAATAATTTTTTTATTAATTATTAATATAGATATAATATGTGCTATAGAGATTAATTCTAAAAGTGCAATTATGTATAATATGAATGATGATGAAATAATATATAAAAAAGAAGAAAATTTAAGGTTACCAATAGCATCTTTGACTAAAATAGTAACTGCTATAACTGTAATAGATAATGTAGAAAATTTAGACAAAGAAGTAAATATTACATATGATATGTTAGAAAATTTGGATGGATATGCTAAGGTAGGTCTTAAAGTAGGAAATACATTAACAGTAAAAGAATTACTTTATGCTTTAATGCTTCCATCGGCTGGTGATGCAGCACAAGCACTTGCAATTTCAACTAGTGGAAGTATAAAGGATTTTTCTATTTTAATGAATGATGAAATAAAAAAAATAGGGGTATCTAATTCTAAATTTGATAATCCTATAGGAATGGATAGTGAAAATAATTATTCAACAGCTTATGATATGGCAATTATTCTTAAATATAGTTTAAAAAATAATACATTCAAAAAAATATTTGAGACTAATGAATATTATATAGAAAGTATAAATAAAGAAATTAATAAAACAATATCTTCTACCAGTAAAAACTATAATATAGATTTTAGTGTAATTCGTGGAGCAAAAACAGGATTTACATATGAAGCTGGACTTTGTCTTGCCAGCACGTCTAGTATAAATGATGTAGATTATCTTTTAGTAACACTTTCTTCTGATACTAATTATCCATATCATATTCAAGATGCTATTGATTTATATGAGTATTATTCTAGTAATTACAGTTACAAAACAATTTTACATAACAATCAATTTATTTATGAAATACCTATTAAGGGAAGTTATGATAAAGTATATAAAATATATTCTAAAGAGGATAAGGATATATATATTGGAAATGATGTGGATTTAAGTAAAATAATTTATGAATATAAAGGTATTGATAAAATTACAAAAAAAATAAAACAAGGTGATAAAATAGGTATAGTTAACATAATATATAATAATGATGTCCTTTATACTTTTGATGTATATTTAGATAAAAAAATTAAGTATTATAATTATACTATATATGTTATAATTGGATTATCAGTTTTAATATTTTTTATAATTTACAAAATACGACATAAAAAGTAGTTTAGTTATTTTATAATAATGATGGTGGTTACATGTACTATTTATTTATTATAAAAGATAATTATTTTAAAAATAATGATGAATATTTATTTGAAATGTTATATAAGTTAAAAACAATGAAAAGGGAAAATTATAGTTATGGTATGAGTTTATATTACAATATTTGTAATTTATTTGATACTGATTCATTAATACATTATGTGAAGAGTAAATATAGTTTGAAATATCAAAATAATAAATTTTATTTGGATAAATATAATTATTTTGAAATAAGAAAAAGTTGTTGTGTTATAAATAGTGATAAATATTTAAGAGAAATTTTATGTATATTTTATATTTATAACAAAAATATATTTATTTGCAATTTTGAGGGTAACGAATATTTTTGGCTTAAAAGTAAATTTAAGTAATTACTTGAAAAATAAGTGTTAATATAGTAAAATATAAGTATGAAAGGAAGATAATATGATAGATATAGTATATATATTAATAGGTTTAGTAATAGGAGCAATTTTAGGGTTCTTTTTGGCTAGATTCTATATGAAAAAATATTTAAAAAAGAATCCACCAATAAATGAACAAATGATAAAGGCTATGATGAGCCAAATGGGAAGAACTCCTAGTCAAAAACAAGTTAATCAAATGATGAAATCAATGAATAAATTCATGTAGAATGAATTTATTTTTTTGATTTGACAAACTCAAAATAACGTAGTAATATAATAACAATTTCAGGGGGGGATATCTATGAATAGAAAAGTTTTAATTATTAATGCAGGTAGCTCATCACTTAAATTTAGTTTATATAGTATGCCAGGTGAAGTAGAACTTGTAAGTGGGATAGTAGAAAGAATTGGCGAAATACAAAGTTCTTATTCATTAAAATATGGTGGAAAAAAGATAGAAAATAAAAAAGTAATAAAAGATCATACTAGTGCGGTTCAAACGATGTTACAAGAATTGCTTGCTTATAAATTTATAAGTTCACCAGATGAAATACATAGTATAGGAAACAGAGTATTACATGGTGGTGAAATATATTCTGATTCAGTATTAATAAATGATGAGGTTATAAAAAACATAGAAGATTTAGGCATACTTGGTCCTCTTCATCATCCTGGAGAATTGGCAGCTATAAGAGCAATTAAAAATTGTTTGCCTAATACTCCACAAGTAGCTGTATTTGATACAGCATTTCATCAAACAATGCCAAAAGAGGAATTTATGTATGCTATACCTAAGGAATTTTATCAGAAAGATTATGTTAGAAAATATGGATTTCATGGTACAAGTTATAAATATATAACTAGGTATATGCAAAAAGAACTAAATAAGGGAGATGTTAATTTGATTATTTGTCATATCGGTAGTGGGGCAAGTATAGCATGTATTAAAAATGGTAAAAGTTATGCTACATCAATGGGAATGACACCTTTACCTGGTATAGTAATGGGTACTCGTTCAGGGGATATTGATCCATCAATAATTCCATATTTATGTGAAAGAAGACATTTAACAGTTGAACAAGTAAATAATATTTTAAATAAAAATAGTGGCTTAAAAGGGTTATCAGGTAGAAATGATTTTAGAGATAATGAATTACTTGCCCAAAGTGGTGATGAAAATGCTAAACTCGCAATTGCTAAATTAAGAGAATCAATAAAAGATTATATAGGAAGTTACTATTTTAAATTAAATGGAGAAGTAGATGCTATTATATTTACAGCTGGAATAGGAGAGAATTCCTCTTCAATAAGAGAAGATTTAGTTAATTCTATGTCTAAAGTTTTGGGTATAAAATTAAATAAAGAAATGAATGATAATATTGCTAAGTTTAAAAAATATCAAACAGGAGTAATAACTACGGATGATTCAAAATTAAAAGTAATGGTTATACCAACT
>CAVEJT010000041.1:0-6608 GCA_963616135.1 Bacteroidaceae bacterium | reverse complement strand
CTTGTAATATTAATTTTATTTTATTATATACAAAAAATAATAGGTTTTAAATTTTATAACCCTATAGGAAATATTTATGTTTATTTTATAAATAGTATTATTTATTTAATTATAAGTAGTCTTATAATATTAAAAAGAAAATATAATATAATAGACTATATAATATATTTTATATCCATAGTTTTTATATTATTTTCCATATTTATGACTCATTATTTAAAAGTTAATTATTTGGTAATAATAGGTAATATATACCCAATTATAGTATTTGGTAATATGTTATACTTTCTATATTATATTATTTTAATTGGAAAAAATTTATTAAAAAAGTGTGGAATTTTGACAAAAAATATGTAAAGTGTTATAATTATCACATCTTTTAAAGGAGTGAAGTAATTTGAAAATTACAAGCGTAGATTTAAAAATCAGTGCGGTTAGGCGTAGTCAGTATCCCACTGATGGACAATCAGAGTATTTATTAGTAGGAAAAAGTAATGTAGGAAAAAGTAGTTTTATAAATACTTTAATAAATAGAAAAAACTTTGCTAGAACAAGTGCGACACCTGGTAAAACACAAACAATAAATTTCTATCATGTAAACGATAAATTTTATTTAGTGGATGCTCCAGGGTATGGATTTGCAATGTTAAGTAAAAAGAAACAAAAAAAATTTGGTTTAATGATGGAAGATTATTTACAGAATAGACCTAATTTAAAACAAGTATTTATGTTAATTGATTTTAGGCATAAACCATCTAATGATGATCTTATGATGTATAATTACTTAAAACATTATAAAATACCAGTAACAATAGTTGCTACTAAAACAGATAAAATAGGTATTACTCTTCATCAAAAACAAAGAAACTTAATACTAGATGAGTTAGATTTAGTAGTTGGAGATGATTTCATAATGTTCTCTAATGTAACTAAAATAGGTAAAAAAGAAATATATGAAAAAATAGAAAGGACAATGTAGCTTAATTGTTCTTTTTTCATACTATAAAATAGGTGAATAAAATGAGTGTAAAATTCATAGATGATAAAGAATTTGATATATATTTAAAGTCAAACTTTATAAAAGATATAGATTTTAATAAAAAGGAAGAACTTGAAATATATTTTAAAAGACTATTTAAAATATTAAATAATAAATATAATATTAAAGTAGAGGGATTCTATGAAATAACAGTATATGTGGATAAGTTTTATGGAGTTATATTACACTTAGAAAAAGAAGAATTAGATTATTATGATTATTTTAAAAATCAAGTAGATATGAGAATAATGACAACTGATACTGAATTTTTATATTTAGTAGATGATATACCTCTAAATATAATAGATAAAATAGAAATTATTACTAATAATGATAATATATATATTAAAATAAAAAAGAAATTAAATGATATAGAAATGATGAATTTAATGGAAAATAGTGTTATTACTTATAATGTGTTATAATATCTTTTGGTGATTTTATGAAAGTTATATTTCTTGATATAGATGGAGTTTTAAATACTGAAGAAACATATATAGAGAAATCTACAGATTTAGATATAGATGTTTTTAGATTAGAATATTTAAAAGAAATAATAGATAATACAAAAGCTAAAATAGTATTAAGTTCATCTTGGAGATATTTTTTTCATAAAGAAAATGATAAAGTTTTACTTGGAACTATTAGAGGTAAAGATTTATATGATTTGTTTAAAAAATATGGTATAGAAATTTATGATATCACCACTACAGATTTTTGTTTTAGAGAAGAACAGATAGATGATTATTTAAAAAAACATGACGTTGATAATTTTGTTATATTGGATGATGAAGTTTGTCATTTAAAAAAATATGAAAATACTAAACTTATTAAAACTAATTTTTATAAGAAAGATGGCTTACCACTTGGACTTTGCATGGAGCACATACCTTTAATAGAACAAAAATTAAAAGAGAATATAAAGATGAAAAAACTGATTAAATAATCAGTTTTTATATTACTATAGCGAACAAGTTACCAGAACCTTTATTAACTAATTTAGTAAGTGTTTGTTGTAATTTGTATCTTGCATTTTCAGGTGTTAATGAAAGTTTAGCCTGAATACCTTCTTTAACTATGTTATCTATACTTCTTCCAAATATTTCACTTTTCCATATAGCGCTAGGGTCAGTATCTTTATCCTTCATAAGGTAATCTATTAATTGTTTACTTTGTAATTCAGATCCTATGATAGGCTCAAAAGTAGATTCTACATCAACTCTTATCATATGTATAGAAGGAGCAACTGCTTTTAATTTAATACCATAACGCGAACCTTGTTTAATAATTTCAGGGGTTTCTAATTTCATATCATTTAATGTAGGAGATGCAACTCCATATCCTGTTGTTCTAACCATTTTAAGCGCACCTTTTATTTGATCATATTCCATTTTGGCTTCATTGTAGTCTTGGAATAACATAAGAAGATCTGCTTTACTTCTAACATCTATTCCCATAGTATTTTTTAGAACTTCGTCATATAAACCATCTGGAGCTTCTAAATTTATAGTAACAATACCAGTTGAAGTGTCAACATCTGAAATATATGCTTTTTTAATATGTTCACAATCTGAAAAGTGATTAGTAATACTTTCTATATCTCTTAACTTATCAACTTCAATAACACTTTCTCTTATTTTTTCTATGTATTCAGATTTGAGTGAATTAGTTGGATTTAAGCAAGCTATCCAATCTGGCATATTTACTTTAACTTCAGTAACAGGGAATTCATAAAGTGATTCTCTAAGTACACTAAATACTTCTTTTTCAGTCATAGTTTCGATAGAAAGAGGAAGGACAGGTACTTGATAATCACTAGATAATTTTTCAGCCATTCTCTCAGTTTCAGGTAGGGTAGGATGTGCTGAATTTAATATTACTATAAATGGTTTACCTATATCTCTTAATTCTTCAACTATTCGTTGTTCAGCTTCTACATAACTTGATCTAGATATTTCACCAAAAGAACCATCAGTAGTAACAACAATTCCTATACTAGAATGATCTTTTATAACCTTTTCAGTACCAATTTCTGCAGCTTCAACAAATGGTATTTCTTCATCATACCAAGGTGTTTTTACCATTCTTGGACCATTTTCATCTTCATATCCTTTCGCACCATCAATTACATATCCAACACAATCTACTAATCTAACATTACAGCTAAAATTATCTATATTAATATTAGCTGCATTACTTGGAACAAATTTAGGCTCTGTTGTCATAATCATTTTACCTTGAGCAGATTGAGGTATTTCATCTAAACATCTTTTTCTTTCATATTCATCTTCAATATTAGGTACGACTAGATTTTCAATAAATTTCTTAATAAATGTTGATTTACCAGTTCTAACCGCACCAACAACACCCAAATATAAATCTCCACCAGTTCTATCTGAAATACTTTTAATAATTTCTAACTTTTCCATAATTTACCTACTTTCTAATTAAATATATGAACACGAAAAAAAGTTATTCAAAAAAATAAGAAATTCATTGACTTTTATTATTTGGATGTATATAATAAAAATCAATTTGGGAGGTGCCTTTGTGAAATTAAATTTACCAGTTATATTATTAAAAGGCACAGTCCTTATGCCTTTTAATGAAATAAAGTTAGAATTTGAAGATGAAACAAGCAAGAGTATAATAGATGAATCAGAACTATTTCATAATAATAAATTATTTGTAGTAACAGTACCTAGTTTAGAAGAAGAAATTTCAATAAAATCATTACCAAAAATAGGTATAATCGCACACATAACGCGTAAATTATTGTTACCAAATGGTAAAGTTAGAATATCACTTAAAGGATTAAAAAGAGGATTAGTAATAGAATATTTAAACCCTAATCGAGATACAATAGAATCAATAATAGAAGAAGTAATAGAAGAGAAAATAGATAAAGATGAAGAAATAGGTAATATAAAAAAATTACGTAAAGAATTAGAAGAATATATAGACAATGTTCCTAATATGAGTAATAGTTTAGAGGCTTTAATACAAAATAAAGAAAGTTTAAACGAAATAACGGATATAATAGTAAATCATATGCCTATAGATAACTCATCTAAATTAAAATATTTAAAAGAAACTAGTTCAATTAAAAGAACAAAAATGTTACTTGAAGATATATATAAAGAAGAACAATTATTTAATATAGAAAAACATATAGATTCTAAAGTTAAAAGAGAATTAGATAAAGATCAAAAAGATTTTTACTTAAAGGAAAAGATAAAAGTACTTAAAAGTGAATTAGGAGAAATTTCACCAAAAGAAGTTGAAGTATCTAAATTAAAAGAAAAATTAGAAGAATTAAATATAAATGATACAATAAAAAATAAAATAAGATATGAAATAGATAGATATGAAAACATGTCTGTGATGTCTCCTGAAGTTAGTATAGTAAGAAATTATATTGATATTATGATTAATCTTCCTTGGAATACATACACAAATGACATAGAAGATTTAAATCAAGTATTAAATAGTTTAGATGAGAGTCATTTTGGCCTTACTGAAGCCAAAGAAAGAATTATAGAATATTTAGCTATAAAAAATCAATCTAATAATATCAATACACCAATAATATGCTTAGTAGGCCCTCCAGGTGTAGGAAAAACTACGTTTGCTTATTCAGTTGCAAAAAGCTTAGGTAGGAAGTTTGTAAAAATATCAGTAGGTGGTCTTGATGATGAAGGGGTTATAAAAGGACACATAAGAACATATATAGGCGCTACATACGGAAAAATCATAGATGGAATAAAAAGAGCTAAAAGTTCTAATCCAGTATTTTTGATAGATGAAATAGATAAAATGGGCAGTAATTATAAAGGGGATCCAGCAAGTGCTCTATTAGAGGTGTTAGACACAAATCAAAATAAATACTTTAAAGATAACTATATAGATGAAGAATTTGATTTATCTAAAGTGTTATTTATAACAACTGCAAATGATATTACAACCATACCAGAAGCATTAAGAGATAGATTAGAGATAATTAATATAAGTGGATATACAGAATTAGAAAAGTTAGAAATAGCAAAAAATTATTTAATACCAATAATATGTAAAAATCACGGAACTAAAAATATAAAAATAAAAGATGAAGAAATATTAGATATAATTAGATATTATACAAAAGAATCAGGTCTAAGAGAGTTAGAGAGAATGATATCTAAAATAGTTAGAAAAGTAGTTACTAATAAAATAATAAATAATAAAAGATTAAATTTAACCATTAATAATATAGAGGGATATTTAGGAAAAAGAATATATGATATAGATAAACCAAACAGTGATATAGGTATTGTAAATGGTCTTGCTTATACAAATAATGGAGGAGATATACTTCCTATTGAAGTAAATCATTTTAATGGAAGTGGTAATTTAATACTTACAGGATCTCTTGGTGATATAATGATAGAGAGTGCTAAAGTTGCACTTAGTTATATTAAAGCAAATTATAAAGCATTTGGTATAGATTATAAATTATTTGATAATGATATACATATAAATGTACCTAATATTGCTATAAAAAAAGAAGGACCTAGTGCTGGGGTTACATTAGTAACTGCTATAATAAGTGATTTAACCAATTTAAAAATAAGAGATGATATAGCTTTTACCGGAGAAATAACACTAAGGGGTAACGTAATGAGAATAGGATCATTAAAAGAGAAAGTTATAGGTGCTTATATAAATAATATAAGAACAATTTTTATACCTTTTTCTAATTTAAGTGATTTAGAAGATATAAGTGATACAATAAAAAGTAGAATACAATTTATACCAGTAAAACGATATGATGAAATATATAAATATTTAACGGAGGAAAAGTAATGGAAGATAAATATATAGGTTATAGGACAATAAAGGTAGGATTATATATAATGTTTAATGAATTAAATAATGATTATAGTGAAAAACAGTATTGGTTTAGACCAAGTATAATAGAATGTTTAAGGGAAGCTATAAAAACATTTGTAGAAAAAAAACTTCTTTCAGAAGATACAAAAAACAATATATATAATTACTTATATCAAGCAAGAGAAGTTTATGATGAAAAAAGAGAAGAAAGAATAAACTTAGTAAACGAAATAATAAAAATAATGAATCAAAGTACGATAGATAATTCTATATCTTATTATAAATATGAATTATATAAAAGACAAGATAATAAAAAATGTCTATCATATAGTGCAGAAGAAGTAGAAAGAGAAATAAGCAATATTAAACAATCAATATGTAACGACTTATTAGTTTTTGCAGCTCAAAATGAATTTGATACAACAGATGAAGAATTTGAAAAATATGAATTGCAAAACTTAATAGATGATCCATTGTATTACAATTCATTAAACGCTTTTTTACATGAAAAACCACAACTTTTCACAGATTCAACATTTTATAATAGAACAATTTCAGTTTTGAAATTAAAAGAAGAAAAATATAATAATCATAATATAAAAAAATTAAATAAAAGATTTATAAAAGATATTAAAAAAAGAACAAAAAATATAGATTGATTTAATCTATATTTTTTAGTATAATTAACATAGTAAAGGTA
>CAVEJT010000040.1:0-6896 GCA_963616135.1 Bacteroidaceae bacterium | reverse complement strand
ATTATCAATTATAGCAAAGCTATTTTCTCCCCTTCTAGATTTAGAAATGGAACCTGGATTTATAAAAAATTTATTATTATAATTTTCTATATTATTAATATGTGTATGTCCAGAAAGTATTATATCAGCATCTATTTTACTCAAATAATCTTTATTAAATAAATGTCCATGTGTTAAAACTATTTTTTTATTATTTAAACAAATATTCTCTATATAATTATGTCCAAATTCTATTCCTTTTAAATTTTCATCACAATTGCCTTTAACATAAACAATATTTTCTTTCATTAAATTTAGTCTATTTATTATATCTTCTATATTGTAATCAATTCCATAGTTAATTAAATCACCAAGTATAAGAAGCTTTTCACACATCTCGCTTCTATAAATATTTAAAACTTTATTAAGTGCTTCTATATTACCATGAATATCAGAAATTATCATATATTTCATTTTCTTTTCATCCCTTTTAACATAGTTTTTTCACTACTATCTATTCTATTTGATTCTATTATCTTTTGGATTGATTTATTATATGTCCAATCATCTAATTTACAACTCTTTAAGAAAGTTAGTGTTCTACCCTTAAATTTAACATAACACGTTGAAATAAGCCACGCAATGCTCATTTTAACATAATATTCATCTTTATAGTTATTACATAACTTAAATATTTCATCAATATACTTCTCTTCAATAAAATAATCTAATATTAATACATAACCAAATCTATTTATCCAATAATTAGAATCATTTATATACTTTTTAATTTCATTAAAACAAATATCTTTTGTTTTATTTTTCTTATATATATTTAAATTGGCAGCAGTCATATCACAAATAGCCCAATTATTTATATATGGAAGAAACTCATTTATATATGGTTTTAAACTATTAAAATCAAGTTTTAAATATCCAAGTACAAGTCCATGTATAAGAGTTTCTTCATATAAATTATGTTTATTTTCACTAAAAAATTTAATATAATCACTTCTAGCTATTTTTTTCGCTATTCTTTTTAATTCAGGTGTTCTAACTCCAATTAAATTGTCACTCATAATTAGTTTAGAATGAAAATTTTTATATTTTAAATCTTGTAAATTATATAATTCTTGTAAAAATTCATTATATTCCATTATTTTAATTTTCCTAAAAAACTTTTACCTACAACAGGTGCGGTCACATTAAAATTATCTGCAATAGTAGCACCTATATCACTAAAACAATCTAATTCTTTTAAATGTTTTGGATCTTTAAATGATTTAGAATAAACAAGTACAGGAGTGTTTTCTCTTGTATGATCTGTTCCTCTATATGATGGATCATTACCATGATCTGCAGTTATTATAAGTAAATCATCATCATTTAAATTTTCTTTTATTTCAGGTAAATAATCATCAAATTGTTTTATTGCTTCAGCATATCCTTTTATATCTCTTCTATGACCATATTTTGAATCAAAATCATTAAGATTAGTAAAACATAATCCATTAAAGTGTTCTTTTTCTGTTTCAAGTAAGCAATTAATTCCTTCTAAATTATTTCCTGTATGAGTTGTTTTAGTAATGCCACATCCATTAAATATATCATTAATTTTTCCAATAGCAATTACATCATAACCATTATTTTTTAAATTATCTAATACAGTATCACCTTCTGGATTTAATGCATAATCTCTTCTATTTCCTGTTCTTGTAAAATTACCAGGTTCACCAACATAAGGTCTTGCAATTATTCTTCCAACCTTCCACTCTTCTTTTAATGTAAGCTCACGAGCTATAGAACAATCCTTATATAATTCTTCTAGTGGAATAATATCTTCGTGTGCAGCTATTTGTAATACAGAATCTGCAGATGTATATACAATTAAGTCTCCAGTTCTCATTTGTTCCTCACCTAATTGTTTAATTATTTCTGTACCAGATGCATTACAATTACCAATCACGTGTCTACCAGTACGTTTTTCTAATTCATCAATCAATTCTTTAGGAAAACCTGTTTCTGTAAAAGTTCTAAATGGAATTATAGTACGTATTCCCATCATTTCTAAGTGACCTGTTAATGTATCTTTACCATTTGCTTTTGGATGTGCTTTAGTATAATATGAATCTGTTTTTTTTATATCTTTAAAACCTACTAGGTTTAAAAATCCCATTTTTTCTAAATTTGGATATTCTAATGGATTATATTTTAAGATATGTCCTAAAGTACTAGCACCTTCATCATTCCATTTTTTGGCATCTATTGCTTCACCTACACCAAGTGAATCTAAAACTATTAAAAATATTCTATTAAATTTCATAAAATCCCTCTTCTCTTTTAATTTCCATGAGGATGATATTCCTCATAATTTTTTCTTAATTCTTCGTTTGTTATATGAGTATATATTTGAGTAGTTGATATATCTGAATGTCCTAATAACTCTTGTATCGTCCTTAAATCAGCTCCATACTTTAACATATGACTTGCAAAAGAATGTCTAAGTGTATGCGGAGATATATCTTTCTTTACACCTTTTATTCTAGCTATTTCTTTTATTGTTTTAAAATAAGCTTGTCGAGTTAATCCTAATCCATGATTATTTAAAAATACATATTCACAAGGCCTTTTTTTTAACATCAATGGTCTATAATCATATATATACTTTTTTAAGTAAAGTGATGCATATTCTCCCATGGGTATAACTCTTTCCTTACTTCCTTTACCAAATGTTCTAATCAAATCTTCACTAAAATCTATATCTTGTAACTTTAGATTAACTAGCTCACTTACTCTAAGTCCTGTTGCATACATAAGTTCTAACATTGCTTTATTTCTATAATCATATGAATTTTCTAACTTTATATCTAAAATGCTTGCTACCTCATCTTCTGTTAATATATTTGGTAAGCTTTTTTTAATTTTAGGCTCATAAAGTACATCACTAGGATTATCATTTATATATCTTTCTATATTTAAAAATTTATAAAAACTTTTTATACAAGATATATTTCTTGATATTGATCTACTACTACTTAACTCATTATTTAAATACTTTACATACTCTTTTAAATCAGTACTCGTTATATCTTTAATATTTTTATTTTTATTAAAAATATTAAATTTATTTAAATCATTTTTATATGATTCAACAGTATTTGTACTATATCCTTTATCAATAATAAGATATCTTAAAAATTCATCTATAAGGTTACTCATAATTTTTATTTATCTTTTTATAATTATTGTTAATTATATTTATACTATTTTCAATATCTTCTTTTATAGATAAAGGTGTACCTAGTACTTTATATTGTCCTCTTATAAATCCACAAATAGAACTTATATTTTTTATAACTTCTGTTTCAGCTTGAGGTTTAATACTTGATAAATCATTTACTAATAATTTAATATAAGTATCTTTATATTCATTATTAAAATTATGATTTCTAACTCTTTCAATATGATCTAAATCCATATTTTTTAATATTTCTTTTATATTATCTATATTACCTATTTTATCATAATAAGCTTTAACAACTCTAGGTAGCCCTCTTTCAAAATATGAATCAATAAGTATATTAAGTGGTACTATATTACTAATAAAACCAATATTATTCATATCATTTTTATAATCTAACATACCAAAATTATTATTTTTTAAAATCTTTCTTGTCATATATTCAGTTAATCCTTCATTTAAAGATTTACCATAATCAGAATATAAGTCTTCAAATCCTACTCTATCATCTTCTTTGGAAGACACATGTAATAATTCGTGTATTAGCATATCTTTATAGTGTTCACCCATAGCTTCACTTAAGCTAATATACATAGTATTTTCTTTACCATCATATAAAGACATTGCTCCAATGCTATTTAATATTTTGTTTATATCACCATTTATGTATTTAATATTCAAATTTTCTAAATTATTACATAAGCCTTTATATGCATTTGGATATTCTTTTATAATAAGAATAGCACATTCATATATTTTTCCTTTTAAACTGAATGCTATATTAGGATTATCAATAATTAACTGTTTTATTCTCTCCATGTTACCACCTATTATAATTATAACACATTTTTGATATTTTTGATAAAATTTATGATAGAATATTAATGAGGTGGTGTAAATGGAACCATTAGCAATCACAATGAGACCTAAATGTCTTAAAAGTGTTATAGGACAAGAGCACTTAATAGGTAAAGATAAAGTTTTAACTAATTTAGTAAAGAATAAGAAATTGTTTTCAATGATTTTATATGGTAAACCTGGTATTGGTAAAACAACAATCGCAACTGCTATTGTAGAAGAATTAGGACTAAAATATAGAATGTTAAATGCTACTATAAATAATAAAAAAGATTTTGACATAGTAATTGAAGAAGCAAAAATGTATGGTGAACTTGTAGTTATTATGGATGAAATACACAGATTAAATAAAGATAAACAAGATTTATTATTGCCTTATCTAGAAAATGGTTTAATAATATTAATTGGTATGACAACAGCAAATCCATATCACTCAATAAATCCAGCAATTAGATCTAGATGTCAATTATTTGAATTAAAAGAACTTACAAGTAATGATATTAAAAAAGCTATTAAAAGAGCTATTAAAGAACAATTAAGTGATATTAAAATAGATAATAAAAGTATTGAATATCTATCAGAAATATCAAGTGGAGATTTAAGATATGCTTATAATTTACTTGAAGTAGCATACTACTCTACTAATAAAAATGTTACAATTGAAACACTTAAATCAATAAGCAATAAACCTAATTTATTTCATGATAAAAATGGCGATGGATATTATGATGTTATAAGTGCTTTTCAAAAAAGTATTAGAGGTTCAGATGTAGATGCAGCTCTTCACTATCTTGCACGATTAATTGAAGCAGAAGATTTAGATATAATATATAGAAGAATGAGTGTTATAGCTTATGAAGATATAGGTCTTGCAAATCCTAATATGGGATTAAAAGTTGATGCTTGTATAAATGCCTGTGAGAGATTAGGTCTTCCAGAAGCTAGAATACCACTTGCCCAAACAGTTATTGAACTTGCATTATCTCCTAAATCAAATAGTGCATACTTAGCTTTAGATAGCGCATTAAACGATATAAATAAGGGAAATACAGGTAATGTACCTAATCATATTAAAACTTCTTCTAAAGATTATAAATATGCTCATGATTATCCAAATCATGTAGTTAAACAACAATACCTGCCAGACAATTTAATAGGTAGACGATATTATAAACCTGGACCTAATAAAAATGAACAGGTATTAAAAGAAATAAATGATAAATTAAAAGAGATTATTAATTAATCTCTTTTATATTTGTTCAATTTTCATAAAATTTGTACTTTTAACTTCAGTATTATTTGGAAAACCACCAGTTATAAGAATAACATCATTTTTTTCTAAATTTATGAAATTATTAGCTTTATCTTTAGCGTCTTCTATTATTTCATCTGTTGATTTATATACATTAGTTACCACTGGATAAACAGCCCAATTAAGCATTAAACTACGTGCGACAGATTCACTTGCACATGTTGCAAGTACTAAACTTTTTGGTCTTAAATTACTTACACGTCTTGCAGATAATCCACTCATAGTAGCTGCCACTATAACTTTAGCATCAAGTAAATTTGCAGTTTCAACAACACTAGTTGCAATTGCTCCTCCAATAGTTTTATCTACAAAATCAATATTAATTTTATAATTTAAATGGTTTTCAGATTTTTCACATATACTTGCCATATAATGAACAGCCAAACTTGGAAATTTACCTGTAGTAGTTTCTCCAGATAACATAACTGCATCTGTACCGTTTAACACAGCGTTAGCAATATCACTAACCTCTGCCCTTGTAGGTCTTGAATTCTTTTTCATTGATTCCAACATTTCAGTAGCTACTATAGAAAATTTACCTTGTTTATGACATTCTTTAATAATCAATTGCTGTAAGAAAGGAAGTTCTTCCATAGGTGCTTCTACACCTAAATCTCCGCGAGCTACCATAATACCATCAGACACCTCAACAATTTCTTTTATATTATCTATTCCGGTTGTACTTTCAATTTTAGAAATAACTTTCATATCTTCTCGATTATTTTCTTTTAATATACGTCTAGCTTCTAGAACGTCTTCTTTAGTTGACACAAAAGAAAGAGCCAAAAAATCTCCATCATGATTACAAGCATAAACTATATCATTATAATCATAATCACTAATAAAAGGAATATCAAGTTTAACTCCAGGTACACTTAAACTTTTTTTATTACCTAAAACTCCACCATCAATTATTTTACAAGTTACACCATCTATTTCTTTAGATATAACTTTTATCTTCATTAAACCATTTTCTAATAATATATCATCACCAATAGATAATGAATCTATCGCACTATCATGATTTACTGAAAACCTTTCTTCGTTACCAAGTACATTACCTTTAACTACTCTTATGTTTTTGCCTTCTTCTAAAGTAATAAAATCATTTTCTAACATTCCATTTCTAAATTCAGGACCCTTAGTGTCATATAATATACCAACAGGTATTTTAGTTATTTCCCTAACTTGTTTTACTGTTCTTACTACATTTTCTTTTTCTTCATCTGTAGCATGTGAAAAATTTATACGTGCTACATTCATACCATTTAATACCATCTTACTCATAACATCTACATTACAACTAGATGGGCCAATACTACAAATTATTTTTGTTTTCTTCATACTTCTCACCTCTAAAACAAAACGACCTTTCCATTTTATCACATTTTTTTGCTTGTTTCAATAAAAAAGATTGAAAATTCAACCTTTATTAATTTTTTATAAACTTAGGTTCTATAATAAATAGTGTTGGTGAATAACTTGACACTATTTTTCATTTTATAA
>CAVEJT010000039.1:0-7513 GCA_963616135.1 Bacteroidaceae bacterium | reverse complement strand
AGTAATAAAAGAAGTATAGAACTATATGGAAGTGCGGTAGAACAAGCAGTAGCAAAAGCACAACTAAATGGGGAAACGTTACCAAGTGGAAAGTATACGACTACGGATGGTAAAACATTAAAACAAGGTAATACAACACTCAAAGTAGATTATGATGGATCCAAAGTAGTATGTGAAGTAAATATAACAAATAATGGAGAAGTATCATTAAAAAGTTGTAAAGTAAATGGAAAAGTAACAGAATATACATACGGAAAAGATGAAGATACAAATAACAAAACATACACAAATGGAGAGGTTGTATACTTTAATGTAGATACAGGAGAAAAATGTGATAATTATACAGAAACACAAAGTAATACAGGAGTAAAGAATGGATGTATGAAATTCTATGCATTTAATGATGATGGAGGAGATACGTTAAATCTTTTATTAGATCATAATACTACAGCACGATTTCATTGGTATTTAAGTGAAAGTAATATAAATGGACCAAGTGAGGAATTTTTAAATAAATTAAATGAAGATACAAAAGATTGGCAAGGCACAGAGACATCAACAAACTATTCAATAAATTTAGGTGAAGGACTTGCACAATATCAAATAGATTATAGCAATTATAAAGCAAGAATAATCACAGCAAATGAAATCGCACAAATTGTAGGTAATACATCATGGAATGAGATTACAGCATATGGTTATTATTTTGATACAAAAACAGAAGAAAAAAGTACAACAGGATTTAATTATGGATGGTTATATGATAGAACACAATCATGTACAAACTATGGATGTTTAAATAATGGTGATTCAGATTCAAGTACTGGATATTGGACTGCTTCGGCCGCTGCTAATGATGGTCGTAGTGCATGGTATGTGAGTAGAGACGGTGATATAAGTGGAGGTTTTGTAGATAAAAGTTTTGGTGGTATTCGTCCAGTAATAGAAGTTTTAAAGTCTAAACTATCTTAAACAGTATAAATTTAATAAAAAGAAATTAAAAAGATTTCTTTTTTATTATTTATTTGTTATAATTGTAAAAGGAGTTGGTAATATGAAACTTAGTAAATCTTTCTTTTATACTTTAAGGGAAGATGTAAAAGATGAAGAATCCGTTAGTGGAAATTTATTAGTTAAGTCCGGAATGATAAAAAAAATTAGTAATGGTATTTATACTTATATGCCAATAGGACTTAAAGTTTTACAAAATATAGAAAAAATAGTAAGAGAAGAAATGAATAGTGCAGGTGCTCAAGAATTAAAAATGCCAGAATTACTTCCTCAAGATATATTTGAGTCAAGTGGAAGACTTAATAATTTTGGACCTAGTATGTTTAGATTAAATGATAGATATGATAGACCATTGGTACTTGGTCCTACCCACGAGGAGTTGTTTGCAATCGCAGCAAGTCAAATGATAAGAAGTTATAAAGATATGCCTTTTAATTTATACCAAATAGGAAACAAATATAGAGATGAAGTAAGACCTAGATTAGGATTAATTAGAGTAAGAGAATTTATAATGAAGGATGCATATAGTTTTGATAAGGACTTAAATGGTTTAGATGAAGCATATAATAAAATGTATAACGCTTATAATAATATTTTTGATAGAGTTGGTTTAAAATATAAAATAGTAAAAGCTGATACTGGTATGATGGGTGGATTTTTATCTGAAGAATATCAAGCTATTACTGATACTGGTGAAGATATTGTTGTATTATGTGATTCTTGTGATTATTCTTCTAATATGGAAGTATCTGAATGTAAGATTGTAGAGTCAAGTGACGAAGAAAAGCAATTAGAACTTGTTTCAACTCCAAATGTTGAATCAATTAATGATGTATGTAATTATTTAAAAATAAATCCTAAGAATACAGTAAAGGCTCTTTTAATGAATGTTAATAATGAATTGGTTATATTTTTTATTAGGGGCGATAGAGAATTAAATGAAAATAAGGTATGTAAGTTATTAGGTGTTAGTGAAATAAATTTTGCTAACGACGAATTAATTTCAACTTCTAATGCTGTACCAGGTTTTACAGGTCCAATTAATTTAAATGCTAAAATTATTATTGATGAAGAAGTATTATGTATGAAAAATTTTTGTTGTGGCGCAAACAAACTAAATTATCATTATATTAACGTAAATCCTAAAGATATTAAGTATGATATGGTTGGAGATATTAAGCAAGTTATTGAAGGTGATATGTGCCCTAAATGTAATGGACATTTATATTTTAAAAAAGGTATTGAAGTTGGAAATTTATTTAAATTAGGTACTAAGTATTGTGAGGCTTTAAATATTACGTATTTGGATCAAAACAACAAATTAAATTATCCATATATGGGTAGTTATGGAATTGGTATTCCAAGAATAATGGCAAGTATAGCCGAACAATCACACGATGAAAAAGGTATTATATGGCCTATGAGTATTGCTCCTTATAAAGTTGCTATTGTTGTTGTTTCAACCAAAGATCAAGAACAAATGAAGTTTGCTAATGAACTTTATAACAAATTAAATTATTTAGGAATTGATACTATCTTTGATGATCGTGATGAGCGAATTGGGGTTAAGTTTAATGATATGGATTTATTAGGTATCCCTATTAGAGTAACGATTGGTAAAAGAATAATAGAAAATAAAGTGGAAATTAAACTAAGGAATTCTAAAGATATAGTACTTGTTGATATAGATGATTTAAGTGATAAAATTTTGAATATAATAAAAGGAGATTGTGAATAATGGAAGATATTTTAATGAATGCAGAATTAAATATGGAAACTGCAATACAAAATTTAGAAAAAAGGTTTTTAAATATTAGAGTTGGTAGGGCTAATCCAGCTATGTTAGATGGTATTATGGTTAATTATTATGGTAGTGATACACCATTAAAGCAGCTTGCTACTATTAGTATTCCAGAAGCAAGACAATTATGTATTAAACCTTTTGATAGATCTAGTATAAGTGCTGTAGAAAAGGCTATTTATGAGGCAAATATAGGTCTTACTCCAAATAATAATGGAGAGTTTATAATTTTAAATATTCCTGCTCTTACAGAGGAAACTAGAAGAACTTATGTTAAACAAGCTAAGGAATATGCTGAGGATTGTAAAATAGTATTAAGAAATGTAAGACAAGATGCTAATAATGATATTAAGAAACTTGAGTTGCCAGAAGATACTGTTAAAGAATCTCAAGAAGAAGTTCAAGAACTTATAAATAAATATAATAAAATAGTAGATGAAAAATTTAAAGAAAAAGAAAATGAACTAATGAGTTTTTAATAGTTCATTTTTTTAAATTAATATTTATATTTTAAATTATGTATGCTATAATTAAGTAGGTGATGTTATGAATAAGGATATTAATAAAAAAAATTTAAATGAAGTTATAAGTATATTAAAAAATATATTAAAAGTATTTTATGTACTCCTTATAGTCGTAGGAGCCTATGTATTATTAAAAATAATTAAAGAATTAAAAATAATTGGAATTGTTTTACAAATATTAAAAATATTATCTCCATTATTTATTGGTATTGTAGTAGCATGGCTTTTAAATCCATTTATTAAATGGTTGGAATCTAAAAAAATTAGAAGAGGCCTTGCTTGTGCTTTTTCTTACGTTGTTTTAGTTGCCTGTATAATTTTATTAGTAAAAGCTATTATTCCACTTTTATATAACCAAACAATTGATCTTGTGGAAAATTTTCCTAATATATTTTCTAATGTAAAAGAATGGACTACGAGTTTATTTAATAATGTTAATTCAAGTACAATAAATGTAGAGAATATTGAAAAAACTATGTTGTTAAAACTTGATGAAGTATCTTCACAACTTTCTACTTCATTACCATCTATAATAATTAATATAGTAACTTCTACTATTTCTTATATAGGCACATTTGTAGTAGGACTCGTAATTGGCTTTTTCTTATTACTTAGTTGTAACAATTTATCTAGTACTTTATTAGAATTATTACCTAAAAAATTTAGACATGATACAAGAGAATTAGGTCATAGAATAAATCAATCTTTAAGAAGTTATGTTACAGGTGCTTTACTTGATGCTTTACTTGTATTTGTTGTATCAACTTTAGCATTCGCCTTAATAGGTCTTAAAACACCAATTCTTTTTGGGCTTTTCTGTGGACTTATGAATGTAATACCATATGCTGGCCCTTATATTGGCGGAGCCCCAGCAGTTATTGTTGGATTTTCTCAAGGAACAGG
Organism: Bacteroidaceae bacterium; assembly: GCA_963616135.1. Classification (GTDB taxonomy): domain Bacteria; phylum Bacillota_I; class Bacilli_A; order RF39; family UBA660; genus UMGS1613. The sequence continues at coordinate 3,274 of CAVEJT010000039.1, read as the reverse complement.
AATTGGTATTGCTGTACTTATCGCAATTGTTATAATACAAAGTATAGAAGGAAATGTATTACAAACTTTAATTATAAGTAAAACAACAAAATTGAATCCAGTAACAATTATAATTGGTTTACTTCTTTTTGGTCATTTCTTTGGTATTGTTGGAATGTTACTTTCAACTCCTATTATTGGCGTATTAAAGGTTATAATAAAGTATTTTAATGATAAATATGAAATAATTAATTTAAAACAGGAGAATGTATGAATTTTATAAAAAAAGAACCAAAAATATTTATAGTATCAGGAAAAGCTCGTAGTGGTAAAGGCGAGATATCAAAATTAATAAGTGAGTATTATGGTGATAAAAAATCTATTATTATATCATTTGGTCATTATATTAAAGAGTATGCTAAAAATGTAAGCAATTGGGATGGCAATGAGGATACTAAACCAAGAGAGCTTTTACAAAATTTAGGTATAGAACTTATAAAAAACAAAATAGATAATAAACTTTTTATAAGAAGAATTTTAGAAGATATAGAAGTTTATTCATATTTTTATGATGTTATAATTATAAATGATGCAAGACTATTAGATGAAATAACTTCTATTAAAAATAAATATAACGATTCTATAAGTATTAGAGTAAAAAGAAATGGATTTAACAATAAATTAACCTTAAGTGAACAACAACATATAACTGAAATAGATTTAGATAATTATAATGATTCTGATTATGTAATTGAAAATGATGATTATGAAAATTTAAAAAATAGATTATATAAGATATTAGAAGAGGTGGAACATGGGTAAGGTTGTTGCAATTGATGGACCAGCTGGAAGTGGTAAAGGTACTGTAGCTAAAACTTTAGCTAAATTATGTAATTTAACTTATATAGATACAGGAGCAATGTATAGAGCTATAGCTTATTTAACTTTAAAAAACAATATAGATATAACAGATGAAGATAATATAGTTGATATGGCTCGTAGTTCTAAAATTGATTTTATAGATGGAAAAACTTATTTAAATGGAATTGATGTAAGCGATGATATTAGAACTATGGAAGTTACTCGTATAGTATCTCCTATATCTAGTATAGTAAAATTAAGAGAAATTCTTGTAGATTTACAAAGAAAGATGGCAGAAGGTAAAGATGTTATAATGGAAGGTAGGGATATTACAACGGTGGTATTTCCTAATGCTGACTATAAGTTTTATCTAGATGCATCTGTAACTGAAAGAGCTAATCGTAGATTTAAGGAAAATACTTTAAAAGGTATGAATGTTTCTTATGAAGAAATACTTGAAAATATTAAAAAAAGGGATTATAATGATATGCATAAAGAAGTTGGTGCTTTAACTAGAACTAAAGATTCTATATATATTGATTCTACTGATTTAACTATAGATGAAGTAATAGATAAGATGAGAAAAATAATAGAGGAGGGTTTATGAATTTAAAAGATTTATACATTGATTTTTTCAAAAGCAAGGGTCATGTTCAAATACCGAGTGCTCCAGTAGTACCAGAAAATGATCCAAGTGTATTATTTAATACAGCTGGTATGCAACCATTAATTCCTTATTTGATGGGTAAAACACATCCATGTGGAACTAGACTTGTTGATTATCAAAAATGTATTAGAACTAACGATTTGGATGCTATAGGAGATACTTATCATCATACGTTTTTTGAAATGCTAGGTAATTGGTCTTTAGGAGATTATTTTAAAAAGGAAGCAATTACTTGGAGTTTTGAGTTTTTAACTGAAGTATTAAAAATACCAAAAGAAAGACTTGCTGTTACGGTTTTTGCTGGTAATGATATTATTCCAAAAGATGAAGAAGCATATGAAATTTGGAAGAACTTAGGTATACCTGATTCAAGAATTTGCCCTACAAGTGATGATAATTTTTGGATAGCCGGAGAATCTGGACCTTGTGGGCCTGATTCAGAGATGTTCTATTTTAGAAGTAATGATGAAATTCCTGAAATATTTGACCCTGAAGATTCTAGATGGGTAGAAATATGGAATGATGTGTTTATGCAATACTATAAACATGAAGATGGAAGAGTAGAAGAATTAACTAAAAAAAATATAGATACTGGTATGGGATTAGAAAGAGTAGTTGCTGTACTTGAAGGTGTTAATGATAATTATAAATCTTCAGTATGGAGTGATATTATTTCTCTTATAGAAAAAATATCAAATAAAAAATATGAAGAAAATCCAGAAAGTATGAGAATTATTGCTGATCATATAAGAACTGCTGTATTTATATCATCTGATCCAAGTGGTATAAAACCTTCTAATACGGATCAAGGTTATATTTTAAGAAGATTAATCAGAAGAGCTATAAGACATGCTAAGAAACTTGGCATTGATGTAAATAGTACTTGGGAAGAAGAAATTGCTAAAGCTATTATGGATAAATATAAAAAATATTATAAAGAAATAGAAGATAATAGAGATATTGTATTAGAAGTATTAAGAAATGAAAAAACAAAATTTAATAGAACACTTGAAAAAGGATTAAAAGAGTTTGAAAAAATGATTAATAATTTAGAAGGAAATACTTTAAATAAAGATTTAGCTTTTAAATTATATGATACTTATGGATTTCCTATTGAGCTTACTGTTGAGTTAGCACATGAAAAAAATATAGAAGTAGACACTAATGGTTTTAAAGAAAAATTTAAGGCACATCAAGAATTATCAAGAGCAGGATCTACTCAAAAGTTTAAAGGCGGACTTGCAGGTAATAGTGAGATAGAAACTAAATATCATACAGCTACTCATTTACTTAATGCTGCTTTAAAACTTGTAATAGGTCCTGATGTACATCAAAAGGGAAGTAATATTACTGATGAGCGAATGCGTTTTGATTTTTCTTGTGATCACAAATTAACTAATGAAGAGAAGAGTGAAACTGAAGCTTTAGTAAATAAATGGATTTCTGAAGGATTAGATGTTAAAGTAGAAGAAATGAGTAAAGAAGATGCTATTAAAAGTGGTGCTGAATGTATGTTTATTGAAAAATACCCAGATATAGTAACTGTTTATTCTATTGGTGATGTGTCAAGAGAATTATGTGGTGGACCTCATGTAAAAAATACAAGTGAAATAGGTACATTTAAAATTGTAAAAGAAGAAGCATCTAGTGCAGGTGTAAGAAGAATTAAAGCAATTATAAAATAAAAAAAACAAGATTATCTTGTTTTTTTCGAGTCTGTAAATAATTTTGTGTAAAGATGAATCCTTTCTGTGGTAATATAGAAAT
>CAVEJT010000038.1:0-8436 GCA_963616135.1 Bacteroidaceae bacterium | reverse complement strand
AAATCTCTATTATGTTCTTTACAGAAAACAGCTTTAAAAACAGCATCATTTTTTAACTTATAGAATTTAACTATAACATCACCTCCTCATATATATCATTCTATTTTTTTTCTTGATTTCCTTTTTTTTCTTGAAAAATATTTAAACATTTCATAAAAAATACACAAATAACACAAATTACTTACACATATATATAATAAAATGTACTCGTAAGGTTCAAGAAAACCTTATATAACACTCCTTACTACAAAAAGTAACAATAAAAAACCAAAATACTAATGTTTGGTTTTTTATTGTTTTATATTATAGGGTTTTCAATGTCAACAATATTCTCGGTATTAGATGATATAACAACATATAGTGCTATAAGACCTGGTATTAAAGTAATAACAGAAGCAATTATTTGAAGTGTATAAGTTTTTAAATCTTCACCTTCTTCTTTTGATATTTTATATAGTGTATAATTAACATATAAGAATACAAGGGCTATACCTATTATTAATAATCTATTAAATAAAGTTAACTTATATAATTCTTTAGGAGTGAGTGGAGTGTCTTTACCTTCTAAATCTAATTTTTGATTATATGTTGTAATAATAGAGATAATGGCTGAAATAATAGTTGCAATGATTGCTACTAATTGAATATTTGTTGCTTGTATTTCTTTATCACCTGACATATAATCACCACTTAATTATATGTAAAAAGGCTAAGAAACTTATTTATTTCTTAGCCTATATAAATTATATGAAGGTTTATTTAAAAATCTTAACTTATAACGATTAGTTCCAATTCCACCTGATATATATATTCTAGTTTTGTTTATTTCATAGTATTCAGTATTATACTTATTAGAATATTTATTGTTAATAATGCCACCTATAAAAGGTAATACTATATATCCATTGTGTGAATGACCTGCAAGTATCAAATTAAATTTGTTAGTATTAATTTCATCTATAAAATCTGGTTCGTGAAGAACTAATATATTATAATCAAACTCCTTATTTACTTTAGAATATATATCATCTAGAGTATTTTTTATATGATTATTTTCATAATTTGAACTTATACCAATTAAAAGAATAGGATTATTACTTTCATAATATATGGTGTCATATGTATCATTTAAATTTCTAAAACCTCCATCTTGAATAATTTCTTCCCATTTATTATTACTTAAGTCTTGTTCACCTTTAATCGCATATTTATCTATATTATAATTAATTGATTTTAATATATTTTTTAAATCATTGTAATCATCATTAGTATATTTTATACTATTATCAAATAAGTCACCACTTAATATAACTATATCAGGTTTAAGTAAATTAATATCTTTAACAATACGTATTAAATCATTTTTAGTGGTAGTTACCTTATAATGTATATCACTTATTTGAATTATTTTTACTCCGTAAAAACTATCAGGTACCTTTGAATCTATAATAGAATATTCTTTTACAACAAAGCCTTTAGTACCTATATATCTACTATATAAGAAAAAAGTAGATATTAGTATAATAAGTATAAAAACAATTTTAACCCACTTTCTAATTCTTATATGCATACCATCACCATTATTATTATATAATAAAAATCATTTAAAAACAATTGAAATATTTTAAATAATAATATATAATTAAATATAGTAAAGGTAGTGGTTATTTGAGACTAAATAATAAAGGGTTTGCGATAAGTTCTATTATGTATATCATACTTGTAATGGCTATTTTAATAATAACTGTTACTTTAAGTGTGTTAAGTAGTAGAAAACTTGTGTTAGATAAATTAAAAAGTGAGATTTTAAATAAGATAAATCAAGATATTGAATTATCTTATTCTGATACTTTGAAAAAGATAAAAGAAGCAACTCAAAGTTATATTAATGATGGGCATAATATAGATGATACTTATATTGATAGTGTTTCAATAGATAATTTAAAAGTCAATAACTATTTAAGTATAAGTGATAAAGTATTAAATTACTATAATTTAAATGATAAATATGTTGGGTTTAAAAATAGTAATTCTATATATAGTTTTATGATAGGAAAAGAAGTAGATTATAATGATTTAAAGGGAGATTTATTAGATATTGTAGATTATCATATAGAAGGACAAAGTGTGCAAAACGGAACACCAACACCAGATACACCAGTAGAAGTTGAGAGTGTAGGAGATTTAGTAACACTTGATAACTGTGAAAGCTATGGTGGAGAAGCATGCAATAATATAGGTAAATATGTAATACCAATGAAAGTAACTGGTAAAAATTTATTTGATATCGATGGTTGGTATAATTGGCTAAGAACATACACAACTGAATATGTTGTAAAAGATACAGTTGATGGAACTGAGGTTATTTATTATCGACCACCATTGACTTACAATAAATTTTGGATGAAAGGTCAATTTAAAGAAAAAACTAAATATATAATTAGTTTTAGAGCTAAAGGCATTGTAGGTAATGGTGTATCTACAGGTGTGCGATTTGTGTATACTAATGGTACAATATCTTCTTGTTATGTTGCTAATGAAGCTACATGGAAGGATTATACTTGTGTATCTTCTGCTGGAAAAACTATTGATCATTTAGAAATGAATTATAATTATGGACAAGGTTGTTATTTTGATATAAATAGTATGCTATTAGAAGAAGGAAGCAGTGCAACAGAATATGAACCATATAAAGGAACAATAACAAATATATATTTAGATGAACCATTAAGAAAAGTAGGGGATTATGCAGATTATATAGATTTTAAAAGTGGAAAAGTTGTTAGACGTGTTGTAGAGGATGTATTTAAATCACAAAGTGAAAATACAACTTCATACGGTGGGAAAAGATTTAATTACTGGAATAGTAATGTTCCACAAGAATATGGTAGAGTACTATCAAATAAAATTGAAACCTATAAAGCATGGTGGTATGATTCATATACAAGTATACCATCAAAGTATTTAATTCAGACAAATCCAACAGCTGGTTTAATTTCTATTATTACTAATGATGAAACTTTGACTGCCATGAATTATAGTGAGTTTGGGGAATGGTGTAAAAATAATAATGTTAGAATTATGTATGCAATAATAGATCCAAAGGAGCAATCAATGGATTTTCAAAATATAGTTGTTAGAGGTGGAAATAAAATAGAAATAGATACAAGTGTAAAACCATCAAATGTAACTTATAAAGTAGTAGAAAAAATGTTTGACATTAATGTTTAAATAATATATAATATAGAAAAACTTTGAACTTGAGGAGTATATTAATTACAATTTAAAGAGAATTAGTGTTTGGTGTAAACTAATAGTTGTGTTAATAGAAGGTAGCAAGGGAGTTTAATATCTAAGCAAATAGGATATTACGTATATGAGTGATGCGTTAAATCATAAGGTGTAGAAATACATGAATTAAGGTGGTACCACGTATAATCACGTCCTTATATAGGATGTGATTTTTTTTTTAGAAGGGATGATAATATGTTAGATAAAAAATACAACCACATAGATGTAGAAAAAGGTAAATATAGTAATTGGAAAGAAAAAGGATATTTTGAATCTGGTGATTTAAGTAAGAAACCATATTCAATAGTAATACCTCCACCAAATGTAACTGGTAAGTTGCACATAGGACATGCTTATAATGTATCTATACAGGATGCTATTATAAGATATAAAAGAATGCAAGGTTTTGACTGTCTATGGCTTCCTGGTATGGATCATGCAGCTATAGCTACTGAAGCAAAAGTTGTTAAAAAATTAAAAGATCAAGGTATAGATAAGTATGAATATGGAAGAGAGAAATTTTTAGATGCCTGTTGGGATTGGACTAGAGAATATTCAAATAGCATTAGGGAACAATGGGCAGCTATGGGAATATCTGTTGATTATAAGAAAGAAAGATTTACTTTAGATGAAGGGCTTAATAAGGCAGTTACTAAAGTATTTGTTGATTACTATGATAAAGGAATTATTTATCGTGGAGAAAAAATTATTAACTGGGATCCAGTTGCTTTAACAGCTTTATCTAATGAGGAAGTTATATTTGGAGAAGAAAAGAGTGCTTTCTATCATATAAAATATAAAATAGAAGGGTCAGATGAGTATCTAGATGTAGCAACCACACGTCCAGAAACTTTATTTGGTGATACAGCTGTTGCAGTAAATGAAATGGATGAAAGATATAAAAAATATGTTGGTAAAAATGTAGAACTTCCTTTTATGAATAAAGTAATACCTGTAATAACAGATGAACATGCAGATATGGAAAAAGGAACTGGTGTAGTTAAAATTACTCCAGCTCATGATCCCAATGACTTTGAAGTAGGAAATCGTCATAATTTAGAGAGAATAGTTATTATGAATGATGATGCTACTATGAATGATAAATGTCCAAAAAAATATATAGGTATGACAAGAGAAGAATGTAGAGAAGAACTTTTAAAAGATTTAAAAGAAGCTGATTTACTTTTAAGTATTGAACCACTAACTCATGAGGTAGGACATTCAGAACGTACAGGAGTTATGATTGAACCTATGATTAAAAAGCAATGGTTTGTAGATATGAACGCATTATCTAAAAATCTTTTAAATAATCAATTAAATAAAGATACTAAAGTTAATTTTATACCGGGAAAATTTGAAAATACATTAACTTCTTGGATGAGTGATTGCCATGATTGGTGTATATCTCGTCAACTTTGGTGGGGACATAGAATACCTGCTTGGTATAAAGGTGATGAAGTATATGTTGGAATTGAACCTCCAAAGGGTGATGAATGGGTTCAAGATACTGATGTTCTTGATACTTGGTTTTCAAGTGCACTTTGGCCATTTTCAACACTTGGTTGGCCAGAAAAAACTATAGATTTAGAAAAGTATTATCCAAATGATTGCTTAGTTACAGCTTACGATATAATATTTTTCTGGGTTGCTCGTATGATGTTTCAATCATTAGAACTTAATCATACTAGACCATTTAAAGATTGTATAATTCATGGATTAATAAGAGATAAAGAAGGTAGAAAAATGTCTAAATCTTTGGGTAATGGTGTTGATCCGTTTGATATGATTGAAAAATATGGTTGTGATGCCCTAAGATATTATTTAAATACTGATGTTTCTTTTGGAACTGATTTAAGATTTGATGAAACAAAACTTTCATCAACTTGGAATTATATAAATAAAATTTGGAATGCTTCTAGGTTTGTTTTAATGAATATAGAAGATTTAAAAGAATATACATTTGATAATTTAACCCTTGAAGATAAATGGATACTATCTAAATATGAGAAAATAGTAAATAGTTCTATTAAACATATGGATAAATATGAATTTAATTTATTTGGTAGTGAAACATATTCATTTATATATGATGATTTTTGTAGTAACTATATAGAACTTTCTAAGTTTAATACAGAATCTAATACTACTAAATCAGTACTTTGTTATGTCTTGACTGGAATTTTAAAATTACTTCATCCATTTATGCCTTTTGTAACAGAAGAAATATATCAAATGCTACCTATTAAAGATAAAGATTCAATTATGATTTCTGATTATCCAAAATATAATAAAGAATATATATTTAAAGAGGAAGAAAAAATTGTAGATGATGAAATAGAATTTATTAAAAACTTTAGAAATATAAAAGCGGAAAATAATATGACTAAAGATTTAAAAGTTTTGTTTTATACAAAAGATAATATTGATATGATTATTAAGATGTTAAAAATACAAGATAATTTAATAGATAAACCATTAGATATTAAATCTTATAAAGTATCTTCAGATAAGATAAAGGCTACAATATTCTTTGAAAAATTAGAAACTGAAAAAGATAAAGAAGCAAAAGAAAATACTATCAATGCATTAAAAGATTCTATAGCAAGAAGAGAAAAACTTTTATCTAATGAAAATTATGTAAATAAGGCACCTTCTAATATAGTTGAAATGGATAGAAAAAAATTAGAGGAAGAAAAGAAAAAATTAGAAGAATTATTAAATCAATAATTCTTCTTTTTGTGATATAATGAATTAGGTGATAATATGGATTTATGGGCATATGAAAAAGAATTATATAAGACTGGTATAAATTACATAGGTGGTACAGATGAGGCTGGTAGAGGACCTTTATATGGTAATGTTGTTGCAGCATGTTGTGTGTTACCTAAAGATTTTAAATGTGAAGGATTAACTGATTCAAAGAAATTAACAGAGAAAAAGAGAGACTTATATTATGATTATATAATAAATAATTGTATAGCTTATGGTATTGGTGAAGTAACTCCAAAAGAAATAGATGAGATTAATATATATGAAGCAAGTCGTAAGGCTATGTTAATCGCAATTGATAAAGTAAGAAAGCAAATACCTTTAGAACATGTATTAACAGATGCGATGCCATTACCTAGTTTAGATATACCACATACTCCTATAATAAAAGGGGATGCTAAAAGTATAACTATAGCGGCAGCAAGTGTTCTTGCTAAAGTAACCCGTGATAGAGAAATGTATGAGATAGATAAAAAGTATCCTATGTATGGATTTGCTAAACATAAGGGATATCCTACTAAAAAACATATTGAGGCAATTCATACCTATGGATTAATTGATGGATATAGGAAAACTTATGGTCCAGTAGAAGAAGTATTGAAAGGAGAATAGGTATGAAACTATTATTGTCACATATAGCTGATTTAGATGGTATATCTCCTATAATACTTTTAAATTTATTAAAAGAAGATTTTGAATATAAATTATTTGATATAAATGATTTAAGTAAATTTATAGAGGAAAATTTAGATAATGATTATTTTGATTCTTATGATGAGATTATAATAACAGATTTAGGAATAGAAGAAGAATGTGCAGAAAAAATAATTAATAGTAAGTATCATGAAAAATTTAAATTGTTTGATCATCATGAAAGTAGAAAATATTTAAACAAGTATAATTTTGCTTATGTAAGTGAAGATGTGAATGGTTTTAAAGTATGTGGTACAACTTTATTTTATGAATACTTAAGAAAAAATTATGATTTTGATGTACTTAAAAAAAATAGTGTTATAACATTTGTTGAATTAGTAAGAGAAAATGATACTTGGCAATTTACTGATTTAATTGAGGATGCTAAAAATTTAAATTCTTTATTACATTTCTATGGTAGGGATACTTTTATAGAAATGTATACTGAATTTTTAGAGATACATAATGAGTTTTATTTTTCTGAAATAGATTTAACTATATTAAAATCATTAAATGAACAAAAAAGTTTTTATTTAGAATCTATGAAAGATAAAGTAATAATTAAGTCAGTAAAGAATTATAATATTGGTTTTGTTTTTGCTTCAAGATATCGAAGTGAACTTGGTAATTATTTAGCTCATATTTATGAAGATAAAGTAGACTTTATTTGTATAATAAATATGGAAGATCATATAAGTTTTAGAGGTATTAAAAATGATAAACCTACTAATGTATTTGCTAGTTTTTATGGTGGAGGAGGGCATCCTTTAGCGAGCGCAACAGATTTACCATCTGATATAAAAGAAAAAATAATAGAATATATATTTGGTGATTAAATGAAAATAGAAAGAGTTATTGTAGGAGATTTAGAAACTAATTGTTATATACTTAGTATAGACGGTAAGTGTATTGTAATAGATCCTGGAGATGAATATGAAAAAATAAAAAATAAAATAGGTGATAAAAAGGTTGTTGGTGTAATAATTACCCATAGTCATTTTGATCATATAGGAGCCTTAAATTATTTTGATAATTCATTAATATTAAAAAAAGAAAATCTAGAAGAAAAAGAATATTCTATAGATAAATTTAAGTTTAATGTTATATATACTCCTGGACATAAAGATGATTCTATAACAATATATTTTAAAGAACATAATGTAATGTTTACAGGTGATTTTTTATTTAAAGATACAATTGGTAGAATGGATTTACCAGGTGGTAATAAAAAAGATATGATAAATAGTTTAAATAAAATGAAAAAATATAATAAAGATATAGTTATATATCCAGGGCATGGAGATAAGTCTACTTTAAATGATTTAGATAATATATTGAAATTTATAATATAAAGAAAAGAATTGGAGTAATCCAATTCCTTTTATATGCTGTTTATTTCATCTTCTGTAAGTCCTGTTGATTTAATAATTATATCTATAGGTACATTGTTCTCTTTTAAAGTTTTAGCTGTAGAAAATTTTTGATTTTTAGCTCCTTTTTGAATACCATCTTCAACACCTTCTTCATAAGCATCAGTCTTTAAGGTATTCTTAAGAAGTCTAGCTTCATCTTCATCACTCATATATTTAACAAACTCTGGATCCTCATTTAAATATTTAATCTCTTCTTTTATTCTTTCCACTTTATCGTCTCCCTTTAAGGCATTAAGTTCTTCTAAGTCAC
>CAVEJT010000037.1:0-8707 GCA_963616135.1 Bacteroidaceae bacterium | reverse complement strand
TGGGCACTGTCTCGACCATAGACTCGGTGAAATTTTAATACCTGTGAAAATGCAGGTTACCCGCGACAGGACGGAAAGACCCCGTGGAGCTTTACTGTAGCTTGATATTGAGATTCGGTTTGCTATGTAGAGAATAGGTGGGAGACTTTGAAGCTAGGACGCTAGTTCTAGTGGAGTCACCTTTGGAATACCACCCTTAGTAAATTGAATTTCTAACCTGGCACCATGAATCTGGTGTAGGGACAGTGTCTGGTGGGCAGTTTGACTGGGGCGGTCGCCTCCTAAAAAGTAACGGAGGCGCCCAAAGATTCCCTCAGAATGGTTGGAAATCATTCGCAGAGTGTAAAGGTATAAGGGAGTTTGACTGCGAGACCTACAAGTCAAGCAGGTGCGAAAGCAGGGCTTAGTGATCAGGCGATTCAGTATGGAATGGTCGTCGCTTAACGGATAAAAGTTACCCCGGGGATAACAGGCTGATACCACCCAATAGTTCATATAGACGGTGGTGTTTGGCACCTCGATGTCGGCTCGTCACATCCTGGAGGTGAAGTCGCTTCCAAGGGTTGGGCTGTTCGCCCATTAAAGTGGCACGCGAGCTGGGTTCAGAACGTCGTGAGACAGTTCGGTCCCTATCCGTCGTGGGCGTAGGAAAATTGAGGAGAGCTGTTCCTAGTACGAGAGGACCGGAATGGACATACCTCTGGTGTATCTGTTGTAACGCCAGTTGCAGTGCAGAGTAGCTATGTATGGAATGGATAACCGCTGAAAGCATCTAAGCGGGAAGCCAACTTCAAGATGAGTTTTCCCATTCTTTAAGAAGTAAGATCCCTTGAAGACTACAAGGTTGATAGGCTGGAGATGGAAGCGTAGTGATACGTTGAGTTGACCAGTACTAATAGATCGAGGATTTAATCCTATAATTATTTCTAATTTGATAGATTACACATTATCATGTTTTCAGAGAATTATTTCTCTATATTTATTGGTGACGATAGCAAAGAGGATACACCTGTTCCCATCTCGAACACAGTAGTTAAGCTCTTTTACGGCGAAAATAGTGTTACAGCGAAGATAGCAAGTTGCCAATTTTTTTTTGTATTTTTGTCTTGAATATATTGCAATTCAAGACTTTTTATTAACTAATATTATTTGAGTGTAAATATAATATTAATTATATTATTTTATATTGAAATAATATATTTGTTAATGTATAATTATATTGGTGATTGAAATGGAATATAGAATAACTACAAGAAATGAAATGGAAACAATAGAGTTAGCCCAAAATTTTGAATCAGAAAAATTTCCTAACATGGTAATTTGTTTAGATGGTGAATTAGGTAGTGGAAAAACTGTATTTACTAAAGGTTTAGCTAATGGTTTAGGTATAGAAGAAAATATTACTTCTCCAACTTTTACTATTATTAAAGAATATTTATATGGTGAATTGCCACTTTATCATATGGATGTGTATAGATTAGATGGTGATACTACAGGTGTAGGAATTGAGGAATATTTTAATAAAGGTGGTATTGTAGTAATTGAGTGGGCTAAAACAATTAAAGATATATTACCTGAAGAAAGACTAGAAATAAAATTTAAGGTAATTGATGAAAATAAAAGATTGTTAATAATAACTCCTTATGGCAAAAAGTATGAAGAGTTATGCGAGGCTGTATTATGAAATATTTGATAATTGATACAACATCTTCTCATATGGTTGTATCAATTTTAACTAATAATGAAATTTTGTTAGAACATAAAGAATATATTACCTCAGATATGTCTTCTAAAATATTACCAATAATAGATAATTTACTAAAAAAATTAAATTTTTCTTTAAATGATATAGATAAAATATTAGTATCAAATGGGCCAGGCTCTTTTACCGGTATTAGAGTTGGCGTTACTGTATGTAAAACTATAGCATGGGCATTAAATAAACCTATTGTACCTATATCTAGCTTAGAAATATTATCTACAACAGAGACATCAAAAGAATTCATTGTTCCTATGATAGATGCTAGAAGAGGTAATGTTTTTGCAGGCATTTATGATAAAAATTTAAATTGTATTATGAGTGATAGATTAATAAATATTAGTGAATTATTGAAAGATAAAGATGATAGATATGAATTTGTGTCTTATGATGATTTCACAGGCGTAAGTGTTATTAATCCTAATGTGAATTTGACAAAGATAGTAAAAAAGCATGAGTTTGATGCTGGAGTTAATCCACATAATTTAAATCCAAATTATTTAAAATTAACAGAAGCAGAGGAAAATAGATTGAAGAATGATTAGAGAATTAAAAGAAAGTGATTTTAAAAGAGTAAATGAATTATTAAATTGTTTTAATTATTCTATAGATTCTAAAATATTTAGTGAACAATTTACTAAAGTTATTATATATTTTGATGAAATGATTAAAGGTGTTTTAGTGTTTGATTATATATATGATAGAATAGAAATTGAATATATTGTAGTAGATCCAAAATATAGAAAAATTGGCGTAGCTACAAAATTATTAAAATATATAGAAGAAAACTATAAAGCTAAGAATATTACTTTGGAAGTTAAAAAAAATAATATTCCAGCTATAAATTTTTATAATAAAAGTGGTTTTTCTATAGTATCTGTAAGAAAAAACTATTATAAAGATGAAGATGGGTACTTGATGTTAAAGGAAATAGGTGATAAGTATGAATGATACTTATGTATTAGGAATTGAAAGTAGTTGTGATGAAACAAGTGTTTCTATAGTAAAAAATGGATGTGATGAAATCGCAACAGTGGTTTTATCACAAATGGATACACATGCAAATTATGGAGGGGTTGTACCTGAAATAGCAAGTCGTATGCACGTTGAAAATATTACTATAGTTATAGAAGAATGTTTAAATAAAGCAAACATGAAAATGGATGATATAGATTTAATTGCCGTTACTTATGGTCCTGGATTAATAGGTTGTCTTCTAATTGGTGTAGAGGCAGCAGTTACATTATCATACATTTATAATAAACCATTAATTCCAGTACACCATATTGCTGGACATATATATGCGAATAATATTAATAATCAAATAAAGTTTCCTTTAATAGCGCTCGTTGTATCTGGTGGACATACGGAATTAGTATATATGAAAGATCATTATTCATTTGAAAAAATAGGTGGAACGCTAGATGATGCGGTTGGAGAGTGTTACGACAAAGTAGCTCGTGTTATAAATGTTCCATATCCAGGCGGTCCTTTAGTAGATAAATTATCTTACGAAGGTAAGGATACATATGATTTACCACTACCTATGGATGATAATTCATATAATTTTTCATTTAGTGGTATAAAAAGTGCGGTTATAAATCTTGTGCATAATGAGACACAACGTGGTAATAAAATCAGAAAAGAAGATATAGCTTGCTCATTTCAAAATAGAGTTGTAGAAATTTTATCAAAAAAAACTATGAAAGCCTTAAAAGAATATAACGTTAAAAATTTAATAATAGCAGGTGGAGTATCTGCAAATAGTGGTATTAGAAATAAATTTAAAGAATTATGTGAAAAAGAAGGTATAAATTTATCAATACCTAGCATAAAATATTGTACAGATAATGCGACTATGATAGCTGCAGCAGGTTATTTTGCTTATAAAAAAGGTAAAATTGCAAGATTAGATTTAAAAGCTACTCCAACCACAAATTTATTTAATAATTAGTATGAAAACTATTGACAAATCAATAAATTAAATGTATAATCAATACATATGAAAAAGGAAAGCGATGTATCCACATCCACCTGATTACCAAAGGTAATGGGTATATGCCAATTAGTTAGTTAAATGGTTAATATAAGTGGATACTAGTGTATGCACTTTTTTCATGGTATAAGATATTAGGAGGTGTTTGTTATCGCAAACAAAGAAAAGAATTTGTTTATAAATGAACAAATTAGGGCTAAAGAAGTTATGGTTATTGGACCAAATGGAGAACAGTTAGGTATTAAATCAATAAAGGATGCTATTACTTTGTCTACCTATGCAGGGTTTGATCTTGTTATGATAAACCCAAATGGTAATCCACCAGTATGTAAGGTTATGGATTACAACAAATTTAAATATGAAAATAAAAAGAAACAAAAAGAAAATATAAAAAAACAAAGAGAAGCAAACTTAGAAATGAAAGAATATCGTTTATCTGTTTCAATTGATATACATGATTTTAATACACGTGTAAAAAATTCAAGTAAATATTTAGAAAAAGGTCATAAAGTTAAAGCATCAATTCGTTTTAAAGGAAGAGAAATGGCTCATACTGAGTTAGGTAGAGATGTTTTATTAAAATTTGCAGATGCATTAACAGATGTAGCTGAAATTGAACAAAAACCAACTTTGGAAGGTAGAAACATGACAATGATACTTATGCCAAAAAAGGAAAAATAGGAGGAATATTATGCCAAAATTAAAAACACATAAAGGAACTAAAAAAGTTTTGAATGCTAGAAAAAATGATGTTAAAATAGGACATCCAGGAACAAGACATAACACAGGAAAGAAAAATACTGCTTCAAATAGGGCAGGAAGAAAGGCATCTTCATTAAGTAAGGCAGATGCTAACAGATTTAAAAAAGTACAATTTTAATTAAGAAGGAGGATACAAAATGGCAAGAGTTAAAGGTGGAAATATTCACAAAAATAGAAGAAAAAAAGTTTTAAAATTAGCAAAAGGTTATTTTGGAAGTAAACATAAACTTTATAAGACTGCTAAAGAACAAGTTATGCACTCTTTAAAATATGCTTATAGAGATAGAAAACAAAACAAAAGAGAGATGCGCAAATTATGGATTACAAGAATTAATGCTGCATGTCGCATGAATAATATTAGTTATTCTAAATTTATTTCAGGATTAAGTAAAGCTGGAATAGAAATTAATAGAAAAATGTTAAGTGAAATAGCTATAGATGATGCTGCTACATTTACTAAATTAGTAGAAACAGCTAAAGCTGCTTTAGAAGGAAAAACTGTTAAAGTAGAAAAGAAAGCAGAATCTAAAAAAGAAGTAAAAGAATCAGTAAAAAAAGAAGAAACTGATTTATCTAAATTAACTGTAGCTGAACTTAAAAAACTAGCTAAAGAGAAAAAAATCGAAGGATATACAACTATGAAAAAAGCAGAATTATTAAATGCATTAAAATAATCCAAAAAGGATTATTTTTTTGACTTAATACAATTAAAATGATAATATATTAATGGGTGAGTTATTATGGATGAAATATTAGAATCATTAAAAAGTTTAGATGAAGATAATGCTAGAATATATATATCGTTAATGTTTGATGGTTATAAACAAAGAAAACATGAGCATAGACTCTTTGGTATAGAAGATAAGACTCCAGAAATTATAATTCTAACATATTATTCATGTGTTAAGCATCCAATGTTTGGAAGAATATATGATAAATTTAAAGATAAATATATTTCGGATAAAAATTTTAAAGAAAGATATTTATATAATGAGAATAAATTAGAAGAAGTTCATACAAAAGAAGAGCAACAAGGATTAAGACTTGTTTATGACTATATACAAAAAAATGAAAATTTTGATAGTATTAGTTTATATACTTTATCGGATATTCATGAGATTTTGTATTCTAAAACCCCTTTTCCAGAATTTGGCGGTAAGTATAGAAAAGATGAAAGATTTTTGCCTAATACGGGAATTGATATTGTTTCTCCAAGTTTAATAGTTCATGAAATGAATATGTTGAAAGATGAAACAAATAGTTTGGTACAAAATGGTATTGAATTAGGTAAGAATAATAATCCTACTAAAATATTATCTTATATAGACAAATGTATAGAATTGAAGTGTAAGTTAATAAAAATTCATCCATTTGGTGATGGTAATGGCAGAAGTGTTAGAGCTTTTATTAACTTGTTATTTAGATTAGCTAACATACCTCCAGTTTATATAGAAAATAAAGAAAAACAAAAATATGGTGAGGCTATGCAATATGCACTTGGTGAGAATGATTTATCAAAAATAAAACAATTTTATCTTTATAAAATATGTGATTCTATAATAAGTTTAGATGTAAATGTAAAAGAAAACAATAATGAATTTCAATCAGTAAAAAGACTGTAGTTTAGTTAAAATATAATTGCTTGAAATTATAATATAAATATGTTATACTTAATAAGTATGATAGAGGTGGTTGTATGTATATAGATGCAATAATAGTAGTAGCTTTAGTTATTTTTGCACTTTGTTGGTTTAGAAAATTTTCTAAGTTAGTTTATGCTTTTGCAATTATTGATATATTTTTAAGATTGTTACATTTTATAGCAAATAATATAGGTATAAAGGGTTTTGATGTATGGGTAAATAGTATTTTTCCAGGTTCAATTCCATCTATAATATCTAAATATACAAATGGAATATTATGTACTGTATTGTTATGGATATATATAGCAATTATGGTATGTTTCCTTTTTTATACAGTCAGAGTATTTATTAAGAAAAAGTAATTGACAAAAATAATAAATAATATTAAAATATATTTGTAAATAAAAATTTACCTTATTAAGAGTGATGGAGGGAACAGGCCCTATGAAATCCGGCAACCTATTTAAGTTAGGTGCTAAATCCTGCGATATTATATCGGAAGATAAGGATAATCATATAGCACATAGATTATTCTATGTGCTTTCTTTTTAAGGTAAAAAAGGAGGTATTTATGAAAAAATTATTTACATCAGAATCAGTAACACCTGGACATCCAGATAAGTTATGTGATCAAATATCAGATAGGATTTTAGATGAATATTTGAAAGAAGATCCTAATTCTAGAGTTGCATGTGAAGCGTGTGCTCATAAAAATGGTATAGTAGTAATGGGTGAAATTACTAGTAAAGCCAATATCGATATAGAATCTATTGTAAGAAACACAATCATTGATATTGGGTATGATGATGACAAATATGGATTCAATGGTAATAATGTGAAAGTTGAATTAAATATTAATCATCAATCTAATGATATTGCTATGGGAGTTGATAATTCTCTTGATACTGGTAGTATTGGAGCTGGGGATCAAGGCTTAATGTTTGGATATGCAACAAATGAGACAAAGAGTTATATGCCATATCCAATATATATGGCTAATTTGCTTTCTAAACGCCTATATGAGGTTTTTAAGAATAAAACAATCAAATACTTAAGGCCAGATGGAAAGACTCAAGTAACAGTGTTATATGAAGATAATAAACCTAAATATATAGATACTATAGTTATTTCAGCACAACATGATTTAGTAGATTTAGAACTTTTAAGAAAAGATATAAAAAAATATGTTATAGATTATGTAATTCCAAATGGTATGATAAATGAAAAAACTAAAATATATATAAATCCAACGGGTAGATTTATAATAGGTGGTCCAGTAGGTGATAGTGGTCTTACAGGTAGAAAAATAATTGTAGATACTTATGGGGGTTCTTGTCCACATGGTGGAGGGGCTTTTTCTGGAAAAGATTATACCAAAGTAGATAGAAGTGCTTCATATTATGCTAGATATGTATCAAAAAATTTAGTAGCTGCTTCTTTAGCAGATAAATTAGAACTTCAGGTTGCTTATGCAATAGGTGTATCAAAACCAGTTTCAATTTATATTAATACATTTAATACTAATAAAATAAGTGAAGATAAAATTTTAGATATTATAAATAAAGTATTTAATTTTGAACCTTCTAATATAATAAATGAACTAAATTTAAAAGAACCAATCTATAATTTAACAACTTGTTTTGGACATTTTGGTAAAGATAATCTTCCTTGGGAAAAAATCGATAAAGTAGATTTAATAAATTCATTAAAAAATTGATTATATTTGATTTGCTTTTAAGGGTTTAATTGAGTTTATCAAAATAACAATATTTTAATTAAAGAAGATAATAGTGGTAATATTGATTATAAAATTTCTATTCCTTCAAACAAAAAAGTGGATGAAACTATATCTTTAGAAGCCACTTATGATAAAGCTATAAATGAAGTAGAAGATACAAAACAATTTGTTAAAACATTAACTAAAAAATTATAATTTTATCTTGTAAATTTGTTACTTTTGTGATATATTGAATTTAGGTGATGGTATGGGTAGAAAAGAAGAAGCTGTTAAATTCATGGAAAAAGCTATGAATGGAGAAAGTTATTTAACTTATAAAGAAATAGCAAAAATTACAGGTTATCATGAAAAATACTTACTTAAATTAAAAAAAGAACTAGAAGATGGAACTATATCATTAGTTCATGGTAACACTAATAGAAAACCTATAAATACAATCACAGAGGAAGAAAAACAATATATAATTAGTTTATATAAACGAAGTAATGCATCTATAAGAAAATTTTGTAGATTTTATGGGAAAAGAAGTTATTCTTGTATATGGCATGTACTAAAAGAAGCAGGACTTATATAGTTCTGCTTATTCTTTTACAATAGGATTAAAATTCTTTATAGCATCTATTAATTTTGGATGTCTTATAACAAAGTGAATAGTAGGATTACAATTTTTAGAAAGAATTACATATTTATTTTCTAATATATTAATATTTATATTTTTAAAAGTTTTATAATCACTAATATTTACATGATAGTTTTTATTTTTATATTCTTTAGTAGAATTTAAATGATTTAAATATTCATTATAATTA
>CAVEJT010000036.1:0-8957 GCA_963616135.1 Bacteroidaceae bacterium | reverse complement strand
ACAATTTTTATCAGATGGAGATTTACCAGAAGGATATACACAAGAAAAATTAAGAAAATTAAAAAGTGTAGATGTATCAGATAAACAAGATGGAACGATTTTAGCACTTTATGATACAAAGGGGACAGTATATGTATATAGTGAAGATGAGATAATCTTGAATGAAAAATCTAGCTCTATGTTTAATTATTTTAAATCATTAAAAGAAATAAAATCATTAACTGAACTCGATACATCCCAAGTAACAGATATGGGTGGCATGTTTTCAGGCTGTAGTAGCCTTGTAAGTTTAGATTTAAGTAATTTTGACACTTCAAAAATAACTGATATGAGTAGTATGTTTAGAGGTTGTAGCAGTCTTCAAAGTTTAGATGTAAGTAACTTTGACACTACAAAAGTAACTTCTATGAGTAGTATGTTTTCAGGCTGTAGCAGTCTTATAAGTTTAGACTTAAGTAAATTTAACACTACAAAAGTAACTTATATGGGTAGTATGTTTGAAGGCTGTAGCAGTCTTCAAAGTTTAGATGTAAGCAATTTTGATACATCAAAAGTAACACTTATGAACTCTATGTTTTCAGGCTGTAGAAGTTTAACAAGTCTAAATTTAAGTAACTTTGACACCACAAAAGTAACAAATATGGAATGGATGTTTAGAGGTTGTAGCAGTTTTCAAAGTTTAGATGTAAGTAACTTTGACACCATAAAAGTAACTAATATGGATAGCATGTTTTCAGGCTGTAGCAGTCTTACAAGTTTAAATGTAAGCAACTTTGACACTACAAAAGTAACTAATATGGGTAGCATGTTTTCAGGCTGTAGCAGTCTAACAAGTCTAGATGTAAGTAACTTTGACACCACAAAAGTAACTTCTATGAGTAGTATGTTTTCAAGCTGTAGCAGTTTAACTAACTTAGATTTAAGCAATTTTGATACATCGAAAGTAACAAATATGGAATGGATGTTTAGAAATTGTAGCAGTCTTACAAATTTAGATTTAAGCAATTTTGATACATCCCAAGTAACTGGTATGGGTAGCATGTTTAGAGGTTGTAGCAGTCTTACAAATTTAGATTTGAGCAATTTTGATACATCGAAAGTAACCGATATGCGTGATATGTTTTCAGGTTGTAGCAGTCTTACAAACTTAGATGTAAGCAATTTTGATACATCCCAAGTAACTGGTATGGGTGACATGTTTTCAGGCTGTAGTAGCCTTGTAAGTTTAGATTTAAGTAATTTTGACACTTCAAAAATAACTGATATGAGTAGTATGTTTAGAGGTTGTAGCAGTCTTCAAAGTTTAGATGTAAGTAACTTTGACACTACAAAAGTAACTTCTATGAGTAGTATGTTTTCAGGCTGTAGCAGTCTTATAAGTTTAGACTTAAGTAAATTTGACACCACAAAAGTAACAAATATGTACAGTATGTTTAGAAATTGTAGTAGTTTAACAAGTTTAGATTTAAGTAGTTTTGATACATCGAAAGTGTTTGATATGGGTGTTATGTTTTATAACTGCAGTAATTTAGAATTAATAAAAGTAGGAAGCAAATGGACTACAAAAAAGGTAGGTAATAAAGGTGGTATGTTTGATGGTTGTAAAACAAGCAGTGTTACTGTAGTAAATTAGAGTATAAAATGATAGTTTCAAATGATAGCTATCATTTTTTAATTTAATCTTTTTTTTTATAGTATTTTAATGTATAATATTAATATAAGGTAGGTGTGATATGTTAGGTAATATTATAGGTATAGAAGAAAATAAAATAATACTTAAATTAAATGTCAAAGTAGAAGAAATGCAAAATATAATAAATTTATATGTGATGATTGATGATGGAGAAAAGAAAATAATAGGAGAAATAGAAGAAGTTAAAGATAATTTAGCTTATATTAATTTAATGGGGGAATTTATAGATAATGATTTTAAATTTGGTATATCTAAAAAACCGTCATTTAGAGCTGTAGTAAAATTAGTATCAAAAGAAAAGATTAATTATATAATAGGAATGCCTACATATAATGAAAGAAGAGATTTATATATAGGGATGAGTCCTATATATGATGGAGTTAAAATAGGTGTAAATATTAATGATTTTTTTAGTAATCATTTTGCTATATTTGGGTCAACTGGTAGTGGTAAATCATGTAGTGTATCACGTATTTTCCAGAATTTATTTGAAAAGCAAAATTCTATAGCGTACAAAGCAAGTATTTTACTTTTTGATGCATATGGAGAGTATCATAGTGCTTTTAAGGAAATAAATCAAAAAGTACCAGAATTAAGTTTTAAAGCCTATACTACAAACGTTGAAGAAGAAGATGTGCCACTTTTAAAAATACCTTTATGGTTACTTACTGTTGATGATATAGCACTTCTTTTAGAAGTTAATTCAAGAAGTCAACTACCTATAATAGAGAAGGCTTTAAAACTTGTTAATATATTTGCTAGAGAAGAAAGTGAAGTAATAAAAAGTAAAAATGATATAATAGCTAGAGCAATATTAGATATTTTAGCAAGCGGAAAAGCTCCAGCACAAATAAGGGATCAAATATTTTCTGTTTTAAGTCATTATAATACAAAGGATTTAAACTTAGAAACTCCAATATATCAACCAGGATATACAAGACCATTAAAACAATGCTTACTTATAGATGCTACAGGTAAAATAAGAGAAATGGAATTATTAACTACTTTTATTAACCAGTTTTTAATTGATGATATAGATTTAAGCTTACCAGATGGGAGTTTTAAATATACTTTAAAGGACTTATATTCTGCTTTTGAGTTTGCTTTAATATCAGAGGGAATATTAAGTAGTGATAAAGTATTTGATGACTATAATGTATTAAAAGTAAGACTTAGAAGTTTAGTAAATGGGGAGTATGCTAAATACTTTGAGATGGATGAATACTTGACAAGAGATGGATTTATAAAAGAGATATTAACTCTTAATGGTAGAAAAGCTCAAATAATTAATTTTAATATAAATTATGTAGATGATAGGTTTGCTAAAACTCTTACAAAAATATATTCTAAATTATTCTTTGAGTATTCTAAAAATTTAAAAAGAAGGGCAAGTTTACCTATACATATAATTCTAGAGGAAGCTCATAGATATGTACAAAATGATTCAGATATAGATGTAATAGGATATAATATTTTTGATAGAATTACAAAAGAGGGTAGAAAGTATGCCGTAATGTTAGGTTTAATATCTCAAAGACCTTCAGAATTATCAACAACTGCTCTTTCCCAATGTAGTAATTTCTTAATATTTAAAATGCTTCATCCTACAGATGTAGAGTATATTAGGCAAATGATACCTAATATAACAGTAGAAGTAATAAAAAAATTAAAATTGTTACAACCTGGTACTTGTATAGCTTTTGGTTCTGGATTTAAAATACCATCTTTAATAAAATTAGATATGCCAAATCCAGCACCTTCTAGTAGTAGTTGTGATATTAGTAATGCATGGTTTATAGATAGAGAAAATAGATAAACTCATTTATGAGTTTTTCTTTACACTTTTATAAAAATAAAATTGGATTTATATAATTTAATGCTATAAAGGTGATATAATAATACTGGGTGATATGATGAATGAGAGTGCACTTAAAGTTTTAAAAAAATTAAATAGTAATGGATATAAAGCATATTTAGTAGGTGGATATCCAAGAGATTTATATATGGGGTATGATAGTGTTGATTATGATATTTGTACAAGTGCGACACCTAAACAATTAAAAGATATTTTTGGTGATTCTATTTTACCAACTACATCATATGGATCAGTAACTCTTTTGATTCATAATAAGAGATTTGAAATAACTACTTTTAGAAAAGATATTAAATATTTAAATAATAGAAAACCTATAGAAATAGAATATATATCTAGTTTAGTAGAAGATTTAAAAAGACGAGATTTTACTATGAATACTATGTGTATAGATTCAAATGGTACCTTGATAGATTTATTGAATGGTAAAGAGGATATTAATAATAAAATAATAAGAACTGTTGGGGATGCAGATATCAAAATATTTGAAGATTCACTTAGAATACTTAGAGCTATTAGATTTGCTACTACTCTTGGGTTTAAATTAGATGATGAATTAAAAACTGCAATAATCAATCATAAAGATTTATTGAAAAATTTATCATATTATAGAAAAAAAGAGGAATTAGATAAGGTTTTTTCTAGTCCAAATGCAATGTCAGGTATATCTTTAATAAGAGAGTTGGGGTTAGATGAAGTACTTGATCTAAGTAATTTGGATACACTTGTGCCTACTACGTATTTAATTGGAGTGTGGGCACAAGTAGGTGATATAGATAAATATTCATTTAATAATACAGAAAAAGATTCTATAATAAAAATTAGAGAGTTACTAAATAAAGATTTATTAAATTATAACAATTTATATAAATATGGACTTTATTTATCTACTATTGTAAGTGAAATAAAGGGTATTGATAAAAAAATAGTTAATGAAAGATATAATAGTTTATATATTCATAATAAAACAGATATAAAAATTGAACCTATGGAAATTTGTGAATTATTAGGTAAAAAACCAGGTAAATTTTTAAAAGATATTATGAATGATATAGAGTATAAATTAATAAATAAGTTATTAATAAATGACAAAAATGCACTAAAACAATATGTTTTAGATAACTATAAGTAAAAACATATTTAATTTAATGTGTTTTTTTGGTATAATTGAATAGGTGAAACAAATGAAACAGGAAAATATTAGAAATTTTTCTATAATTGCTCATATAGATCATGGTAAGAGTACTTTAGCAGATCGTATATTAGATATAACAGGAGCTATTACAGAAAGGGAACGTCAAGCACAACTTTTAGATAGTATGGATATAGAACGTGAACGTGGTATTACTATAAAATTAAATACTGTTCAACTTAAATATAATTATAAAAATGAAGACTATATTCTACATTTGATAGATACACCAGGGCATGTGGATTTTACATATGAAGTATCAAGGAGTCTTGCAGCATGTGAAGGTGCGATTCTTGTAGTAGATGCTGCACAAGGAATAGAAGCTCAAACACTTGCTAATTTATATTTAGCTATGGAAAATGATCTAACTATTATACCTGTTATAAATAAAATAGATTTACCTAATGCTAATATTGATAAAGTTAAAAGTGAACTTATTGATAATTTAGGATTTAGTGAAGATGAAATAATTCTTTGTAGTGCTAAAAATGGTATCGGTATAAAAGAATTAGTAGAGGCTGTTATAGAAAGAGTTCCCGCACCAAAGGGCAATAAAAATGATAAATTGCAAGCTCTTATTTTTGATAGTTATTTTGATTCATATAGAGGTATAGTAACTCTTATAAGAGTAGTTAATGGTAAAGTAAGAGTTGGAGATAAAATAAAGATGTTTGCGACTAATAATACCTATGATGTAGTAGAACTTGGAGTACATACACCGCATGTTCAAAAAAAACAAGAACTTACAACTGGAGAAGTTGGATATTTATGTGCTAGTATAAAGAAGATAGAGGATGTAAAAGTAGGAGATACAATAACAAAGGAAGATAGTCCAAGCACTTTACCACTTCCAGGTTATAAGCCTATGAAACCTATGGTATTTTGTGGTATATATCCGATTGAATCAAGTAAATTTCCAGACTTAAGAGAAGCTTTAGAAAAATTAAAATTAAATGATGCTTCACTTGAATTTGAACCAGAGACATCACAGGCTTTAGGTTTTGGATTTAGATGTGGATTTTTAGGTCTTCTTCACATGGAAATAATAGAAGAAAGAATAGAACGTGAATTTGGTATAGATTTGATTGCTACAAGTCCATCTGTAATATATGAAATAGATCTTACAGATAAAACTACAGTTTATATAGATAGTCCTGCTAAAATGCCAGATAGACAAAAAATAAAAGAGATAAGAGAACCTTATATAAAAACAAATATATTTGTACCTAGTGAATATATAGGACCTATTATGGAATTATGTCAAAATAAACGTGGTAATTATGTGTCAATGGAATATATAGATACTACAAGAGTAAATATACATTATGAAATTCCTTTATCTGAAATAGTTTATGATTTTTTTGATAAACTTAAAAGTTATACTAAAGGATATGCTTCATTTGATTATGAACTTATTGGATATAAGCCAAGTGATTTAGTAAAAATGGATATACTACTTAATGGTGATATAGTTGATGCATTAAGCCTAATAGTACATAGAGATTTTGCTTATAATAGAGGTAAATCAATTGTAGAAAATTTAAGAAAACTAATACCTAGACAACAGTTTGAAATACCTATACAGGCTGTAATAGGAACTAAAGTAATTTCAAGAAGTGATATTAAAGCAGTAAGGAAAAATGTACTTGCTAAATGTTATGGTGGGGATGTTTCAAGAAAAAGAAAATTATTAGAAAAACAAAAAGAAGGTAAAAAAAGGATGAAAATGGTTGGTAGTGTAGAGGTACCACAAGAGGCATTTTTGTCTGTGTTAAAAATGGAAGAGGAATAATATGGATTTAAAACAAAAAATTAGAAAACTAAATGAAAATAAATACTTTAAAACATCTAAAATAGAAAGATTGTTACGTGTGCTTATGTTTGTTGCTGTATATGAAGAAACTAATATAGAAGTAATTTCAAAGTATATAAATATGAGTCCAGATTTAATAAAAAAATATTTAAGTGATAAAGATTTGATTATGACTATATTAGATGAAAAAGAGTATAATGAATTAATTAGAATAATAAAAAATATTGAACTTGTATCTGATCAAGAAAAATACAAAGAAAGGGTTAAAATAACTTCAAAAATAATTGACGATATAATGAATACTAGATATAGAATCACTGAAATAGCTAGAAGAAATTTCTTGTCATATACATCATTAAAAAAAATTATAGAAGATAAAGAATTCTTAGAAAAGAACTTTGGTGAAAACACCTATGAAATATTGATGAAAAGAATTGATGAAACATCAAAACTAAGAGATTCTCAAAATCATTCTGCAAATAAAATTTTAATACAAGATAAGAAAAACTTAGCCATTTTAAGAGACGATGTTCATTATTTAAATGAATATGAATATAGAACTGTTGATATAATTTCTACTTATTTATTTAGTGACTGTAATGTTGATGAAATGGCTAAATCAAGTGGAATATCATATCAAAATGTTATAAGTGCATTAAATGATCTTTCTTTGGAGCACATTCTTAAAGAAGATTGTTACAAGAAAGTAGTTTATTTAAGAAATATAGAAAATAACTTTAATCAAATAGGTATACAAAATAAAAAAGAATTGCTTATTAATTGTGTAAATACTTTAATAAACAATAATTATAATGTTAGACAAACGGCTAATCAAATTAGAATACCATACTATTTGTTAAAAAGAATAGTAGATCAAGACTTTGTTAATATATTATATGATAAGGAAGTAACACAAAAAATAAATAATGCATTTAATCCTAATAAGGAATTAGAAAAGGGAAGAACTAAATAATTAAAATTCCTTTTTTTTTGTGATAAAATATGTTACAATTATAATAGGTGGTAGTATGAAAGATAACAATTTAGATTTATTAGCTTGGCCAGATGTACCAATTAGAAGTGTAACTTTAATAAGTGATAAAGAAAAAAGAAAAGAATATATAAAAAAAATAAAACTATGTTATTCTAGAGTAGTAAATGTACTAGTAGGAGAAATAAAAAATAGAAACTTTAATTTTTCACTTCCAGATGAAGAATTAACCTGTAGAATTATGGTTAGGGAAATAATGCAAGAATTATATAAACAAAACTATACTAAACAAGATATGTTAGATATAGTAATGGGTAATAAAAAAACAAAATAATATGAAGAGTGCTTACATACATATTCCTTTTTGCAGTTCTATATGTTCTTATTGTGATTTTAGTAAGTTTTATTATAATGAAGATTGGGTTAATCAATATTTAGAAGCTTTAAATAATGAAATAGATTTAAACTATAAAGGTGAGATTTTAAATACATTGTATATAGGTGGAGGAACACCAAGTTGTTTAAATGTAGAACAATTAACCCAACTATTTAATATAATAAAAAAATTTAATTTATCTTCTAAAGTAGAATTTACTTTTGAATGTAATGTTGAAAATATAAGCAAAGAAAAGCTTGAATTATTATATAATAATGGAGTTAATCGTTTAAGTATAGGCGTTCAAACATTCAATAATGATTTACTTAAAACTTTAAATAGACATCATACAAAAGAAGAAGTTATAGAAAAAATAAATCTTTCTAAAAGCATTGGATTTAACAACATTAATGTAGATTTAATATATGCTATACCAAAAGAGGATATGAATATATTAAAAAATGATTTAGATTTATTTTTGTCACTTAATATTAATCATATTTCTACATATTCTCTTATAATAGAACCTAATACTAAGTTATACATTGATAAATTTAAAAATATAGATGAGGATTTAGATTATGAAATGTATAAATATATTTGTACTAAATTAAAGGAAAATGGTTATAATCATTATGAAATTAGTAATTTTGCCAGAGATGGTTATGAATCTTTTCATAATTTAACTTATTGGAATAATGAAGAATATTATGGATTTGGGTTAGGAGCTTCAGGATATGTTAATGGCATCCGTTATGATAATACAAAGAGTTTAAATAAATATTTAAATAAAAATTATATATATGAATCACATAAATTAGAATTAAAAGAAACTATAGAAAATGAATTTATATTAGGACTTAGAAAAGTTAAAGGGATAAATAAAAAATTTTTTCAAGATAAATACAATATAAATATAAAAGATATAAATCACGTGAAGAAATTAATAACTGAAGGTAAACTTTTAGAAGATAAAGATAATATTTATATTAATCCTAAATACTTATATACTTCTAATG
>CAVEJT010000035.1:0-9726 GCA_963616135.1 Bacteroidaceae bacterium | reverse complement strand
TGTTCTAGCACAAACTAGTTTTTTTATAAATGTCTACCCTAAAGGGTGCATTTCATTAATTTGCAAGTAGTTTTTATATTATCTCGAAAAGTTCGAGTAACTATCAATCTGGTGTGGTAAAACCACAACTTACGAACGTTGTTCTCTTTCTATTAACATTATAAATTAAATAAATAAAAAAATCAATATATACTATTGATATAAGAACATAAGTTTGATATAATGTTAATGGATACATTTGAAATATATCAGATGCTTTCCCTTTCGATTATTAGATTAATAAAAGAAAGGGGTGATATTCATGACTAAAAGGGAATTATCTCAATATGTTATTATATTACTTCTACTTGCTATAATAATATTATTACTAGTTAAATAGAAAAACGCATCTGATTTCACAACTATGTGATTTCAGATGCTATCCTATATAAAGGGATTGCATTTGATTCGACCAATCAAAATGTATCCTTTTTTATTATATGCAAGTTTCCTTGACATATTTAATATAACACAAATATTAGATAAAATCAATATTTTATTTATCTTCTTTAGACAATAAAAAAGAAAGTAATCTTCTATTTTGATAACTTTCTTTATTTAACACATTTTTAATTTTTCCTTTGTACCTTCCATATTTTTTGTGTTCTACCCAATGAATTTCTAATAATTGCCCATTTGCGCAAGCAAATCTACATATCATATCGATTCTTTTTAAAACTTCCTTTTCAACTTCTAATATTTTTACTTCCTTCATAAAACTCCTCACTTTCCTTATAATAACAAAAAAACTAGACGGTACTTCTAGTTAATATTTATCACTACTCGAAAAGTTCGAGTAACTATCAATCTGGTGCCTGTGGTCGGACTCGAACCGACACGATATTGCTATCATTGGATTTTGAGTCCAACGCGTCTACCAATTTCACCACACAGGCAAGTAATTAAATTATATCATAAAATAACATAATTTAATATATATTTTTTAAATTTCTTCTTTATATTTTGATTCAAATAAGTTTTGTTCATCATCTAATGTATTATTTTTCTCGATTTTTATTTCAGGTAATTCCTCAACACTTCCAAGCCCAAAATAATCTAAAAACTTATTTGTTATATTGTAAAGTCTTGGTTTTCCAGCACTATCAGCTCTTCCAACTTCTTCAATTAATCCCTTTAACAATAGTTTTCTAATTACATATGAACTATTAACTCCTCTTAACTCATCTATATCTGTTCTAGTTATTGGACCATTGTATGCGATGATTGCTAAAGTCTCAAGTGATGATTGACTTAAATTAGAACTTTCTTCTTCTGCTACCAATTTTTTATAGTATTCTTTGTGTTTTGCTTTTGTAGTTAATTTGAAGTGTTCTCCTAAATATTCTATATGCATTCCTCTATTTATATTTTCATAATCATTATATAAATCTTTTATAACTTTTTTAACTTCTTCTTTATCTAATTCTACTATTTTAGTAATTTCATCTAAAGTAAGTCCATCTTCACCACTTATAAATAACAAACCTTCTATAACTGCTTTTATTTCATCCATTATTTAACACCTTTTTCTTTAATTATTATATTTTTAAAATTACTTTCTTGTTCAATATCTATTTCTTGCTTTCTTGACATAGCAAGTATAGCTAAGAAAGTAACTACTACATATTCTTTAGTACATATATCAAAAAGTTCACTGAATTCTATTTTTTTCTTTTTCTTCAAAATATTTCTTATTTCAAAACTTCTTTTACCGACACTATATTCTTTAGTTGATACTTTGGTAGCTAATGGTTTATCTAATTCTTTTTCTTTTAAAAATTTAGAAAAAGCTTCAATTAAATCGTTTAAATCTACTCCATAATCAATATTGTCATTAGAATCTTTATACTCAAGCATATTATCTGGTTCTTTAGTATAAATTTCTTTTCTATATTCTTCTAATTCTTTAAATGTACCAGTTAAGTTTTTATATTGTTCATATTCTAATAATCTTTTTATTAACTTTTCTTTTGGATCTTCTTCAAATTCATCTTCTTCAATTTCTTGACGTGGTAGAAGAGAAAATGACTTAATTTCTATGAGTTCTGCTGCCATAACTAAGTATTCGCTAGCAATATCCAAATTTAATTCTTCCATTTTATTTATATATTCTAAATATTGTTTAGTAATTTCATCTATACTAATTTCATTTATACTTATATTGGATTTTTTTATTAAATGAAGTAATAAATCTAGTGGGCCTTCAAATTCATTTATATTTACTTCGTATTTCATCATATCACTCCATAAGTATTATAAAGTATTTTTAGAAAATATACAAGTATTGTATATAAAAGGTCTTTTAATTTTTTTTAAATTATTATATAATTATTTAAAGAATAGGAAGGTATTTATGATATTAAGAAAACCATATGCATTTTTTATAAGATATTTTAAAATAATTCATGTTTTGATTTCAGTATCTATTGGATATTTAATATATCAAACAAATCTTTTATTAAGCTTTTTTTCTAAATATTTGAATTCTACAGTAAGTGTAGTTGGACAAGAATTAGTATCAAATTTATTTTCTCCTGTTTTATTTATTATACCGATTGTAGTAGTAGCTTTGTCATTAGTAATATTAGCAGTAATGTTTAGAAAAAATAAACCTTATAGATTCTATATAATAAATACATTTCTTTTTATAGTTATATTTGTTTTGTTTGTTTATAGTAAAAGTGTTTTGGAAAGTATGGAAAGTGTTATTTTAAATATTAAAGTAGTTAAGTTGACTCATGATCTATTGGTTTTAACTATGATGGCTGAGTCAATCACTTTTTTATTCTTTTTCACACGTGGTATAGGATTAAATTTTAAAAAATTTGATTTTTCATCTGATTTAAATAAACTTAGTATAAGCGATTCAGATAAAGAGGAAATAGAAGTAAATATTAGTTTTGATGTAAATGAAAAAAGAAGAAATTTAAGAAGAAGTTTAAGAAATTTAAGATATAAATATATTGAAAATAAATTTAAAATAAATTTAGGAATACTATCTTTTATAATGCTTATAGGTGTAGGAATATATTATTTTATTTATGTAACTAACAACAATATTAAAGAAGGTACATTAATTAGTAGTAATGGAATTGATTTTATTGTAAATGAATCATATTTGGTTAATTTAGACAAGAAAAACTTAGTTGTTGTAGATATAGATATAGCATCTTGGCAGGAGGATAAAACTTTATATTTGAAAGATCTGATTTTAGATATAGAAAATTATAAAATAACAAATACGTTAAAGTATTGTTCAAAGTTAACAGATGCTGGAGTGTGCTATAGACAAAACAAATTGAATACTGAATTAAAAAACTATATAGTGGTATATGAAATTCCTGATATATATTTAAATAGTAAAATGATATTAAATTATGTTTCTATAAATGATAATAAATTGATAGATTTGAAAGTTCAAAAAGATATTAAAAACAAATTAGAATATGAATATAAATTGGGTGATAAACTTGAATTTAAAGAGAAAATGTTAAAAAATGTTAATTTCAAGATATCATCAATCGATATACAAAATAAATATAAAATTAATTATAACTATTGCACTAAAAATAATAATTGTTTTGAATCTTATGAATACTTAAAACCAACACTTGATACTAATTTTGACAAAAATATTTTGAAATTAAATATAGAATATAACAGTCAAAATAGTGATTATAGTACTTTCTATGATTTATTAGCACAGTATGGTTATATAGAGTATTATATTAACAATCAAATATATAAACAAAATAATTTATTTGAAGATATTAAAAGTTTAAAAGTTTCAAATAAAAATATAAATTATATAGGTATAAAAAATGAAATCGCACTTGCAGAAAAAATTAATATAGTATTTGAATTTAGAAATAATAGATATGTATATAAGATAAGAGGAGAATAGAATGAAAAAAGTTAAGTTTATAATTTTAATAATTTTATTATTTATTCTTAATATTCATGTTGTAAGTGCAAAATGCAATAATTCATATTTATCAGAACTACGTGGTATATCATCTAATGTAAATTTTTCTTATGATTATTATATAGAAAACGGTGAAGCTATATTTAATTTAACTATAAATAATTTAACTCCAAATATGTATATAATAAATAATGATAGTAATGAAAGATATAATTATGAAAATACCACAAATGGTGAATTGACAATTTATGGTTTAAAAAATTTGTCAAGTGTATCTTTTTCTATGTATGCTGTAGGAGAGGGATGTGACAATAAAAAATTATTAACAAAGTACATAAAACTACCAAGTTATAATCAATATTATGAAAATGAAATATGTAAAGGAATAGAAGAGTTTCAATTGTGTAATAAATGGTTAAAACAGGAGATTAGTTATAATACTTTTACGGAACAGGTTAAGAAATATAAACAATCATTAGAATCTAAAAATGATGGAGATGACAGTGAAATTACTGTAAAAGATGATTTAATAGACAAAATAATAAATTATTATTCTAAATATTATTATGTTATTTTAATAATTATAATCATTATTTGTGCAATTATAATACTATATCAAAATAAAAAAAATAGATTTAAAATATAAATTAGTTATTGTTAAAAAATGTAATTTGTGATAAACTAATATTAGTGTAGGATAACTATATATTTTGTTATTGTGTAAAAGAGGTGATACATTTGAAAGAATCGGTATGGGGGTATGCTATTTTAACTATGGGAATCATAGCTATAATGGTAGTGTGGTTTTTATCTAATGTTACTAATACAGATCAACAGAATTATAATTTGCTTAAAGAAACAGTTGAGGCATCTATGATGGATTCAATAGATTTGGCAGTTTATAGAACGGATGGAAAAATAAAAATAAATGAAGAGAAATTTATTGAGAATTTTGTTAGAAGATTTGCTGAAAATGCCTCATTAAGTGAAAGTTATAGAATAGAAATTTACGATATAAATGAGGAGCCACCAAAAGTGAGTTTAAAAGTGTATACTAGTCCTGAGATAAATGTTGAGGGAGAAATTATTAGTTTTAATGTTTCAAATAATATAGATGCTATATTGGAAACTAAATTTTGAGAGGAGAATAAAAAATGAATAATTTTATGATAGGGTTGAAAAAATTTTTAAAAAACAAAAATGTTGTAACTATTATTTTAGTTATAGTTGCTTTAGGAGTTTTATATTATGGATATAGTTATACAATAAAGAAGGAAACTAATCCTGTAAAAGTTCCGGTTGCTACAAAGGATATAGAACCTTTGACTGAGATAACATCTAGTGATATTGAATATAGGAATGTTGCTGCAAGTATGATAGATGAAACAGTTCTACGTGGTGGAGTTGAAGGAAAATATACAAAAGCAAATGTTACTATACCTAAAGGTTCACCATTCTATGGTAGCATGGTTGATGATGCAAAAAACATACCAGGTAACTGGATTGAAATGTTAGATCATGATAAGGAAGAATTAGGGTATTATATGAGTGTTGATACAGAATCAACTTTAGGTAACTCTGTATTACCTGATTCATATATAGATATCTATATGAAAGCAAATGATGAAAATGGAACTTTAATGTTTGGTAAATTATTAGAAAATATAAAAGTTTTAGTTGTACATGATGGTAGTGGTAATAATGTTTTCACATCAGAAGGTAATGCAACTCCAGCTAAAATAGGATTTGGGTTAAGTAAAGATTTATATATATTACTTAAGAAAGCACAGTATTTAAATATAAGTTTAGTAATTGTACCAAGAGGTATGACTGTTCCTGATATTGATAAAGTAAATGTAAGGAGTGCAACATTAAGAGATTATATAGATGCACAAACAATATCAATTGAAGAGGATGCTTTAATAACAGAAGATGTAAAAGATGAAAATAATGATTCAAATACTACAAATAAAACAACAGAGGAAAATAAAACAGTAGAATAGGTGTCTTATGGACAATTTATTTGAGGAAATGGACTTTGGTCCAATACAAGAGTATTTGGACAATGATGATATTACAGATATATCATATAGTAATAATGGGCAAGTGTGGTTAAAAACTTTATCAAGGGGTATATATAGAGTAGAAAATCCTGAAATAAATAATGCATTTATGGAAAAGCTTGCTTTTCAATGTTCTAATGTAATGGGTAAGAGTTTTAATGCAGCACATCCTTTTTTGGATAGTGAAAGTGCTGAGTTACGTATGAATTTCGTACATGATTCAGTTGCTAGAAATGGTATTGCTTGTGTTATTCGTAAAACACCTGCGAAAATTAGACTAGAAAAAAGTAAAATAATTGCTGATAAATATGTAACTGCTGATATACATGAATTATTAATAACATGTGTACATGGACATTGTAATATTATAGTTTGTGGAGAAACAGGTAGTGGTAAAACTGAGTTTGTAAAATACTTAGCTTCTAATACATATGAAAACGAAAAATTAATTACAATAGAAGATACATTAGAGCTTCACCTTGATAAGATTTATCCAAATAGAGATATAGTTGCAATGAAAACAAATAATATTGCAAGTTATTCTGATGTGCTTGTTACTTGTATGAGACAAAATCCTAAATGGATATTATTATCAGAGGTACGTAGTGCAGAAGCTGTAATGGCTGTTAGAAACTCAATTTCATCAGGGCATTACATATTATCCACTATACATGCCGATAAAGCATCTTCTATACCTAATCGTATGTATAGTTTGCTTGAAACTAATCAAAATATTGACCAATTTTTAAAGTCAATATATAGATATATTCAATTAGGTGTATATATTAGAGGATATCAAGATAAAGCAACAAAAAGATTTGTTCGTGAAATAGCTGAAGTTACAGAATTTTATGTAACAGAAGATAATGAAGCTAAATATAATACAATATTTAGAAAGACACCAGATGGTAAAATATATAGAAAAAATCCTAGTAAATATTTAGTTGAATATTTAGAAGCACAAGGTGTATATTTACCAGAAGGTTTTATAAAAGATGAATATAATGAAACATTTGAAACTAATTTGGGAAATGATATAGAATTTGATGATACTGCTTCTAATTCTAATAATGAAAATAGTAATAAAACTACTCCAAGTTCTAGTGAAATAATATTTGGTTAGGAGGTAATCTAATATGCTTTTAACATTTATAATAGCATCCGTAATTATAATATTTATAATTTTGTATAGAAGTAAAATTGGTGAGCAAACTTATGAATTTGTAAGTTTACAAGCTAAGAAAGCCTATAGTAAAGTAGCGCCCTATACATATAAAGAGATAAGTAAAAAAATAAAAGAGTTAAAACAAGATTATACTCTTCAACAATATTTGGGGCAAGTAGTTATATTTGCAGCTGGAGGAGGAATAGTAACATACTTATATTTTTATGATTTAATAGTGTCAATTATATATGGTGTGTTGGCTGTTACAGTAGTACCTTATCTAAGATATTTAAGATGTAAAAGATTATATAGTGAATTTATATTTGAACAAATTCAAGTTTATACAACAAATGTAATAATGGAATTTGCAACAACTCAAAGTTTTGTTAAATCTTTGGAAGGTGTATATTCATCAGGAGTATTGGAAGATCCAGTAAAATCTGATGTAAAAGTAATGATTGATATGGCATATGAAAATGGTACAATAAATCAATCATTAGAATATTTAAATGAAAAATATGATTATAACATTGTAAGAAATATGCACCAATTATTTTTACAAATTACAAATGAAGGTTCTAAAGATGCTAGTGAATCATTAGAAAATATGTCACAAGACGTCGATATGCTAGTTGAAAATGTATATAGAGATAGAATCGATAGAGCAGCTTTCTATAAAAAATTCTTAGTTTTTGGTTTAGTTTTATACTTGATGATAGGACTTGTACAAATAATGTTAGGAGATACTTATCATGTTATGTTAAAACTATGGTATGTTAAAGTATTATTACACATAATAGTAATAATAAATACTTATTTCTTGCTTGCAGGAACAAAATATTATAATGAGAATGTAGGTGCTGAATAATGGAATTTTTAATAGTAGCGATAATAGCGATAGTTATTGTTTTATATAACAATATAATTAATCCTAAAAAATTAATAGACGATATTAATCCATTTGTAAAAAAATTAATGGAAAATGATTATGAATTTTTACTTAGAGTAAAATATAAAGATCAAGATATAGATGTAGAACAATTATTCTTTCAAAGAATAAGAAATGGTATTTTGGTAACAGTATTAATATTCTTTATGTTGCTTTTTATAGGTAAAGTTAATTATATGTTTGTACTTTTTGCTTTTATAGCAGGATTTGTTACTTTTAAAAGTGGATATACAAGTCTAAAAAGTTATTATAAAGCAAGATTACACATGATTGATCAAATGTTACCATATTATTTAAAGAGTTTGGAAATACTTGTACAACATTATACAGTTCCTGTAGCGCTTAGTAGGAGTATAGATACAGCTCCAGAGGTATTTAGACCAGGCTTAAAAAAATTAGTAGCTAGAATTGATGAAGGTGATTCAACAATACAACCTTATATAGATTTTGCTAATGAATATCCTGTTAGAGATTCAATGAGAATGATGAGACTTTTATATCGTTTAAGTTTAGGTAGCCAAGAAGAGAAACATGAACAAGTAATGATGTTCTCAAGAACTGTTTCAGTTTTACAAAATA
Source organism: Bacteroidaceae bacterium (assembly GCA_963616135.1). Lineage (GTDB taxonomy): Bacteria > Bacillota_I > Bacilli_A > RF39 > UBA660 > UMGS1613. The sequence continues at coordinate 1,006 of CAVEJT010000035.1, read as the reverse complement.
AAGCTCGTGAAGAGAAATATAAAGAAAGACTGGAATCAATGGAAAAGAGAACTATGGTAATGTTATTTGTAACTGGTGGAGGAGTAATGTTAGTATTATTTATGTCTATGTCCGTAATGATGGGTATATAATGTAAAGTATTGTAAAAAATAATAAAGAAGTATTGACTTCAAAGATTTATATTTAGTATAATGATTTTAGAATAGATGTGGAAGAAGGTGAGAATTAATGAAAGAAGCAGCAGGAGAGGCAAATATGACAGTAATAACAATAGTTTTAATAGCAATCGTACTTGGTGTAGGAACGTTGATAGTAAGTAATTTAATGAAAAACACTTCTGACAAAACTAATAATTCTGTAAATGGAAATAGTAACTGTACTTGGAATAATACAACTAAAAAATATGATTGTAAAGAATAAGATTGAAAATTCAATCTTTTTTTGTATGGAGGTGCATTTTGATTAAAGAAAAAAAGATAATATATGTGTTATTGATATTAATAACAACATTAGTTGTAATTCCAAAATTTTTTCAAAATGATTTATTTTTTGATATTAAAACAGGAGAAAGTATTTTAAAATATGGTATTGATTTTATTGATCATTTTAGTTTTATATCAGGACTTACTTATATTTATCACCATTGGTTATATGATTTAGTGATATATTGCATATATAGTTTATTTAATTTTAATGGTGTTTTTATATTTGATTTAATTATTTATAGTATTTTTGGTTGTGTAGTATTTTTTATAAATAATAAACGTATAAACAACTATTTAATATCGTTTATAGTGAGTATTTTTATTATAATTGTTTCATCTTATGCATTTGGTTCAAGGGTTCAAAGTATAACATATATATTGTTTTTATTAGAAATATATTTTTTAGAAAAATTATATGTTGATGGTAAGAAAGAATACTCTTTGTATTTGTTAATAATATCTATTTTAATAGTTAACTTACATATGCCATTATGGATTTTTAGTTTGATATTATTTTTACC
>CAVEJT010000034.1:4108-9780 GCA_963616135.1 Bacteroidaceae bacterium | reverse complement strand
ATGTCTCATCAATCTTTGTATGTACACTTAAATTATTATATATATACTTAATATTATTATAATATATATATGCCTGATTTCCAAAAGATAAATTAAACAAACTATCAAAATAACATATAGAGCAAATACCAGAATGAGCAGCTAAAATTAAACTACTTTCATCTTTGTTAGGAAATGTAGATCCTTTTATCAATGTCACATTATAATCCACATTATTATATTTTGAATTTAAATCTAAAAAGCCTCTTTTTAAATTTATTTTTGGAATTTCTAAAATTCCTATATAATTGTAGTTATTATCTACAACAACCGATTGTTGATTATCATCATCTTTTGGTAAATCTTCTTTGTTATCATTTTTTACATTTTCGTTGTTTGTTTCTATGCTTTTGGGTTTTTCATTTTCATATAATAATATATTCATTTCGGAAAATGCATTATTTTTTCTTTCATAGAAATATTCATATAATCCAAACGCAATACCAATTACTATTAAAATTATTCCTATAAGTAATATGGTACTATTCTTCAATTTTATTTCTTTTAACATATAATAAAATTCCTATACCAAGGGCAATATCAAACATAGCTATTGATATTAACATTGCTGATCTAGAACTTAAAGTGTTGGGAACTTCAACTATTAGTTCATTCTTCATTTCAACGTTAACACTTTCCTTAGTTCCATCAACCTCAAATAAAACTAACTCTTCATTTAATGTATATCCCTCTGGCGCTATTGTTTCTTTCAAATAGTATTTACCATTTGAAAGTCCAACGATTGTAACAGGTTTATCACTTGATACCCAAGAACATTCATCTAAATTTTTTTCTTTTCCATCTTTATCTAAAATAGTACAAGACATTTTTTCTTTCTTTTCATTTAATATCTCTAAAGTTGCTCCTGACAATTCCTTTTTTCCTGAAGCATCTACTTTAGAAATTATAACTTTTGTATAATTATTCTTTATTGTAACTTTTTTTGATAAATCAGATTCAGAAAGAGTTATAGTTTGTTTACTATTTTTATCGATAACAAATCCATTGGGAGCCTTTATTTCTTCTATTGTATATTTACCATATTCCAAATCCTCTAACGTTACTGAATTTGTATTCATTTTAATTGTTTTGGAATAATTATTTGGGCCTGTAATTTTTATAGTTGCTCCACTTAATGGAATATTTTTATTATCAACTTTATTTATGATTAATTTAGTTCTAGAAATTGAACCACTTGCATTTGCTGTTGCTACATCTGTATTAACTGCCTCTGTATATCCAGGTGTTAGTGTTTGATATGAACCACAAGTATAATTTCTCGCAACACTATATGTCTTAACACCACTTGTAACAGTAACACTAACATTTGATTTTCCACCAGTTGTAAGTGCACTTGCTGGTACTACTACATTAAATGAATTTCCATTTTTTTGAATACTACCTAAACTAGATGTCGCATCATAACCGACATTTGTTGTAACATTTATTGTGTTAGATACATAATTATCACCTGATCTTGTAAATGACAAAGTAGATGTATCTATAGAAAATGTTACATTTACATCTGTATTGTAAGCCTCATTTGCGGCTGCTAAATACGTATTATATAATGATTTATAAGTTGTACTCAAATTCATTGCACCAGAAATATGATTATAATCATGGTTACCATTTTTTTCATAAAGAAACTGATTTATTGCCAACTCTGCAGCAAAGTATGGAGCCGTAACACCAGTAATAGAGTATGCCCCATTTGAAGAATTAATAATAGCAGCAACTCCCATTCTTGTTCTTAAATCCCAATCATCGTTTAAAGAACAAGTAATGCCGTGTCCCGCAGGTGTCTCCTTTGAATACTCAGTACATAAGTATGCTGTATTGTCTGCCACCTTAACTGCTAAACCATAACCTGATGAAGAATCACTGGTATAACCAGCTTGAGTTATTACCCCAGTAGTTGCACCAAATGCTTTAACCTTATTAATACTCAATAATAAAGTTACAAGAACTAAAAAGTATTTTCTAAATTTTTTCATATAGCCTCCTATTTTTATACATATTAATTGTAACACAAAAGGAATGATATATCAATTATTTTCAAATTAATATACCTTTTTTTGTATATTATTACTTACATTAACACAAAACTTTGCACCTGTGTCGCTTATACTCGTTATATTACAATCAGGTCCATACCATGACAATACATGTTCCAAATACTTTTGGTCACCAACTTTTATTAAACTTCTATAGTCTAACCATCCAGTATCCTCAGTATCATTTAATATAGAATTTTTATCTCTTCCAGTTGCTTTAGAATAACAATTTAATATTTTTTGCATATTCCCATAACCCATATTATAACACTGTATAGCTGCAAGTTGATTATAATTCATACTTTTTAAATTGTTTTGCAATACCATACATCCAAGCATAATATTTGTATTTAAATCCGATAACATTGAACTTGTAACTTTAAAAGAATCAACCTTATTTGTACTAAAATTATATGCTGATATCGTTTGCCCAACCCAAACACTATTTTGTATTTGCATTAAGCCTGTAGCACCACCCTTATCCATAACAGGAGAATGTTCTCCTCTTTCTTGTGTAGCTATAGCCATTACTAATTTTGGATCTAATCCATACATATTAGCATATTTATCTACAACAGTTCCATAATTATTTCTAGCTTTATTTGCTTTATTTGTATTTGATCTATCTTCATAATTAATCGTAATATAGTTAACTTTTTGATCCATAGTTTTACTTGTTTTAATAATTTTATTATCATTTGTTTCTTGTTCATCCGTTAAAATTACTGCTTTTATAGTTTTATAGTCATCAGCTTTATAATCATTAGAACTATTAAAAATTAAATTTACACTATTATTTAAAACTTTTCTTAAATTAGGTATACCCACTGTCCCTATCACAATAGCCGCTAAACCTGCCGCTATGACTTTTCTTTTTGTATACTTATTTTTTCTAACAACCTTTTTATTTTTGACCTTTTTTATACTTTCCTTTTCATAAAAATCTTTAACGTTAAGTACCAGAGGTTTCATACCTAATTTATTAAGTAAATATTTATATTCATTTAAAGTAACTATATAATTCTTATAACTGAGTGTTATATTATCATCTTTAAGATCTTCATCTACAGTTAGTACATCATTACTTGCTAATTGCTTGATTATATTATAACAATTTCTACCCTTAAATTTTTTATATTCATATTCTGATTTAATTTTTTTATATACATCTATACTTAATCTATTGTCATTATCTAAATATATTTCAAATCTTTTCATCATTATCTATCCCTTTACTTTTTGATTCTAACATATTATCTATTAAATTCCACTCATACTCCTCTTCTATATCTTCTAATATATAATTATTATCTTTAATTATATATCTAGATGCATATATTTCATCATCTATTTCATATACAATATAATTAATTTCATTATTATCATCTCTAAAAGTTAATATAATATTACAAACAATTTCTTTATTATCATCAATAATTTTAAAATTCATACCATCACCTATTTTTATAATTATAACAATAAAAAAAGCAATTATCAATAAAATTAATAATCACTTTACATTATTTTACTTAAATAATTGTATAAAAGAGGCTGGTATATCTATATCTATCACTATTTTTTCATGTGTTTTAGGATGAATGAATTCTAAAGTATTAGCAACCAAAGCCATTCTTCTTATTGGATTTTTTTTAGCACCATACTTTTTATCGCCTACTATTGGATTACCCATATCAGAAAGTTGTACTCTTATTTGATTTTTTCTACCTGTTTTTAAATTTAAACTAAGCATAGTATATTGATTATTCTCTAATACTTTTTCATACTCTGTTATTGCAAGTTTTCCATTTTTATCGTTTACTGAATATGTATATAAAGTCTTAGTTTCTTGTAAATAACTTTTTAATACACCTTTTTTATTTTTAACTTTTCCTTCTACTATTGCAACATAATTTCTTTTAAAACTATCCCAATTATCTTGTAAATAAAATTTAGTTTTTTCATCTTTAGCAAACATAATTATACCACTAGTATCTTTATCTAATCGGTGTACAATAAATACTTTATTATTCTTGTTTTTCTTTTTTAAATAATCATACACATATGAAAATAAAGTTCTATTTTTTTCCTTTTCTGTAGATATGGTAAGTAAATGTGCTGGTTTATTTATAATTATTATATATTTATCTTCATATAAGATATCCATTTTACCTTTTTTAGTCATATTACCTCCTACTTTTCAAGCATTTCTATTGCTTTTATTAATCCTAATTTACCGTATTCATAAGTAAGTCCACCTTGTTGATATGCAACATATGGTTCTCTTAGAGGTCCATCACAAGAAAACTCTATAGAAGATCCTTGAGTAAATGCACCTGATGCCATTATAACTTGATCTTCATATCCTGGCATATCTGATGGAATTGGAAGTACATTTGAATCTATTGGAGAGCCCATTTGTATTCCTTGACAATACTTTATAAGTTTTTCTTTATCTCTAAAAATTATATTTTGAACAATATCAGCTCTAGTATCATTATATTTAGGTTCTACTTCATAACCTTTTTCTTCCATTATATAACTTGTAAGAATTGCTGTTTTAAGCGCGCTACCAACTACACTAGGTGCCATAAATAATCCTTGTAGAATACTTTTATTCATTCCTAAACTAGGTCCTACCTCTTTACCTTCTCCAGGAGTAGTTAATCGTTCTGCTATAAGATGAATTAAATCTTTTCTACCAACTACATAAGCACCGTTAGGAGCAATACCGCCACCTAAATTTTTTATAAGAGAACCAACACAAATATCTGCTCCTAATTCTATTGGTTCTTTGTTTGTTACAAATTCACAATAACAATTATCAATCATTATTATAGAATCCTTATTTATTTTTCTTATTTCACTTATTACTTTTTCTAGTTTTGTTATATTAATACTCTTTCTAGTTGAATATCCTTTTGATCTTTGTATATAAATAACTTTTATATTATTTTCTTTAACACAATCTAATATTTTATTATAATCAAAATCACTATCAATTAGATCTATTTGCTCATATTTTACCCCAAAAGATTTTAAAGAACTATCATTATCAACAAGGCCTATTACTTCATGTAATGTATCATATGGAGTCCCAGTTATACAAAGCATAGTATCTCCAGGTCTTAATACCCCAAATAAAGAAACAGTTAACGCATGTGTTCCAGAAATAAATTGACTTCTAACAAGAGCATCTTCACTTTTAAATATTCTAGAATAAATACTTTCTATAGTATCTCTTCCTAAATCATTAAGACCATAACCTGTTGTACTATTAAAATGATATTCGCTCAAATTTTCTTCTCTAAAAGCATTCAATACTTTTTCACTGTTTTTAAAAACTATCTCATCTACTCTCTTTAATTCTTTAGATATAGCCTCTTCACATTTGTTTATATATTCAAACATATTATCCCTCCATAACTATTACACTACCACTAGGTTTATTAGATAAAATAAGATTCAAAACCCAATTTGAAACCTCACTAGGTTCAATCAATTTAGATTGTCCTACCCTTTTTAATTCTTCTTTTAAATAATCGCTATTCATTTTTCTTACACTTTCTGTATTTACCC
>CAVEJT010000034.1:0-4098 GCA_963616135.1 Bacteroidaceae bacterium | reverse complement strand
GTATTTAACCAATTAGGACAAAGTGCATAAATTCTTGAACTAAGTATTAAAGATAAACTTTTTGTTAAATTTATAAGAGCCGCTTTTGATGCAGAATAATCTACATTATATTTTGTGTATGTATTTATCCCATCAGTGGATGCTATATTTATAATAACATCTGTTATATTTAATTTTTGAATTAATAAAAAAGGTGCGATTAAATTAACTTCTAAAACTTTTAGAAATTCATCCTTAGTTTTATTTTCAAATTCACAATCAAGAGAAAGTGCAGCATTATTTATAAGCACATCTACATTTTTATAATTAGCATTTATCTTTTGACAAAAATTATTTATATCTTCTTCGATAGATAAGTCAACTTTATATAAATCACAATTTACACCAATGTTTTCTATATGATTTTTTAAATTAATTACCTCATCATAACTAGTATTATACGTTCCTATTATATTATAACCATCACGAGCTAAATCCAAGGCAATACTCTTCCCTATTCCTTTAGCACATCCTGTTACTATTGCAGTCTTTCTCATCAAATCACCGTGATTATTATAACAAACAATCAAAAAAAAATAAATTACTTTTTAATTTATTTTCTTTACTCTACATCTAGATTCACTTGCTTGACATATATTAGGAGTAAATACCATATGCTTTGCTTCTATAAATTCCATTTTTCCTTTCTCAAAATCTATTTTTAAATCTATAAAACCTGGTATTACTTCCTTTGTCTTATCTGGTGATACATAACTTAGGGATGGAACACATATATTTAATTTTTCATAAGCTTTAGTTTTCATCATATGACCATGACCTGTTAAAATTAAATTAGAGTCATTATTTATCAACGGATTAAACTTTTCTTGTAATTTATGTAACATTATTATACTATCCTGCTTTAAATTTACAATACCAAAGCCATGTCCTATAGGTACAATATCATATCTTGCTTTTTTTATCCTTTCAGCAATATCTAGTCCATCTGAAGTTAATGAATGATGGTCATGATTTCCCAAAATAACATAATTTGTTATAGTCTTATCGTATGGGTATTTTTTAACAAAGTAATCTATTTGTGAATATACATCTTTCAAATTTAAAGCTTCATGCGTATAGTCACCTTCTATATTATCACCACAATTTAATATAGTTTTTATATCATTTTTTGAAGCATATTCATAAACCCGATATAACAAATTCATATCTGATTTAATATTTCCAATATGAATATCAGATATAACTATGCTTCTAAAAATTTTATTCTTTGTTGACATATTAATGAATATTTTATCACTTTCTTGTTTTTGTTGTTTTTTAAATTCATATTTAATATCTCCACCATAATAATACTTAGTATCTATTTGATAACCATAATTTATTATTTGTTTAAGTCTTACATACAGTTGCTTTTCAGAAATAGATAATATTTTACACATTTCTCTTAATGTCTTGTTTTCTTTTATTAGTTGAATTAATTTTTTATTAGTATCTGTCATTTTTACACCCTTTTTATTATAACAAATTAATTAATAAGAATTCAAGAAAAAAGGAATAATTTTTACTTATTCCATTTCCAATTTTTTACGTCAGGCATATCTTCACCATATTCACGTATATATTGATTATGTTCAATTAATTTATCTTTACACCATTGTATTAATCTAGAACCCCTATTACCTAATTGTGGAAGATATTTTATCGCATCCATTACCAAATTATATCTATCTATTTTGTTTTGTACTCTCATATCAAATGGAGTTGTAATAGTTCCTTCTTCATTATAACCTTTAACATGTATATTATCGTTATCTCTATTATATACAAGTTGATGTATTAAAGATGGATACCCATGAAAAGCAAATATAATTGGTTTATCTTTTGTAAATAAAGCATTATAATCAGCATCACTAAGTCCATGAGGATGTTTCATATTTGATTCTAATCTCATTAGATCTACCACATTTACAAATCTGATTTTAAGTTCAGGGAAATTTTCTCTTAATATTGAAGTTGCTGCAAGAGCCTCTAATGTAGGAGTATCTCCTGCACATGCCATAACTAAATCTGGTTCACAATCTTGATCATTGCTTGCCCAATCCCATATACCTATTCCATTTGTACAATGTTTTACTGCCTGTTCCATCGTTAACCATTGTGGTCTTGGATGTTTTGAAGCCACTATTACATTTATATAATTTTTACTCCTAATACAGTGATCAAAGCAAGATAATAAACAATTAGTATCTGGAGGCAAATACATTCTTACTATATCTGATTTTTTTGTTACTAAGTGGTTTAAGAAACCAGGATCTTGATGTGTATAACCATTATGATCTTGTTGCCATACATGTGAAGTTAATATATAATTTAATGAAGCTATTTTTTGTCTCCAAGGCAATTCACTTGTTACCTTTAACCATTTAGCATGTTGACTTGTCATTGAATCAACGATTCTAATAAATGCCTCATAACAGTCAAACACACCATGTCTACCTGTTAAAAGATATCCTTCTAACATACCTTCATTAGTATGTTCTGAAAGCATGGAATCAATGATTCTTCCAGATGAAGATAAGTATTCATCATTTGATACTCTAATACCCATAAATTGTCTATTAGTCTCTTCAAATACATGATTTAATCTATTAGACATAGCCTCATCAGGTCCAAAAATTCTAAAATTTTTAGTATCTTCATTATACTTTATTATATCTCTAATAAATTTGCCAAGCTCCATCATATCTTGTGCTTCAACACTGCCAGGTTTATTTACTTTAACACCATATTTTCTAAAATCAGGCATTCTTAATTCTTTTAATAATAAACCCCCATTTGTGACTGGATTTGATCCCATTCTTCTATTACCTTTTGGACATAAATCTCTTAACTCTTCCTTTAAAGTACCCGTTGAATCAAATAATTCTTCTGGTCTATAACTTCTCATCCAATGTTCTAAAAGTTCAATATCTGAATTATCTTCAATTGTTATAGGAACTTGGTGAGCTCTAAATGTTCCCTCTATTTCTTTGTCTTTTACTATTTTAGGTCCAGTCCACCCTTTAGGAGTTTTTAATACAATCATAGGCCATAAAGGTCGTGTTGTATTATTTCTTTCTATTGCATCTTTCTTTATCTCTTTAATAATTGAAATACATTCGTCCATAGCATTCGCCATTCTTAAATGTGTTTCATAAACATCAAGAGAATCATCTATTTCAACTATTACAGGTCTATAACCATTACCATAAAAGAAAAATTTTAACTCTTGTGGAGATATTCTAGAAAATACTGTAGGATTAGATATTTTATAACCGTTTAAATGTAAAATTGGTAAAACTACTCCATCAGTTTTTGGATTTATAAATTTATTTAATTGCCAAGAAGTCGCTAAAGGACCAGTTTCTGCTTCACCATCACCAACTACACAAGCTACAATTAAATCTGGATTATCAAGTACTGCTCCATAAGAATGCGCTAAACTATAGCCAAGCTCTCCACCCTCATTTATAGAACCTGGAGTTTCTGGTGCAACATGGCTAGATACTCCACCCGGAAATGAAAATTGTTTAAATAATTTTTTCATTCCTTCTTCATCTAAAGTTATATTAGGATATACATCTGTATATGATCCTTCTAAATAAGTATTAGAAATAAGAGCATTCCCACCATGTCCTGGGCCTGATACATAAATCATATTTAAATCATATTTGTTTATAACTCTATTAAGATGTGTATATATAAAATTTTGTCCTGGTACTGTTCCCCAGTGTCCCACTATCTTTCTTTTTATATCTTTTTTCTCTAACGGTTTTTTTAATAAAGGATTATCTAATAAATAAAGTTGTCCTACTGATAAATAATTAGCTGCTCTAAAGTAAGCATCCATTTTATAAGCCATTTCTTTACTCAAATTATTATCCATGTTATACCCTCCTTATTCTTAAATATATTATATACTATTTTAAAATTTATAACAATAGAAAAAATAAAAATCATAGAATAATTATATTTATAATTAAAATTTTAAAATATTTATAAATTTTTTCAAGAAAAAAAAGGAAATAGCGAAAAAAAATAGAATGATATATATGAGGA
>CAVEJT010000033.1:0-10862 GCA_963616135.1 Bacteroidaceae bacterium | reverse complement strand
TTTTATTACTTGAATCTTTACTATTCTCTATTATATTTAGTACTATTGGTGTTGCAATTAATGCGATTATCGCAAGTATTACTATGACTGCTAGTAATTCTATTAATGTAAATCCTTTTCTTTTCATATGTTTCCTCCTTCTTGATTTTATTTTTGTAAAGGTATGCAAAAAAACACAAAGAAACCTAGAGTTTTATTCTCTAGACCTTTGTGTTTACGTATTCTAATAGTATTATAGTATAACTAGATACCCCCCCCCCCAGGTATTATTTTTATTGTTTTTTCTTAATGATATCCTCATATACTACCACTACCTTTACTATGTTAATTATATATTATTATGTTTTATTAGTCAATATGCATGTAATGGTAAACTAAATTAATATAATCAATTATTGAATTATATTATATTATATTAATTGTCTATTTTGATCCGAATAATACATTAATCCAAATCTATTATATCTCTCCAATTATCTGGAAATCCTATTTTATTCAAAAAACTAGTTATAGGTAATATATTTGTCTTACCTTCTAACATGTCTAATTCATATCCTACTTCATTTATAAATTCTCTAAATTCATTTTCTGTTAGCATTTGTTTCATTATAATAACTACTGAAAATAAATCATTTTTACCATAATTGTATTCATCATCTGTCATATCTATATTAAGTAGATAATGATATCTTGTATCTGGTATAACTTTTTGAGTTCTATGATCATATAATATATCTTCATGAGCACAAAGATTTCTATAATTAGAAAGTATAGCCAAATATATTGATAACGTTTCAATATCTATATTATATATACCTGCTATAGCTGATTGATCTGATTCATCTAATATATTGTATAATTCACTTACTATACCAAATGATAATACCTTAACTAAGATCCATAATGGTATATAACCATAATTAGTAATATAGTGCATTGTAGCTGAATGCTGTTTTCCGTTTACTCTAATTTGCCTTTTTACTTTATTAAGTACATCATGTACTTGTCTTATTTTTATTGGATCTTTAGAAAAATTCTTAGGATTTAAATAATCTTTTTCTTTAAAACCATATTTTTTAGATAATTGATAACTTATTAAGGATTTAATATTGTTTTCTATTATAAGTAAGTTTTTAAAGAATATATTTCTAACTCTTCTATCAAATACAAACATTGCATACAACTCTTCAAATGTTGTACCTGGTATAAAATTTGAATCTTTCCAAGATTTCATAAATAAATGTCTATATCCACTTATAAAGAAATAATTTTCTCTAAGTAGTATATTTTTTGTTTTTTCTAGATCTGTTATCACTAGTCCTCTTGATTTTAATATATCTATTTGTTCATCAAGAGTTTTAAACGTCTTTTTACTCATATTATCCACCTTAATAATTATAATATAAAATTTAAAAAAATACTAGATATTTTCTAGTATTCATAAATTCCAAGTATTTTTTCTTCTTCTGAATCTGTTAAATCATCTAATTTCCATTCACCATCTACTTTTGTTAATGAAAAATAAATTGTATATTTAACTCTTTCTTTATTTGATTTTAATAAATTTAATTTATAGTCATTAAATTTTGTTTCATCAAACTTATTATCATCACCTAAGAATTCTTTTTCATTAGTTGTTCTATAATTTTCTGCCTCTTTTAAAGCTTTTGTATAATCATTTACTTCTATTTCTGTTTCTACTGTAGCTTTATCTCCATTTACAGTTTCTTCTTTAATAGTATAAGTTAAATCTTGATAATGTTTTTTTAATATATCTTTATATGTTATTTTTTGATCATCATCAAATAATTCTTCTTGATCTACTAAAGAATCTAACTTAGTTAATACATTTGAATCTAATGTTTGATATTGATTCAAGTAAGTTTCAACTTGTTTTGTTGGAGTATTACGCATATCTTTACCAAGAGAACAACCTGTAAGTATTAAACCTATACTTAATATTGATAATATTTTTTTCATTATTTCCCTCCCTTTATAATATGAGGAAAATTTTGTATATTATTCACTTTTTTTAAATTTGTTATATATATTTGTTATTGTTTCTTTATCATTATAATAAATTTCATTAGCGTTTTCTACCAATTCTTGTTTATTCTCATTATACCAAGAACTTGCTTTATCTTTAATATTTGTTATTGTATTTTTATCCTCTTCTAGAATCTCTTTTGAAGTTTCTTTCAACTCATCTTTGTTTTCATTATACCAATTTTTTGCTTGATTATATTTTTCTTTAATTTTTGATGTTTTTGTATTTTCTTGTTCTTGAGTTTTACTTTCTATTACTTGTGTCTCATTTACATCTACACTATTTTGTTCTTTAGATTGTTCTATTTCTTTTTGTTTAGTATCTACTTCATCTTTTTGTTTTTCTTCTATTTCTTCTGTTACCTCTTCTTTATTTGTTCTATTATCATATATATTTATTGTTACATTTTTATCTGCTTTTCCACATCCAAAACAGAATAACGTAAGTATTAAAACTATTATAATTTTTTTCACACACATCACCCACTTCAAGTGTGTATTCTAACACGATTTTTTATTATTGTCAAACTCCAGTATTTAAATTTTTTCTCTTTAAAATTATTTTTCTCAACCAATCAAAAGGAATTACACTAAAGGCAAAAAGTAACATAATCTCAAATTCAAATGCTGTTAGACCTGATGTTCTAAATACTGTTCCACCATAATATATAAGTAATATTTGAACTAGTGCGATAAAAAGTATAATTAATATAAATATTTTATTTTTTAATATATTAGCAAACAAATTTAATCTATGTGTTCTTGCATTAAAACTATTAAATATATCTATAAATATAAATAATCCAAAGAATGCAGTATACAAGTATTTGTCATTTGGATCACTTCTAAATAGTGTCTTAATAAAAGGTAATTTTAAAAATAATATACATATAAGTGAAGAATATATACCTGTAAAAAATATTTCATTTAACATATATTTATTTATTATAGATTCATCTTTTTTCTTTGGTTTTTCATTCATATATTCTATAAGAGGTGGTTCAAATGAGAATGCTAAACCTGCAAGTGTATCCATTACCATGTTTATCCATAACATTTGTATAACTGTTATTGGCATTTCTATGTTTATAAAAGGTCCTATTATTGATAAAGATAATGCGCATAAATTTATTGTCAATTGAAGAATTATAAATTTTCTTATACTTTTAAATATAGTCCTTCCATATAATATGGCCTTTGATATTGACATAAAATTATCATCAAGTATTACTATATCACTTGCCTCTTTTGCAACTTCTGTTCCACTACCCATACTAAACCCAACATCAGCTTTTTTAAGTGCTGGAGCATCATTTACTCCATCTCCTGTCATTCCTACAACTAGATTTAATTCTTGACTAACACGAACCAACCTACTCTTATCACTTGGTAAACTCCTAGCTACTATAGATAAATTTGGTAAAGCTTTTTTTAATTCTTCATCACTTAATTTATTTAATTCATCACTTGTAAGAACTATATCATAATCTTTATAAATTCCTACCTCGCGTGCTATAGATATTGCAGTATCTTTATTATCACCTGTAATCATAACTGTCTTTATATTAGCATTACTTACCATTTTAACACCTTCTATAGCTTCTTTTCTCACTTCATCTTTTATAAGAACTATACCTACGAGTGTTAAAGAATTTATATTTGATATTTCACCTCCATATGTAGCAAGAACCAAAACTCTAATTCCACATTTAGTATACTCATTAATTTTGTTTTCTAAAACTTTTATATTATTAATTATTTTTTTATTGCCTTTTAAATCATAATAAGTAGTACATTTTTTTATTAATATTTCAGCTGCTCCTTTTATATAATTAACATTATCTATTCTAGTTATAGAATATTTTAATTTACTATCAAAAGGAATTACCTTATCTTTTTTTATTATTTTTTTATCATTCTTAAAAAATGATAAGAGTGCTCTATCAGTAATATTGCCTCCAACTATTTTAGATTCATTGTATGTACTAGCATTATTACCTACACAAGATAATTTAACAATATCGTAGTATTTTTTGTTGTTTAACAAACTATTTTCATTTTTAAATGACTTTAAATCTCCATTTATAATATCCACTACTTCTAAAATTCCTTTGGTAAGAGTTCCTGTTTTATCTGTAAATAATATATTTAAACTCCCACTTGTTTCTATCCCTATAAGTTTTCTAACAAGTACATTATCCTTTAACATTCTCTTCATATTAGAAGATAGCACTAAAGTAATCATCATAGGTAAACCTTCTGGTACAGCAACTATTATTATTGTTACACAAAGAGTTAGTGCATAAAGAATATATCCTGTTATTATAGGAAAATTAGTTACTGTATTTATAATACTATCAATATTAAAATTATTATTTATTACTATTACTTTAAATAAATATGAAAAAAATATTAAAAATGCACCCACATAACCTATTTTACTTATAAATTTAGCAAGTTCTCTTAATCTTAATTTTAGAGGAGTCTCTGGTTGCTTTTCTTGTAATTCTAAAGCTATTTTTCCATAAAAAGTATTTTCTCCTACCTTAGTTACTTTCATAAGTGCGGTATTACTATAAACTACACTACCTTTATAAACAATATTTTTACTATTACATGAATTAAGATTTATACAGGCATCCTTATATGCTTCTTTAGTTTCTCCATTTAAACTAGATTCATCTACACTTATAGATCCTTTAACAATTACACCATCTGCAGGGACCTTATCTCCTGTCTCTAAACTTACTATATCACCAACTACAACATCTTCTATAGGTACTTCCTTTTTTATTCCATTTCTTATTACTTTACAATTTATTTTTGATACTTCCTCTTGTAATTTTTCAAATGATTTTTCACTACCATATTCAGATATTGTAGATATTAAAGACGCTAAAAGAATTGCTAAAACTATACCTATTGTTTCATACCAATCAAAATTTTTAAATAAAAAAACTGTTTTTATAGCGAGTGCTATTAATAGTATTTTTATTATAGGATCACCTAAAGTACTTATTAATAATTTAAGAAAACTATCTTTCTTTACTTTACTTAATACATTACTACCATTAACTTTTCTACTTTCTATTACTTCTTCTTCTGATAGTCCATTATACATATAAACCTCCATAGTAAAATATATGGACGAGTTATATTTTTATGAACAAAAAAGACACAAACTTATTCTGCTTGTACTTTTGTTAATTATCAGGTATTGATACTTTTATTTATTTAACAATCATGCTATTACACTTTTATGAGTTATATTATTTTGTAATATACCTATTTTATAAGTAGATATTATATATTTTGGATAATCTTATTACATGCTACTATAATTTGTCATAAAATTTATTTTCTAAAATATTATTAATAATTAATTTTACCTTAGAGGTAGTTTCAAAAGGTAAAGATTTCATATTTACCCATCTTAACTCTGAGCATTTATTCTTTTCGCCTATTTCTGGTTTCAAATTAGTTCCATCCGCCTCAAATATAAAATTTAATCTTTGACCTGTATAATGATGCATTAAATGTATTATTTTAATATCTTCACGCTTTAAATCAAGTAATAATTCTTCTTTAATTTCTCTAATCATTGCATCGAATATATCTTCATTTTCTTCTAGATGCCCTCCTGGTAATTCATACTCACCATCGTTACTGCCAGTATTTTTTCTTTTCATTAATAGAACATACTCTTCATCATTAACTATCTTTTTTATTAATATATCCGCGCATATAATATTTTTAAATCTTTCCTTTACCATTTTATCCTCCTACAAATAATAAAATCATAATGCAATCATAATATTTTTCTTTACTATTTATCAACAAATTTTAAAATTTTACGTTTGATGTCAATATTTAAGAGTTTTATATTCATAAATACTTGCTTATAACTTCTTTAATTCTTATATATTCATCTATTAGTTCTTCAAAATGCAACGTTATATATTTGTAATCATTTTCTTTAGATTTTAATTCATGATTATACGATAGTTCAGCTAATTTTTTAAATCCTAAATATTTACTATCACTTTTCATAGCATGCACATCTATAGAATAATCCTTCATATTTTTTGACATTTTATTTTTGATGATTCTAGGAATTCTTGTTTTTGATTCTTCAATAAAATCTTTTAATGTATTATTATATATTTCTATGTCTCCTAACAATTCTAATGATGCATCAATATCTATATCGTTAGATTTTAGATATTCAAGATTCTCTTTTGAATTATTATTTTCCATTTCAGTATTTTCATTGGGCATTGTTTTGCCATTGCTTTTGTTTGTTAGCAACTTATTTAATATTTCTGATAATCTTTCTTTATTTATCGGTTTTGCAATATAGTCATTAAATCCCATATTCAAATATTTTTCCTCTGATCCTACTTTTGCATCTGCTGTAAGTGTTACTACAGGTATGTTAAAATTTTCTATTCTTCTTAATTTTTTTAAAGTTTCAACGCCATCCATTTCTGGCATCATTATATCCATAAATATTATGTCGTATTGATTCTCTTTTACCTTATCTAAACATTCAAAGCCACTTGAAACTGCATCTACATCTAATCCCTCTTGCTCTATAAGTTTTTGAGCAATCTTTAAATTTAGTGTATTATCATCTACTACTAATGCTTTCACTATTATCTACCACCTTTTGATTAAAATATACTGCAAATCTTGTTCCTTTTCCAACTTGTGAATCACAAGTTATTTTACCACCAATTAATTCTACTAAACTTTTTGTAATTGATAATCCAAGCCCCATACCTGATACATCACTATCCACGTACTCCTCAGCACGATTGAAATGGCTGAATAAATTTTCTTTTATTTTATCATCGATTCCTTTTCCTGTGTCTTCTACTAATATTCGTATATTGCACAGATTATCTTTTAACTCCTTTGTCACTTTAATTATTATTTGTCCATCATCAGTATACTTAATTGCATTGTCTATTAGGTTTGCTAAGATTCTTTTAATTTTGCTTGAATCTCCATATAAATCTGGGAATTCATCAATAGCCAATACAAGTTCTAAATTTTTTTCTTCTAATTTGTATTTAAATAAATTTATGACATCATTAATTAACTCGTTCATATTATATTGATCATTGTTTAATTCAAAAGTTCCAACTTCTACCATCGATATATCAAGTACGTTACTTAACATATTTAATAGTGTATTAGACGCATTTACTATATCTTTAGAATTTTCCTTAGCTTCCTCCAAAGTTTCGGCACTATCGATTAATTGACCACATCCCACTATGGCATTTAATGGTGTTCTTATTTCATGGGACATGCTAGATATAAATTCCGATTTTGCTTTATCGGATTTTTCTGCTTGATTCTTAGCAAACGTAACCTCGTTTAACATTTTAACATCAGGATTTTCTATAGTATGATACATTATTAATAAAATGTATGAATAGAAAAATCCTTCAAATATAAGTTCTTTACAGGTGTTTCTTAAAATAAATCCTACTATATAAAGTAAAATTAGTATTAAAAATGGAACAACCTTTTTTATTGAATTCTTTTTGATCATTAAATAACAGGTTAACATCAAAATTATAACAAAACTTATAAATGAATAGGTTAAAGCTACATTATAAGAAATACCTTCACCATCTAACACATTATCGTAAAAAATAACATTTAAAGGTAAAATTAGTATTAACACTACAAATAAAGCAGTACACAATTTTAAAATAATTTTTGTAATCTTCAATTTTAATATATCTATATTAAAAATTGAAATACAGTATTCTATAGATAAATAATTTAACAAAACTAAAATGCTCATATAAAATTTTTGAAATATAGCTATTAATGAAAAATCATTTGTCGTTTTAGCCACAATAAAAGTCAAGATTCCTACTAATATAAATGCAACACTAAAAAACAATAACTTTGAATATTGATTTATTTCCTTATTTATTACATGTTTTTTTGAATAAAATAATGTAATTAATGTTATATCAATTAATAAACCTATAATTGGTAATATTACGGCTTCCATATTGCACCTCTACACTCTATACTAATAGTATATCATGCTTTTTAAAAAAAAGCACTATATTACTGTGCTTCTCAATTTTTTTACTTTTTCATATTCTAATTTATCTTTCATTAAAAATGCTGTATCTTTATTTATCTCTAAGTTTTCTAAAAATGCAAATGCTTCTGCTTCATTAACTACATATTTATCATGAAAACTTTCATTTAATGCATCTTGTAGTGAAAATCCATATCCATAGTTACATCTATCAACTATTTCGGATTGAAATTCATCTAAGTAATTATCAGAAATTATAGCACGATCTAGTTTTTGCTGTGATTCTAATATATCCCATTTTAACGTAACTAATTTATCTCTTAATTCTGATGTTAATTCTTTAGCATCTTTATCAGAATTTTTTGAAATGCTATAATTTTCTCCTATGTTGAAATAAAAATTTTTACCGTATTGTTCTACTGCTATTGGAATTATCTCTGCTCCTGTTTCTTGTGCCATTCTTACTGTTCCTGTAAATATCTTCATAACTAATAAATTAGGTGATACATTCCAAGCTCCCTCCGGATATATTAACAAAATCCCACCCTTTTGTAATAGTTCTATTGCTCTATCATATGCTATTTTTCTATCTTCTCTATCGACAGTTTCAAGTGGAATAACACCATTCATTTGTAACCCTTTATATATTACTTTCTTATAAAGTATTCCTGGATCACCCAGCATTAAATATGCAGGCTCTTTAATAACCTGAAAAGTTCTTTGAATATCATTTCCACCTATATGAGTACAAGCATATATTCTAGCCTTGTTTCCTTTAGTATTGTGTAAATCCTTTAAAACGATTATTTTTTCTTTTGAAAGTAATTGATCTATATTTAAGATAAGTCTTATTAAAAAATATATTTTTTTTCTTAATTGAATACATTTCAATTCTTTCCCATTTTTATACTCATACTTTCTTAATTCAGCATAATACTTAACTAAATCCTCTATTGTTGATTTTCTTTTCTCTATAAGACCTATTTTTTTAAATTCTTGCATAATAATCCCCCATTAATACTAAATTTCAATATAATCATACTATTTTTCTTTACAACTTGTCAATAAATCAAAAAAAACATTTATAATTTTTTATAATATATAATAAACTAGGGGGGTCACTATGTATGATAAAAAGTTTAAAAACTATCTTTCTTTACTTTACTTAATACATTACTACCATTAACTTTTCTACTTTCTATTACTTCTTCTTCTGATAGTCCATTATACATATAAACCTCCATAGTAAAATATATGGACAAGTTATATTTTTATGAACAAAAAAGACACATTATTGTGCCTTTAATATTTCTATATATTTATTTACATTATTAGACCAATTAGGGTCTTCTGCATATTTAGGATTCATTTGATCAGCTGTAAGTAATCCATAGCTAACATAATTATTATATATGTTATCTATGAATGCCATAATACCTGAATCTAATGATTCAAAGTAACTATAACCACCACAACCAGTTCCTTTTTGTCCACCTACATTGTTACAAGCATTTACTAAATAACTACATCCCCATTTACAACCAGTTTCTTGTAATATAATAGCGGTTGCTAAATAAGGGTCTACTCCTTTTTGTATGGAATAATTAGCTATTAAATCCCCTTTACCGGTTAAAGTAGAACCTAAATGTACATTTAATAATGAACTTACTTCTTCCATTGTTTTTCCCTCATATAATATAGGTTCCTCTTTTACTTCTTCTATTTCTTCTACTACTTCTTCATTTTGTTCTTGTTCAATTTCTTTAAAAGCTATTCTATTATTTAAATCAACATAATTAGCTGTGGACTTAGTTCCATTAGCACGTATAGTTCTATTAGAACTTGCATTCAAATTAATTAAATATGCATTTAATAACATTACTGTAACAAATGTAGTTGCTACAAGTAATTTCAGTTTTGCTTTCACATTAACACCTCTTCTTTTTCGGAAAAGCAAATCTATCATATCATATTTTATTTATGGATGTCAAATTGAGTAAATATTACACTCTGTTATAATTTTAATA
Organism: Bacteroidaceae bacterium; assembly: GCA_963616135.1. Classification (GTDB taxonomy): domain Bacteria; phylum Bacillota_I; class Bacilli_A; order RF39; family UBA660; genus UMGS1613. The sequence goes on along the minus strand of CAVEJT010000033.1, from coordinate 716 downwards.
ACATATAAGTAACATTTAGTGAAAATCAATAAAATTTGGTATAAATTGTAAACTAAATGTGTTCTATATACTTACTATTATATTTTATTAATTCACTAACAAATATAGAAGGGTTATTTTTATCAACCAATAAATATACATCACTTTTTGTCCTAGTTAAAGCTACATAAAATAATCTTCTCTCTTCTTCAAATGGATATATATCTACATTATTATTAACATATTTTAATATCTTATCATCTTCCAATTTACAAGGTATTCCTAATGTATCATTAGTTAAATTTATTAATATAACGCATTCTTCTTCTAATCCTTTAGAAGCATGCATGGTTAAATACCTAATCCGTGTATTTTTATATATAAAACAGCCTTCTTTATCAATATTAAAATATTTATTTATATCAAAGTTATTTCTACCAAGTAGTAATATATTTTTATGTTTTTTTAACACTTCATCTAATAGTTTATTTAAACTTTTACCATAAAATATTTTAATAGGCTTGTCTATTCTTTTATTACTTTTTAATTTTTTATATAATTGTCTTTTATTTTTTATAATAAATGAACCTGCTACATTTATAAGTTCTTGACTATTTCTATAAGTATTATTTATTTTTAGGATTTTTGAATATCCAAAATATTTTTTAAAATTTAAAAACATATTTAAATTACAACCATTAAATCTATAAATTGACTGATAATCATCCCCAACACAT
>CAVEJT010000032.1:0-12779 GCA_963616135.1 Bacteroidaceae bacterium | reverse complement strand
CACCAATAGTACTAAATATAATAGAGAATAGTAAAGATTCAAGTAATAAAAGAAGCATAGAATTATATGGAAGTGCGGTAGAACAAGCAGTAGCAAAAACAAAACTAAAAGGAAATACTTTACCAAGTGGAAAGTATACGACTACGGATGGGAAGACATTAAAACAAGGAGATACAGAAATCAAAGTAGATTATGATGGATCTAAAGTAGTATGTGAAGTAAATATAACAAATAATGGAGAAGTATCATTAAAGAGTTGTAAAGTAAATGGAAAAGCAACAGAATATACATATGGAAAAGATGAAGATAAAAACAACAAAACATACACAAATGGAGAAGTAGTATATTTTAATGTAGATACAGGAGAGAGTTGTTCTTCATCAGATTATACAGAAACACAAAGTAATACAGGAGTAAAGAGTGGATGTATGAAATTCTATGCTTTCAATGATGATGGAGGAAATACATTAAATCTTATATTAGATCATAATACCACAGCACTTATTGCATGGAACTCAAGTGGAAGTAACACATCAGGACCAAAAGAATTAATAGAGCAACTTAAAACAGATACAGCATCATGGGTTGGAACAGAAACACCATCAAATTATACGATGGACCAATCAGAACAATATAGTAAAGCATATTATACAATAGATTACAGTAGTTATAAAGCAAGATTAATAACAGCTAATGAGATAGCCAAGATTACAGAAAACACGACATTTAATGAACGAACATATAGAGATGGTTATTATTTTTTTGATACAAATACATCAACTCCAAGTTCGACTTGTTATTACAATAATGATGATGATATGGGCAATGTTACAGATTGTAAATATGGTTGGTTATGTGATAGGACAGGTACAAATTGTATGGATTATGGATGTCTAAATAATTCAGATGTTTCAACAGCTGGATATTGGACAGTAACATCAAATGCAGCTGGGTATACTGCTTGGATAGTAAAACCTGGTTTAGCATATATGAATAGTGCATCGGTTCTGGTCTCATTGCCAAATTTAACCGATGTAAATAACCCTATTTTTGGTGTCCGTCCAGTAATAGAAATTTTAAAAACCAAACTAAAATAATTAGAAAGTAAACAAAAAAATCATTAAACATGATTTTTTTCTTTTTTAATTTTGATACAAATAACAGTTATTAGAGTTAATGTAAATATTGTAGTTATAATAGGTAATATTTTAAGTACTACTTCATCAAGTAAGGTAGTTTTAAATGAAAGTAATATAGCACCTATTATTGATATAATAAATAAAATATAATACAAAATGTTTTTATTTTTAATGTTGAATATTGAACTTGTGTTATCTGCTATAAAATATGTAACAATTACAAGTGACATAAATATATCAAATAACAATTGCATAACTAATACACTTTCTATTCTAGATGTAACACCAATTATTGATATATATTTTAAAGTATGAAATATTGGATATTCAAATAATTCTGCTAATTCATAACCAAATATTGTTATTGTTGTAAATATTATACCTAATATAGTTAAAGCACTAAGTATATAAGATAGTATTAATGTTTTTTTTATTTTTGGCTTTTCAATATTATTATTTGGTATTGATAATAGTGGAAATATTACTATTATATTATAAGCAAAAAAGGAATTGATAGCTGTTAGATATTCTTTTGGTTTTGAATTTAGGATTGGTTTTAAGTTTTCTAAGTTTAAGTTAGGAATTAGACCTGTAAAGCTAATTATATAAAGTATTATACTTAAATAAAATAGTATTACACTTGTTCTTGTGATTGTTTTAATACCTTTTGAAAGTACATATATAGCTACTATAGCAAATGTTATAGCTATAGCATACACTGGAGTTTTAGATAAGAATTGACTTTGTATAAATATACTTATATTAAATAGATTTAATATAGCTAGAGTAAGTGCGAATAGAGATATTATAGATATTAAAAATGTACTTATTTTTTTTGAAAATAAAGTTTTTAATTTTTCTGCTATAGTTAAGTTTTCTTTGTATTTAGAAATATAATTAATTATAAGTATGTATGCCATAGCAGGTATTATACTTAATATAGGTGCAATCCAACTATCTTGTCTTAATGCATTTATTAAACAATCAAATGTACCCCTAATTAAGAAAGCTCTTGTCATAAAGAAACTAAGTGTACCATATTCAAAGTTAGTTAATTTTTTCTTTATCATAAATTTCCTCCAAACTATTCTTTGCAGTCATTTTGTTTTTAAATGTTATATTACATTTCATATTTACTTTAATATCTTCTAAATTATTATCCCATTCTTTTTTAACTTTATTAAAATAATTAGGGTATTCTCTATAAAAATCTAATCCAAATCCGAATATATCTGTTTTGTTTTCTATTGATTTTTTAATAGCTTTATTAGCAAACTTTTTAATTTCTTTACATGCTTCACTTTCTAAATGATTTATTTCTTCAGTATTTTCTAGATTAAATTTACCATTTACTTCAATTATTCTAGCTTCACCTTTAAAATTTAAATTTATAATTGGTTTGTCATTTTTTAGTGTAGTCGTTCGACTTGACTTAAAGTATGTTGTATCAGCTATTATGTATCCATCATTGTCTTCTACTTTTAAATACATTTCATCTATTCTGTTATTAATAATATTAATACCTAAACTTTCTTTATGATTAGTAAAATCAACTAATTTATCACCTTTAAAAATAGCGAGTGTTCCAAGTTTGGTATAAGCCTCTGGTTCGCTGTGTTCTAAGTTTTCTTTTTTTTCACCGTCTTTAACACTTCCTTTTATTTCGATAGTATTAATTACAGGATTTACACCATTTCTTAAAACGATAGAAAGTATATCATTAAAATTAGTTTTAGCTATGATACCTTGTAGTTTTGTTGTAGAACTTAGGTTATCTGAAATATTTTGAGATGGAAAATTAGCAAGTGGTGTCATTATCTTTAATGTATCTTTAGCTTTACAATCTTTAGCTATAACTATATAGAAATTTTTACCCATATTTGAATATCTTAGAAAAAAATCTAAAGGTTCACTAATACCATCTTTTGCAATATCTTCTGATACTACTACTATTGAAAAAGAACCAAAATATAATTCTTTTGGTGAAATTAATCCTATATCTTTAGTAGCAGCTACTATCGAGTCTCCACGTCCCGTATAAACTACAACATTTGACTCAGAACTTGATTCACTTGAACTTGTTTTGGGCGAATTAGAAATTAATATACTAACCTCATATTCATCATCAGATTTATCAATCGCAATCCCTGATATTATTGAATAATCATTTAATTCTTTATAATTCCAGCAACCTGTCAAACAAAATAATAAAATAAGACTAATTATTATTTTTTTCATAATTATCACTCATCCTTACAGTGTTTTTTGTCAAATATGATGGTCTAGTTTTTAATTTTTTCCTTGATACTCTAATAATACTATCTTTAAGTCCTTTAATATTAAGTGGACTAAAAGGAGTAAGATAAGGTGTTCCTAGACATTCAATACTACACATTTTAGCAATAAATATTATAAATATAGCAGTGAAACCAATAATACCTAAAAATGTGGAAGCGGCTACAAATATAAATCTCCATTCTCTAATACCATCAATTATATCTATATCATAGAATACTAGTTCTGAAATAGAAGTGGTTGCTACAATTATTATTACAATAGGAGATACAACTCCAGCAGCAACAGCGGCATCACCAAGTATTAACGCACCCACAACATTCATCGCACTACCAGAAAAACTGGGTGAATGAATATCTGCTTCTCTTAAAACATCAAAAGTAATCATAAATATTAATACTTCAATAACAGTAGGAAAAGGAACTCCTTCTCTTTGTATGGCAAGCGATATTAATAATTGATCAGGTATTATTTCTTGATTAAATGTCATAAGAGCTATGTATAAAGCGGGTGTTATTAAAGCTAGAAAAAAGCATATAGTACGGACTATTCTACTAAATGAAACATTAACAGGCTTTTGATAGTTATCTTCAGGTGAGTGTATAAAATCTGTAAGAAGTGCAGGTAATATTAATACGAAAGGTGTATTTTCTACTAGTATAACTATTTTTCCATTTAAAAGGGATGTACATGCAAGATCTGGTCTCTCACTACTGATTACTTTAGGAAAAATAGTTTTTTCATTACCTTCTATTAATTCTCTAATATAACCACTATCTAAAATACCATCTATATTTATATTGTTTAATTTATCTAATATAATATTAATTTTATAATCTTCTACAATGTCTTTTATATATGCTACTGTAACTTTCGTTTTAGTTCTTCTTCCAATTAAAACATCCTCATACCAAAGATTTTCATCTTTTATTCTTTTTCTAATTAAACCTAAATTTGTACTATGATTTTCAGTAAAACTATCTTTAGGACCTCTAACAATAGTTTCACTTGATGACTCGGATACACCTCTATCAAGACAAGCTTTAGTTTCAACTACAATAGCTTTATTTTTATCATTTGTTATAATAGCAGTAAAACCACTTGATAGGTAGCAAAATAATTCTTCATATGTATTACAACTTTTAAGATGACTATTAAATATACTATTACTAATTGTAGTATACAAACTTGTAAATAATTTATTTTTTTCTAAATTAACTATTGATTTATTTAAAAAGTTACTTATTTTGTCGTCACTACTTACACTTTCTAAATACACATAACCTATTTTTTTGTTATTTTTTTCTATTATACGTGTTACAATATCACTACTATTTCCATATTTATTTTTAATAGTTTTAAAAACTTTTTCAATATCTTTATCTAATACCATAATATTCACCTATTTTATTATTTCCAATATTTAAAAAAATATTATTTTCCTTTACTTTAAAAGCAATATATACTATAATAATTAACTGGTGATATTGTGAAATCTATATTAAAAGTTGAAAATTTAAACTATAAAAAAATACTTAATGATGTTTCTTTTTCTTTAGAAGAAAATTCTTTTAATATATTAATGGGCAAAAATAGTAGTGGCAAAAGTACATTATGTAAAAGTATTTTTAATATTCTTGAATATAGTGGTAGTATTTATTTTGACAATATATTACTTACAGATACTACAATTTCAAGTGTTAGAAAAAATATGGGTTTCGTTACGGATATTGCTTTTTTTGATTCAGGTACGCTTTTATCAAATATTATTTTTTATTTAAACAATTTAGGATATTCTAATCTAGAGGCTAGAAGTAAAGCCTATGAAGTTACAAGAAAACTTGGAATAAGTAATATTCTTTCTAAGGATATTACAACGCTTTCATCATCAGAACAAACATTATCTAAAATATCAATAGTACTTTCTAGTAATCCTAAATTATTAATATTAGATATCGCTTTAGATGATTTAGATATTAATCATAAAGAAAAGCTTATTTCATATTTAAAGAAGTTAAAAATAACTATACTAATGGTTACAAATAATGAAGAGGATATATTATTATGCGATAGTGTTTTATTAATTAAAAATGGTAAAGTAGAACAAGTACCTAACAAAATGATTATAGAAAATAGTAAAGTGCTTGCTAAATACACTTTAAAATGTCCATTTGTTATGGATTTATCTAGCAAGTTAAGATCATATGAATTATTAGATAAAGAAGAGTTGGATATAGATAAGTTGGTGAATAAGTTATGGAATTAAAAATAAATGGTTTAGAATATAATAATTTATTTTCAAACTTAAATTTTAATGTATCAAGCAATAGTGTTACAAGTATAATAGGTAAGAATTCAATAGGGAAAAGTTTGCTTTTGAGTGTAATTGCTGGTAATTTGCTAGGCGATGAAGAATTAAGAATTGATGATTTAAAAATCAATAAAAATAGTACTAAAGAAGCAATAAATACTTATAGGAAAAATATATCATATTTGGGTTCTAACAGTTATAAAGAACTATTTAATATAAATATACTAGAAGATTTAAAATATGGACAAGATAGCACTAATTTTGAGATTTTAGAAGATCTTCTCTATACATTTAATTTAAAAAACGACATTTTAAGAAAAAATTATATGGAGATTAGTACAAGCGAAAAGCAAAAAGTTGCACTAGTTTATACTTTTTTAAAGAATTCTAAAATTATATTACTAGATAATCCAACTATGTATTTAGATAATAAGTGTATACAGAATTTAATAAAATTAATAAGAAAAGAAAAAAGAAAAGATAAAATAATTATAATAATTTCAAATAATAGCGATTTTGTATTACAAGCATCAGATGATGTTGCTATATTAGATAACAAAAAAATACTTATTAAAGATAATAAATATAATGTTTTAGGTAATGAAAAGTTAATGAATAAGATAGATTTTGAAATCCCAAATATAATTAAATTTCAAAAGAGGGTATTAGAACTAAAAGGTGTAAAATTAAGTAATAGAGATAATATAAATGATTTAATAAAGGATATTTATAGAAGTGTTAAATAGAGTATTTAAAGATGTTACACCGTCTATAAAAATTATCTCTTTACTAATATTAATTTTTACTATTTTAGTAGCTAAATCTATCTATTTAATTATATTTATAAGTATATTAACCTTAATTATTTTAATAAATTTAGGATATGGTGTAAAACCTTATGTACAATTCATAAAAAATATATTCTGTTGCTTGTTATTTTGGATATTAATATATATAATTATTTATAGAAATATAATAGGAATGATAGTGTTTTCTTATAAATTAATTTTAATTACACTTTTAATACATTCTTTTGCATTTAAACTTAATTTTAGTACCTTAGATAGTGGTATATATGGAATACTAAGACCATTAAAGAAGTTTGATACAAAAAAATTATCATATAATATTAGCATCTATTTATGTTTTATAAAGTATTTAATATATTCAAAAGAAGATATTAAATGTATGCAGAGTAAAAAATTTATTAATAAATATAGTATTAAATACTATTTATTTCCTAGAATTTTATTTTGTACAAATAAAATAAAGGAAAAAGATATGAGTTTGGTGTTAAATCATTATAAAACACATTTAGAGCCAATTAATTTTATATCTATTTTAACTTTAATAATGTCTATATGTATGTTTATAAGCGTTTTAGTTAAGGAAGTGATTTTGTGAGATATTTTATGACTTTTTCATATGATGGGTCAAAATATAATGGTTATCAAAAACAACCAAGATGTAAAACTATTCAGGGTGAAATAGAGAAAGCTTTAAAGCAAATTAACTCTGGTAATGCAGTTTCTTTAGTGGCATCAGGAAGAACAGATGCAGGAGTTCATGCTTATAATCAAAGAGCTCATTTTGATATGGATACTAATATTACTTGTTCTAAACTAAGACAAGGATTAAATAGTTTAATACCAGATAGTATATATATAAAAGGCATATATGAAGTCTCTGATGATTTTCATGCAAGATTTAATGTAAAGGCTAAAGAATACATATATAAAATTAATATGGGACATTACAATCCTATAGAGAAGGATTATGTTTACCAATATAATAAAAAATTAGATATACCAGAAATGGAACGAGCACTTAAATATATAGAGGGTACTCACAATTTTAAATCTTGTGTAAAATCAGATCCTGATAAAGAAATAACAGATTATGTAAGAACAATAGTTCAAACATCACTTAATAGAGATGTTAAAGATGTAAATGAGATTACAATATCTATTTTAGGTACTGGCTTTATGAGGTATATGGTAAGAAATATTGTAGGACTATTAATAGAAGTAGGAGAAGGTAAGTACAAAAGTGAAGATGTAATAGATATATTAAATGCACAAGATAGAACCAAAGCAGGGATATGCGCTCCAGCATGTGGACTTTATTTAAATGATGTTTATTATTAGCATCATTTTTCTATTGATTTTTTTTTCATAATAGATTATAATTATTCTAGAATAAAGGGTGATATAATGGATAGTGTAAAGATATTTTTAGAAAATGGAGTAGAGCAAGAAGTACCTAGTATTTTTTATATATTTAATTCTAAGTATTATTTCATATATACTACAAAAGAATTAGACGAAAATGGATATGTAATTTTATATGTTTGCCAAGTTGGTAAGGAGACTGCAAATTCAGCAACTGGTATAGTAGAAACAGGAAATATGGTTGGTGTAGAAATAACTGATCCACAAGAATGGGCTAATGTACAAAGTTCTATAACTGAAATTATATCAGATAAAAAGAATAAAGTATCAAGCTCTAAAATACAGTATTTACCTTTGACAATGTTGGTAAATTTAAAAATTGTAGGTAAGAAAGTATTTAGATTAAAGCCAGCTCTAGTAGCAGAATCTTTTGGAATCGTTGTTGAAGAGAAAAAGAATGAGGAAGTTGTCCCATCTATAGCTTCAATGCCATTGGAACCAGTTGTTCCAGTTGCACCTGTAGAACCAACTCCAGTGCCAATCACTCCTGTGGTAGAGGCTGATATTCCAAATAATGGAGATTCCGTACCATTAACAAATGTGGAGCAGGTACAACCAGTAGAACCAACTCAAACGGTTCAAAATGATGTTGTAATCGATTATAGAACAAGTTTCTTTGAAGAACAAGAAAAAAATAAGGCTTTACAATCTAAAATAGATGAATTAACAGAAAAATTAAATTCAATAAAAAAATTAGTAGAATAATTAATTTATTCTATTTTTTTTACATAAAATTAATAGAGGAAAAATTATGAAGAATCTAATTAACTATTATTACAATATATTAATAGATGAATTTAAAAAAATAGATAACTATTTTGTTTTTAAGAGTAATAATAATTTTTATGAATTTTTACCACTTGAAAGTGATATCAATTTATTTTATAAAACATATGCACTGGTTAAAACATATAAATATTGTCATGAAGTAATTGCAAATAAAGATAACTCAATTATCACATATTATGAGAATATGCCATATGTTTTGATAAAAAAAGATTTGATTTCTAAAAGGGCGCTAAATATTGATGATATATTAGAATATGACATACCTGTTTTTAATAAATATGAAATTAATTGGAAAAATTTGTGGAAAGAAAAAAATGATTATTATGAATATCAAATAAATCAGTTTGGTTTTAAATATTCAATAATAAGACAAAATTTCAGTTATTACCTTGGACTAAGTGAACTTGCTATTAATATACTTAATTATGTAGATAACGATCAAATAAAAAGTTATATAAGCCATAAACGAATAAATTATAAAGAATCTTTAGATAAATTTTATAATCCTATTAATTTAATGATAGATAGTAGAGTAAGGGATGTATCTGAATATTTAAAAATCAACTATTTAAATAACAATTTAGATATAAATAATGTTTATAATATATTAAATAATATAAATTTTAGTTATGATGAAAGTTTACTTCTTTTAGCAAGATTATTTTATCCATCATATTATTTTGATATATATGATAAAATAATTCAAGGTAAATGTACTGAAGAAAAAGTGCTAAAATATACAAAAAAAAATGCTTACTATGAAACATTTTTAAAATCTATATATACATACATAAGAAATAGATATAATATACCTGAAATTGAATGGCTAGAAACTAAGGTACATTAATTACTTCAATAACTTCAGGTACTTCATTCATGATAGCCGCTTCAATACCATCTTTTAGTGTGTAATCTAGCATTTGACAATTAGCGCATGCTCCCATCATCCTTATATATACTATGTTATCTTCGTATTTAACAAATTCTATATTTCCACCTTCACTAACTAAATATGGTCTTAATTTATCTATAATGCCAATTATTTTTTCTTCTTGTTTTTTCATCTTCATCACCTAAATCGTATTATATAATAATGATATAGATTTGTAAAGTCTTTTTTTATTCGACAAAATGTGCTATAATTTTTGTGGGTGGTAAAATGTCTAAAATTAAGAAAGGAAGAATTATAAGAGGAACCGTTACGGGGATTGAATCTTATGGAGTGTTTGTTTCTTGTGATGATTATTATACAGGACTTATACATATATCTGAAATATCTCATGGTTTTGTAAAAAGTATAAATGATTTTGTCCATATTGGTGATGTCATATTTGTTGAAATTCTTGATGTCGATGAGGAATTAGGTCATTTAAAATTGAGTATTAAAAATATTGAATATAAAAGAAAAGTAGCAATTAAAAGAAAAAAAATAAAAGAAACGTCTTTAGGTTTTAGAACTTTAGAGTATAAATTGCCTATTTGGATTGAAGAATCGTTAAAAAAAATAAAAAAATAAATAAAAAAAGATTGACAAATTATATTTAGCATGGTATAGTTAATTATGTCAAGTTTTTACGGGCGATTAGCTCAGTTGGTTAGAGCACTTGCCTTACAAGCAAGGGGTCATAGGTTCGAGTCCTATATCGCCCACCATTTTTTTTGCCGGAATAGCTCAATTGGTAGAGCAACTGACTTGTAATCAGTAGGTTGTGGGTTCAAGTCCTATTTCCGGCACCACTTATGGAAGGATAGCGAAGTGGTCAAACGCGGCAGACTGTAAATCTGTTCCTTCGGGTTCGATGGTTCGACTCCATCTCCTTCCACCACTTTAATTGACATGCTATCAGTAAGATTGCCTCGTAGCCAAGCGGTAAGGCACCACACTTTGACTGTGGCATGCGCTAGTTCGAATCTAGCCGAGGCAACCACTAAATTTGTTCCGCTAGCTCAGTTGGTAGAGCATTTGACTTTTAATCAAAGGGTCTGGAGTTCGAATCTCCAGCGGGACACCATTTGTGCCTGAGTGGCGAAATTGGTAGACGCACAGGACTTAAAATCCTGCGGGAGTCAAATCCCGTGCCGGTTCAAGTCCGGCCTTAGGCACCAATTAGAAAAAACGAACTTCTCTTGAGGTTCTTTTTTTGTATTTTCATTAAAATATGATAAAAATGTAATTTTAGTGAATTTTTTTCATAAAATTTATTGACAACAGTGTCATGGTGTGTTATAATTTCTCTTGTCAACACATTTTGGAGAAATACCCAAGTCTGGTTGAAGGGACCGGTCTTGAAAACCGGGAGGTCGGCGACGGCGCGGGGGTTCGAATCCCTCTTTCTCCGCCATTTAATGTTGTTAAGTAATATCGCGGGATGGAGCAGCTTGGTAGCTCGCTGGGCTCATAACCCAGAGGTCGTTGGTTCAAATCCATCTCCCGCAACCAAATGGTTCCGTGGTGTAGCGGTTATCACGTCTGCCTGTCACGCAGAAGATCGCGAGTTCGATTCTCGTCGGAACCGCCATTTTTTTTGGCTCCATAGCTCAGTCGGTAGAGCAGAGGACTGAAAATCCTTGTGTCGCTGGTTCAATTCCCGCTGGAGCCACCATTTTAAATATATAACGTGGCAATGCGCTCGTAGCTCAGCTGGATAGAGTGTTTGGCTACGAACCAAAAGGTCAGGGGTTCGAATCCCTTCGAGCGCACCATATTTCGGGAAATGGCTCAACTTGGTAGAGCACTTGGTTTGGGACCAAGGGGTTGCAGGTTCAAATCCTGTCTTCCCGACCAATAAGAAATAAACGTTGAATTATCAACGTTTTTTTGTTTGGCCGGAGTAACAATCTTTTTCTGCATCCCCTTGCTCTCAAACGTAATTGTACCAATTAATTTAAATTACTTATTTGGTGCCCCTTAATTGATTCTCACATATTTTATATAAAGCTTTTCTATATTTACTTCATCAATTTCAAAACTTGTTCCATGGTCATGAATTTGACCTTTTTTTGGTCCGTCTCTATATATACCAATTTTTAGTTTGACTCTTATTGTTCCATCTTTTATTAAATCAATAAATGTACGTTCATTCTTTAGTCTATAAAAGTCATAATTATAATACTTATAGAAGTCTATGTTGTTTCTTGTATATTTTATTGCATTTACTACTACTAAATAACTTAATTTCTTTTGTAATCTTTCATATAACTCATATATATTCCAGTACGCTATTTCTTCTTTTAGAACATTATTTTTATAGTATACTGAAATATACAATTTTTCTTTTTTTATTGTCAGTTTAAAATAATATCTATTTCCTATTAATGTTTTACTAGTATAATATATTTCATTTTGTAAAACTTTTTTGTTTTTTAATATTTTATCTGGGTATCCATATTTTTGCACAAGTCTTTTTATTTCATTTTCGTTAGAATCATTATGAGGTGTTAAGTTAAAAAGAGTAGTATATGATTTACTGCCATATTTTTTTGTTTTAATTTCAAAATGTTTATAATCTGGCAGTGAATTTCTGTCCTCTTCCTTATCTAATAAGGTTTCTAATGTTTTACCTATTCCAGTAGGTCCTTTTCTTACACTTTTGTGCCATCCCTTACATTTGATTTTAAATAATTTTTTATTTAGTTCAATTATTTCATTTTCTATTTCTTTGTCTATATCTGTTGTGTACATCAAATTTCTCCTCTCAATATATTATTAAGAATTTTTTTAATTTTTATTGAAAAAAATAAAAATTTATAATCAACTTGTTATGTAATTTTGTTTATGTTTTGAAATTTATAGTTATATAAATGTTTTCTTCAATACAATTTTATTTATTTTATTGTATTTTCGATACTTCTATTTTAAATAAATATAAAAAGGAATAATTCTGTCAGTTAGAATTATTCCTTTTTATTTAACAAACTTCTATTACTAATTTATTAGTTCTTTTTATTAATTTTAGTTATCGTTACTTTGAACATTATAGTCATTGGTATTGTAAGAATCATTTGAATTAATAT
>CAVEJT010000031.1:0-13184 GCA_963616135.1 Bacteroidaceae bacterium | reverse complement strand
CTATTAGTTTACTTAATAATGAAATTAATCCTGGTGAATTATCTGTATCTAAATTAATTTTCAAATCAAAAGAAGAATTAAAAGAAATAGCAAGTAATGTTTTGTTAAAATTCAATAAAAAAATAAATATAAATGCATTTAAAAATGCACTATATAAAGTTAGAAAAATTGAATATATAAATGGAATTATTGATAAACCTTTGAATGAAAGTGATATTGATTCTATCTGTAATAAATATTATAAAGAAAATAGCGAAACAAAACTATTAAAGGTACTTGGATTGTATCAAGAACCTACTTTAGATAAAGATTTAAAAGAAGCAAAAGCTAGTAGCATTGAAGAGGATTTACTTAGAATGAAACTACTAAAATCAATGAAAACTAAACTAAATGATTTACCAACAAATGATTATATTAAAAGGATGTAAGTTATTTACATCTTATTTTTTTAATTATTTTGGCACTCTTACTTGACAAGTGCTAAAAAATGAGTATAATGTATATATAAGGAGATGATTTTATGAATAACAATGGATATGAAGAAAACTTACAAAACGTACTTGAAAAGTATGGTCGTGATATTGTTGCTGCTGCTAAAGACGGGAAAATTGATCCCGTAATTGGTAGAGATGAAGAAATTCGTAATATCACCAGAATATTATCAAGGAAAACTAAAAATAATCCAGTATTAATAGGTGAACCTGGAGTTGGTAAAACTGCTATTGTAGAGGGACTTGCACTTCGTATTGTTAAGGGCGATGTTCCTAATAGTTTAAAAGATAAAACAATTTGGGAGCTTGATATGGGAGCGCTTATTGCTGGTGCGAAATATCGTGGTGAATTTGAAGAAAGGCTTAAAGCTGTTTTAAAAGAAATAAAAGATTCTGATGGAAAAATTATTTTGTTTATAGATGAAATTCATTTAATAGTAGGTGCTGGAGCTCTTGAAGGTGCTATGGATGCTGGTAATTTACTTAAACCAATGTTAGCGCGTGGAGAAATTTTGTGTATCGGGGCAACCACTTTAAACGAATATAGAAAATATATTGAAAAAGATGGCGCTCTTGAACGTAGATTTCAAAAAGTTTTAGTAGGTGCTCCAACAGTACAAGATACTGTTACAATACTAAGAGGTCTTAAATCTAGGTTTGAAGTTTATCATGGAGTAACAATTAAAGATAAAGCTTTAATTGCTGCTGCAACTTTATCTGATAGATACATAACAGATAGATTTTTACCTGATAAAGCTATTGATTTAGTTGATGAAGCATGTGCTACTATTAAAGTTCAAATGGAATCTGTTCCAGTTGAGCTTGATACATTAACTCGTGAAATTATGCAATTACAAATAGAAAAAGAAGCTTTAAAAAAGGAAAAAGATGAAATATCTAAAAATAGAATTAACGAAATTAATTCTAAACTAGAAACTTTAAAAGCTAAAGAAACTAAATTAAGAAGTGATTGGGAAGATGAAAAAAGTATCAATGTTAAAATAAATAAGAAAAAAGAAGAAATTGAAAAAGCTTCTTTTGAACTCGAAAAAGCTGAAGATAATTACGATTATGAAAAAGCAGCAATATTAAGACATGGTACTCTTCCTAAGTTAAAAAAAGAATTAGAAGAATTAAACTTAAAAAATAAAAACGACATTTTAAGTGATACTGTAGATGATGAGTCTATAGCTGCTATTGTTTCTAAATGGACAAATATTCCAGTAAGCAAATTAGTTGGTGGAGAAAAAGAAAAATTACTTCATTTAAAGGATAATATGGCTAAAAGAGTTAAAGGTCAAGATCAAGCTCTTGAACTTGTATCTGAAGCTATTAAAAGAGCTCGTGCTGGTATTAAAGATCCTAATAGACCAATTGGTTCATTTATATTTTTAGGTCCTACTGGTGTTGGTAAAACTGAAGTTGCTCGTACATTAGCTAGTGAACTTTTTGATGATGAAAAACATATAGTTAGAATTGATATGAGTGAATATATGGAAGCTCATTCTGTATCAAGACTTGTTGGGGCCCCTCCAGGATATGTTGGATATGATGAAGGCGGACAATTGACTGAGGCAGTTAGAAGAAATCCTTACAGTATAGTTTTATTTGATGAAATTGAAAAAGCTCACAAAGATGTATTTAATATATTACTTCAAATATTGGATGATGGTAGAATTACTGATTCCCAAGGTAGAACAGTAGATTTTAAAAATACAATAATTATTATGACATCTAATTTGGGTAGTGAATACATTCTAGAGAATAATAAAGATTCAAATAAATTAATTATGGATGAATTAAGACATACATTTAAACCAGAATTTATAAATAGGATTGATGAGATAATTATATTTAATCCATTAAATAAAGATGTTTTATATAGTATTCTTGATAATATAATTCATAATATAGAAAAAAGACTTAATAATATGCATATTTCAATTAATTTAACAGATAAAGCTAAAAAATATGTTATTGATAATTCTTTTGATGAAAAATATGGCGCAAGACCTATGAAAAGATTTGTAAGTAAAAACATTGAATCATTGCTTGCCAATAACATTATTGAAGATAATATTAAATTTGGTGAAAATATTGTTATTGATATTGATAATGATAAATTTGTAATAAAAAATGGCTAATTATTTAGCCATTTTTTGATATTTTAATTCACCCATTTGTGATGTTGGAATAAATCCAGGTTTTGCTTTAATAACATCTGGTATCCTATTAACAACAGATGCACAAGTAAGTTCTACTGTATTTGGTCTAGTAATAACTATTGTTGTATCTGGATCTCCATATATTGTCCATTCGTTTTTATCACAATCTTCAGGAGCGTATACTTTTCCTATACATTCACTTTCTATAATTATTCCTTCTTTTGTTGTTGTTGTAACAACGGCACTCATTCCTGTTGCCATACCAGCTTTAACAGTCATATTAAGTGTTGATGAGTTTATATCTTCATCATGAGTTTGTGGTACACATTTTTGTGTTTGAGATAATACATTTAATTTTAATTTATCACATAACCAACCATTTGTATTCCACATATAGCTTGGTAAGTATTCACCATTATCTATTAATTTTTGTCTTTCCTCATCTGTCATTCTATCTACACTAGCTACTTCTTTATCAAATTCTTCTAAAGTAAGACCAGCACCATGTGCTTTTGCTAAAGCTATACCATAATCTTCTACATTATAAGACGAACTTCCTTTTATTTTTGTAATATTATGTGTTGCCCCAGCAAGTGTTGTAATTAAATTACCCCAAAATGCATCTTGATAACCACTTCCAGTAATAGTACAATTATTTTTACGAGCTAACTCAGCTATTTCTTTTGTAAGATTAGGTGATGAATTAAATGGATAAAATGCTTCCTCACAAGTTGTAATAGCATTTACACCACATTTAGCACATGTCAAAAGTGCTTCTTTTACATCATTCATCAAACTCATAGTAGTAACAAGGGCAACATCAGGTTTAGTTTCATTAAGCAAGTCCTCTAATTCTTTTGCGTCACGAATTATTACTCCTACTTTATCACAACCTATTACCTCGCTTACATCACATCCTATAACACTAGGGTTAACATCTACTGCTCCAACTATTTCATGTCCATTTTCCATGGCATATTTCATAGTATATATTGACATTTTCCCACAACCAATTTGAACAATTTTTATTTTTTCCATATTATCCTCCTCTTATTATCTTAAGTATATAATGAACTTTGCGCGAATTCAATAGAATTTTAGATGTTTTTTACAAATTTAACACTTATTTACAATAAGTGTTTTAACCCTATTTATTTAATCTAACCAAAATCTCATCAATGTATAAATAGCATATTTTAAAACTTTAACTCTCACTAATATATATTATCGAAAAAATTTTTATGTATTATCTAAATTTAAGTTAAAAAACAAAATAAACCAAATAATAATATAAAAAAGATAACATTTTTATTACCTTTTAAATGATACTATGTATTTTATTTTGAGATTTATGTTTTATTGTTTTCTCTTCTTAAAACAATAAGTATAACGCCAATTAGTATTAAACATATACCTAATAATATAGGTAAAACCAAATTAGTATTAAATATAGATGTACAACCCAAGATTGGTCCTTCACCATCATTAATTACATAGAAAGGTTTCCCACATGCAAAACTACCAATCAATGCAAAGACTAAAAATATTCCACTATTAATTGCTCCTAAAACAATTAATATAATTGATAAAGTTAAACTAAATTTTTTATTCATTTAAATCACCTTCGCTAATCCAAACAGGATCGTATTTTGAAATTAAATTTTTATTAGAATCTTTTTGATAATATTTAACAACGGATTTAGACGCTTTAACTCCTGGTTTAAATTTCCCTATAACATACAAATAATAAGTTAATAGTATTGATATAAAAGTATTATCATCATCTTTAATATAAATAATGTAATCATGTAGATCATTATAAATAACATTACTAAACTCTATTTGAGATATTTGAACATCATTTTTATATATGACACATACCTGTTTATCCCCAAACCCTATTGAATAAAGTTTAAATTCTTCTTCATTATAATTACACTTTATATATTCATATTTAGAAAAGAAGTTTTTCTTAAATATTGTTTGGAATATTTCACCTGTTATATTTTTATTTTCTATTATATTATAAGGTCTAAATTTTTTGTTTGAACCTGGCAATACCTTATTTGCAAATTTTAAGGAAAAGTTTTTATTATGAAATGTACCATCTACGATTGCATCCATAGAACTAAGTTTTCCTTTTATAAAAACTTGTCCTATTACACTATCATTTTCTAAAATTTCAAATTCTGCACTATACATTTCTTTATTTTTTTGCCTTAATAATATTTTCTTCATATCAATCACCATTTTCTAATTTTTAAACAATCATCACTTATCATAAAATAGAAGCATTTTAAACTCAATTTTATTTATATCATCCAACAGTTTCTTTTAAAATAGAGGATAGATTCAATTATTTCGTAATTATATAAAATACAGAAATTATATTTTTTTGCAAAATATATTTATATATCGCATAATTGCTTATTTAATTTTTTGTAATTTATTAATTATATATTTGCGATAAACATATTAACCTTGAATATTTTTTGCTTTCACTATCATACATTATATCATATTTTAAAAATATGTACATCACAATTTACTTAATGTTATTATAACAAATATATAAAATCAATTTTAAAGCTGAAATATTTTTATTTTACTTTTTATCCACTTATTTTAAAATAAACTTATTTTCTTCGTTTGGAAATATTGCTTCATTTGAATTTACTTTTTTACAAATTATTGCACCGTCATGTTCATTTAGTCCTGAAGCAAATGCAAAAAATATGCTAAATAAATTTTTTGAAAGTTTCCAATTACTTTCTTTATATGGTTCATCTAATTCTATTTCATCATCAAATCCATATTCTACATTTTTCCAAACAACCCATCCTATAAGTGTCAATTCATTATTAGATAAATGTATTTTTAAATATGTTTTTACACCTTCTAACTTTGCCATAAAACTATTGTGTTTTAAAACTTTCTCACCGTTATAATTTATCTCTATGAATTTATTTGACTTTAAATAAAAATTTATTATTTCGTTAACTTCATCTATATTTTTATTAAATCTTACTTTTAAAATTTGTCTTGTATTTTCCATACTATTTTTCACATCCTTTCAATACATAAATCTTATATAAATAATTGAATTGTTGCTATTAAATTTAAGATATCAAATATAATTGATAAAACGCACAAAAAGATCCACCAACCATTTTTTACATTTCTTCTTGCTAATGCAAAAGAAACATAAGTAACTAAACTTGAGATTAAAAGAGAAACCCAAGCAATACCCTCTGATATTAAATAAAAACTAAGTCCTAATAAAAATAAACCACCTGTTATTAAATAAAACTTATCAATAAATTTTGATTCAGGAGTATATTTTAACTTTTTATTTTTTTTTGTATTAATAAGACTTCACCTACCTTCTATCATCATTATATCATATTTTGCTCAAATATACCGAAGAAAATTAAATGTAGCCGAATTTAATAGGATAATTTTTTTATAAGATGGTGATTTAATGACAAATTTGGAAAAATTAAGAGATGAAAAAGATCTATTAAAAAAAGACGTGGCTAAACTTATTGGAGTAGTAGAGTCTGTATATTCTGAATGGGAAAATGAAAAGTTATCTATACCAACAAAAAGGTTATGTCAACTTGCTAACTTATTTGAAGTTAATATAGATTATATGTTAGGCATTTCAGAAATAAGAGTATATGTTAAGAATAACAAAGAAATTGATATTAAATTAGTTTCATCACATTTAAAAGAAATTAGAAAATCATTAAATATGACTATGCGTGATTTAGCATCAAAATTTAACACTACATCTTCAGCAATAAGTAACTATGAAAATGGTAAATTTTTAATTTTAAGTTCTTTCTTAATAGAACTATGTAAATTCAGTAATTATTCTATGGATTGGGTATTGGGTAGATCAAATAACAAATTTATAAATAAAAACAATTTAAATTAAAAAAAGCTGGAAAATATATTAAATACTACTAAATTTATAACTGCTTTTGTTTATCAAATATGTGTTAAATATAATATATCTATGGATTGGGTATGTGGTAAATTAGATTAAATAATTTTGAATTGATTACAAAAAAAGCAATAAATTTAATTTTTTATTGCTCTTTTTAATATATCTATCATATCACTTAAATAATATATGAAATGTTTATCTAATCCTACTGTATCTAATGTTATAGTAAGTTCATTATCTTTCATAGAAAATCTAAATTTTCTAGATAGGCTTAACACATCCATAAATAATAATTCTCCATCTATTTTTTGTGTTATTTCTCTAGTTAAAGTAATAGAAATAAAATTCTTTGTTTGATTTACTTTCTTAATATCTATTGTTTGTAATTTTTTTTCTAATAGTTCTTCATACATATAAATAATTATATTTTCATCTAGTGTTCCAAATCTATCTTGCAATTCTTGTTTTGTCTTTTCTAAATTTTCTATTGAATCTATGTTATTTATTTTCTTATGTATTTCTATTTTTATTTCTTCCTCTTTAGCATACTTATCTCCAATAGTTGTTTCTACTTCTATGTATGGCATTATGTCTGTTTCCTCTTTTTTTATTGGAATTCCTTTTAATTTATTTACTTCATCATTTAACATATCAAGAAATAATTCTACACCTATGTCATCAATAAAACCTGATTGTGAGGCGCCTAATATATCTCCCGCTCCTCTTATTGATAGGTCTCTCATAGCTATACTAAAGCCACTTCCAAGTTCCGTAAATTCTTTTATAACATTAAGTCTTTTTTTTGCTACGTCTGTAAGTATTTTACCTTTGTTATACATTAAATATGAATAAGCTATTTTATTTGATCTACCTACTCTACCTCTTATTTGATATAACTGAGATAATCCATATCTATCTGCATCTATTATAATCAATGTATTAACATTTGGTATATCTATACCTGTTTCAATTATTGTTGTACATAAAAGAACATCATATTCATGGTTCATAAATTTATACATAACATCTTCTAGTTCATCACGAGATAGTTTTCCATGTCCTGTAATAATTTTTGCTTCTGGAACTAATCTTTCTAATTCCTTTTTCTTTGCTTCCATACTTGCAATGTCATTATAAAGAATGAAAACTTGACCATTACGGGCTAATTCTTTATATATAGCATCTTTTATTACGTTTTTATTTTCTTCTAATACATAAGTTTGAATGGGATATCTATCTACAGGAGGAGTTTCTATTAATGACAAGCTTCTAATACCTGCAAGTGACATTTGAAGTGTTCTAGGAATTGGAGTTGCTGATAATGTAAGTACATCTATATTATTTTTATAAGATTTAATTTTTTCTTTATGTTTAACTCCAAATCTTTGCTCTTCATCTATTACCAATAATCCCAATCTTTTAGGATTAATATCTTCACTAAGTATTCTATGAGTGCCGATAAGTATATCTACTTTACCTTCACTCAAATCATTAATTATCTTATTTTGTTTACTTTTTGGAACGAACCTATTTAATAGTTCTATTCTAACAGGAAATTCTTTAAATCGTTCTATAGCATTTTGGTAATGTTGATTTGAAAGAATTGTTGTTGGGCAAAGAAATAAAACTTGTTTATTTGACATTACAGCTTTAAATATTGCCCTAAAAGCTACCTCCGTTTTTCCATATCCTACGTCACCACATAGTAATCTATCCATCGGAACATTTCTTTCCATATCCTTCTTTATTTCTTCAGTTACTTTTAATTGGTCTTTTGTTTCAACAAACGGAAATTCTTTTTCAAATTCTAATTGTTCCTGACTATCTTTTTCAAATGCATATCCTATTGCCATTTCTCTTTCTGAGTAAAGTTTTAACAAATCACCTGCTATACTTTCTATTTTCTTTTGTATATGTAATTTTGTCTTTTTCCATTCTGTTCCACCTAACTTATTTATTTTTGGTTGTATTCCTTCATTTGAAGAATATTTATTTACAAGTTCAAGTTTTTCAACTGGAATATACAATTTATCGTGATCCTTATACTCTATAGTAAGATAATCCTTTTTCAAACCATTTTTTGTTAATGTTTTTATACCAGTATAAATGCCTATACCATGTAATATATGAACTACATAATCTCCTACATTTAATTTATTTATATCTCTAATTTTTGAACCTATTTTAAAATTTGATTTATAGGCAGTAGATAAATCTTTTTTATTGAATAGTTCTTTCTCTGAAACTACAACATATTTATCTAATATATACCCCTTATTTATTTTTTTTACTACTAAGTTTATTTTGTTATCTATTATATCTTTTATACTACTTACAATTACATGCTTACTATTTAATTCATCTTCTAATTTTTGAACCTTATACCTATCACTCAAACATACAATAACAGTTTTATTTTCTTTTATATATGATTCCAATTTCTTTTTTATATATTCTATACCACCTACAAAATTTTCTAATTCATATGAAGTATATTTAATACTATTTTTATAATTAACTGTATTATCAAAAGATACAAAATTTATTTCTTCATAAGGATATGAAGTTTTTAAATCAAACATAAATTTTGTTTTAATATCTAAATTGTTATTTTTTTTATAATCGTCCATTTCATCTAATAATAATTTATAATTTGTTAAAATGGAATCTTTATCATCATAAAAAATTATTGGATTATCAAGATAGTCTAATATAGAACTAGGAGTTATGTAATTAATTATTTCTCTATATTTAATATCCTCCTCTATCACTTTATCTATTATAAATTCTGATGATGGCTTTATTTCTACATCTGTTAATCTATTTTTGGATATTTGTGAATCAATATCAAATTCACTAATGCGTTCAACATCATCTCCCCAAAATTCTATTCGTATTGGATTTTGATAATTTATTGGAAATATATCAACAATAAAACCTCTAACGGCTACCTCACCTGTTTTTGTTACTATCGACTCTCTTTTATAACCAATTTTATATAAATTCTCTACTAATTTATTCATTTTATACTCTTTATTAACTTCTATATTTATAAACGAATTTATATATGTTTGTTTTGATGGTAAATATCTTAAAAATCCCATCAAATTTGTTATAACAATTCTCTTTTCTTTTAATACATTGTTTAGAGTATTTAGTCTAGTGAATTTAAACTCAGGACTAATAGCTAGTGCTTCACTAGTTAAAAAATCATCCATTGGAAAGAAAGATACTAAACTAGTGTAATTATTTAATGTTTGATATAGTTTATTTGCCTCATATAATGATGAGGTAACACAAATTATAGATTTATTTTCTTTTTTAAATTTTTTATACAAAAATAAACCTTTTAATTCCGTGGTAAGACCACATACAGAATCTCCATCCAAATTTATTAATATGTTATCAAAAAAATTCATAGTATCCTCCTTTCACGAACAAAATGATACAAAACTGTATCATTAATTATATTTATTCATTAAATTATCAAAAGGTAATTTAAGGTAATCCTCTATAATATTTGGCATATTATCTATTATTGGTTGCAATAATTTTAATTCTTCTTTAGTAAATTTTCCTAAGACATAATCCTTAGTATCAATTAGTTTATTATTTGATATGCCTATTTTTATTCTCTTATATTCTTGTGTCGATAAATGTTGTTCTATATTCTTAAGTCCATTATGTCCTCCACTTGAACCTTTGTATCTCAATCTATAGGTTCCAACAGGAGTATCTAAATCATCACAAATTACAAGTATATCATCTATATTTATTTTAAAGAAATTCACAAAATCTCTTATAACTTCACCAGATAAATTCATATATTTACCTGGTTTTAAAAGTAATACTTTTTCTTGATTATAACTAAATTGTGCATACTCACCCTTAAATTTATTGGAATCAAATTTTATATTAAAATGTTTTGCTATACTATCAACACACATAAATCCCACATTATGCCTTGTATTATTATATAACTTTCCTGGGTTACCTAATCCTACTATAAGTTTCATGTTTCACTTCTTTTCTATATTATGATATATATCATAAACTTCGCTTTTTTTCATTCCACGTTCACGTGCTACTATTTTTATTGCATCCATTACACTCTTATTATCGTCTATATATAAATTAACATGTTCTGGTATTGTTAAATTTTTATATTGTATTGTTTCTTTATTACCTTCAATAACCAAAACCAATTCCCCCTTATAGTCATTGTTTTGATTAATTAATTCTTCTATTGTACCTCTATAAATTTCTTCATATTTTTTTGTTATTTCCCGGGAAATTGCAATTTTACGATTATTTCCCAAGATATTTCCCAAATCTTTTAATGTTTTATTTATTCGATGAGGTGCCTCATATATTATTAAAGTTGCCTCTATATTTTTCAATGTTTCTAATTCTTTTTTTCGTGCACTATCTTTATTATTTAAAAAACCATAATAGTAAAATGGCATGGGACTTACTCCTGATGAAGTAAGCGCTGGTATTAAAGCAGTTGCTCCTGGTAAACTTACCACATTAAATCCATTATCTATAGCACATTTTGCAAGTTCGAATCCAGGATCACTTATTATAGGAGTTCCTCTATCACTTACAAGTCCTACGTTTGAACCATTATTTAAGTAATCTAATAATTTATTAATATTTTTTGATTCATTAAAATTATGGCTAGATATTAATTTTTTATTTATACCATAATATTTTAATAATTGTCCTGTAACTCTTGTATCTTCACAAAATATTACATCCACTAGCTTTAAAATATTTAAAGCTCGCATAGTTATATCTTCCATGTTTCCTATTGGAGTTGGAATTAAATAAAGAGTTGGACTGTTATCATAACTTTTTTGAGACATTGTTTCCTCCTATTCAAAATATTTTTTTATTGTTTCAGTATACTCACCATTTTTTTCATGTGTATATATTGGCGGCATTATTTTCAATCCTGGTTTACCATTTTTTGTTCCTTCTATAAGCATTATATTAGCTTCCATATCTATTTTAGGATATATAAATTGAACTCGTTTTGGTTCAATATTATTTTTTTTCATTTCCTCTATAATTTCAACAAATCTCTCTGGTCTATGTACTATTGCGATTACCCCATTATTTTTCAATAATTTTTTTGCTATCGTAAATAATTGACTTATATTTAGTGTGACTTCATGTCTAGCTATAGTTTTATAATCATTTTTATTTGTGTTAGATGTTTCAATATATTTAAAAAATGGTGGATTACACGTTATTATATCATAAGTATCAGTTTCTTCCTTTTTATAAAAATCATTTATATCTTGATTTATTATTTTAATTTGATCTTGTTTTTTATTAATCATTATAGATTCACAAGCCAACTCATATACACTTTTTTGTATTTCTACTCCTAATATTTCAGCTTTTGTTTTTGTTGAAAGTATTAATGGTATAGGTGCATTACCACAACCTATATCAAGTATTTTAGTTATGTTCTTATTTATAGTAACGAAATTTGGAAGTAATACTGAATCTAAAGAAAAATTAAACATTTCATTGTCTTGAACTATTTTTAAATTTTTATAACCTAATAAATAATTAGTTACTTTCATTTATACCAACTTCTATTATTCCTTTATCTTTTATATTTACTTTGTATTTTTGAGCCAAAATATCAACACTTATTACTTTACCAGTTCCTTCAGATGTTTCTACTGTCTTTCCAACTTTTGGAAGTTTCTTGCTACACTCCTTATAACATTCATCTTCATATTTAAAACAACATAATAATCTACCACATACACCATTAATTTTATTTGGATTAAGTGCGATATTTTGATCTTTAGCCATATTTATTGAAACTGAATCAAAATCACTTAAAAACTTTGAACAACAAAGAGGTCTTCCACAACAACCATAGCCACCTATTTCTTTTGCTTTATCTCTAACTCCTACTTGTCTTAATTCTATTCTAGTTTTATAAAGAGTCGCTAAATCTTTAGCTAACTTTCTAAAATCTACTCTATTATCAGATAAAAAAGTAAATAGTAATTGTGATCTATCAAATGTGTAACTTGCATCCAATATTACCATATTTAATTCGTATTTTTCTACCAATTCCTTGCACTTATTTAATGCTTTCTTTACATCTCTTTCATTTTTTAAATGTGTATTAAAATCGTTTTTAGAAGCAATTCTTACTACCTCATTCAATGATGATTTTAATTTTTTTTCTTCTATCTGAAAGTTTTCTAATTCTACCTTACCAAATTGTAATCCTCTTTCAGTCTTAACAATTACATTTATACCTTTTTTTATTTTTAAACCATTAGGAGAAAAATAATATATTTTACCATTATGTTTAAAAGTAACCCCTACTACTTCTATCATTTGTCTTCACATCCTTTCAACCCTATTATAAGCTTGTCCATAAGAGAGTTATTGTTTATATTAAATTTAATTTTATTTGTAATTTCAGTTACAAAACTTATTTTATTTGTCAATACTTCTATTGTATTTTTATTACTAATTTTTTCTATTTCATTTTTATAGTCATTAAAAAATTCAATTTTTCTATTTAATTTTTTATTT
>CAVEJT010000030.1:0-13785 GCA_963616135.1 Bacteroidaceae bacterium | reverse complement strand
ATCTAAATTAAATTAAAGAAAGATATTTAAATAATATCTTTTTTATTGTATAATTAAATAGGTGATAAAATGAATTTAGAAGATATAGAAATTAAAAGAGACCCTAGAATAATTTTTATGGGTACACCAGAATTTAGTGTTCCTATATTAGAATCTCTTATAAAAAATTATAAAGTAAAGGCTGTGGTAACTCAACCAGATAAACAGGTTGGTAGAAATGGTAGAGTGGCAAAGCCACCTATAAAAATAATTGCTGAAGAGAATAATATATTGTGTATACAATTAAATAATATAAAAGAACAATATCAAGATGTTATTGATTTAGAACCAGATTTAATTGTTACATGTGCTTATGGGCAAATATTACCCAAAGAGTTATTAGATTATCCTAAATATGGATGTATTAATGTACATGCATCATTACTACCAAAACTAAGAGGTGGAGCTCCTATACATAGAGCAATTATGGAAGGTTATAGAACTACTGGAATTACAATAATGTATATGGCACCTGGTATGGATGATGGAGATATTATTACTCAAAGTGCAATAGAAATAACAGAAACTGATACAGCAAGTACTCTTCATGATAAATTAAGTAAATTGGGAAGTGAACTTTTAATAGAAACATTACCTAGTATATTTGAAGGTACAAATAAAAGAATACCACAAGATCCTAATTTAGTTACTTTCGCACCTATTATAAAGCCAGTTGATGAGCACATTGATTTTTCTAGAACTACTAGAGAAATATATAATAAGATAAGAGGATTAAATAGTTTTCCTGGTGCTTATTTTATGCTAGAGGGTAGAAGATTTAAAGCATTTTCGTCTATAGAAGGTAGTGAATACTATCCAGGAAAATTAGATGGCGAAATTGTTAAAATATATAAAGAGGGAATTGGAATAAAAACAAGTAATGGAGTTATAATAATTACCTCATTGCAACCAGAAGGAAAATCTAAAATGACGGCTAAAGATTTTCTAAATGGTATAAAAGAAGATTTGGTTGGTAGAATAGCGGGATAAGTGATGTTATGGAGTTCTTTAAAAATATAAGAGAAAATTTAAAAAATCCAAAGAAAAAGTCTTTGGTGTTACTTGGATTTTATGCTTTGTTTTTTATATTTGTATTCATCGTTTTAAATTTAGGTGGAACATCTACAGAAGTTTATGATAACAAAATAGAATCTACATTTGATAATTTTGAAAATATGAACAGTTATAATTTTAAAATTAATTATTATAAACAGGATTCAGTAGATACGGTAGAGGGTACATATTATAAAGATAAAGCTTTGATATATTATAATTCGTTAAAGTATTATTATGAAGATAATTATTATTTAATTGATAATGATTCGTATTATTTAAGTGACATACAATATAGTGTGGATAAACTTTTTAATAAAAATTTTTATTCTATTTTAGATAAATTAGTAGAAGAATCGAAAACAACATATAAAGATGGAAAAAAAGAAACAGTTTATACATTAGATTCAAATTATATATATAATTATTTATATGGATTAGATGGATCATATGAAAATAGTATTAAAATAAGTATAACAGAGATTGATAAAGCAATAACAAATATAAGTTTAGATTTAACAAATTTAATGACAGATATTATAAAAATAGATATAGAATATAGTAATATTAATATGATAACTGGATTAGAATTTAATAAAGAAAACTATTTATATAGAGAGTAGGTATATATGATAAATATAAAATCTGATTCTAGGAAAATAAAACAAGGGGATATATTTGTAGCCTTAAAAGGTATTAATAGTAATGGTGATGCATATATAGAAAGTGCGATAGAAAACGGCGCTGAAAAAGTAATTGTTGAAAGTGATAAGAAATATAGTGTTGAAACTATTAAAGTAGATAATACAAGAGATTATTTAACTAAATATTTGAATGATAATTATAATAAATATTTAGATGAAATGAATATAATTGGAATAACTGGTACAAATGGTAAAACTACTACGGGATATTTAATATATCAAGCTTTAAATAAATTAGGTACAAAATGTGCTTATATAGGTACTATCGGTTTCTATTTAGATGATAAAGTATGTAATTTGCCAAATACAAGTCCAGATATATGTGATTTGTATGATATGATTATTACAGCTTATGATAAAGAGTATAAAAATATAGTTATGGAAGTAAGTAGTCAAGGACTTGATATGAAAAGGTTTGAGGGCATAAAATTTGATTATGCTATATTTACTAATTTAACGCAAGATCACTTGGATTATCATAAGACTATGGAAAATTATGCTAAGGCTAAACAAAAATTATTTTATAATTTAAAAGATAATGGTGTTAGTATAATTAATAGTGATGATCCTAATAAAGATTATTTTAATATAAAGAATGTTAAATATTATGGATTCGATTGTAATGATTATAAAATAGAAAATTATTCTTTAGGATATAAAACAAATTTTAAATTAAAAATAAATGGTGTAGATTATAATTTTAATTCAAAATTAATAGGTAAATATAATATATATAATTTAGTTGCTACAATATCTCTTTTAAACGAAATGAATATAGATATTAATAAAATTATAAATATTACAAACAAATTAAATACACCACCAGGTAGAATGGATATAGTGGAATATAATAATAATTTAATTATAATAGATTATGCACATACACCAGATGCAATGGAAAATGTTTATAATACAGTAAATGAAATAAAACAAGGAAATGTTTATACGGTATTTGGTTGTACTGGTTCAAGAGATAGGACAAAAAGGCCAATAATGATGGGTGATGCTTGTAATAATAGCAAATATGTGATAATTACTAGTGATGATTTACATGATGAAGAATTTAGTAGTATATTAACTGATATGCTGATTGATAATAATAGTTCTAATTTTGAGGTAATACCTGATAGGGGGTTAGCTATAAAAAAAGGAATATCATTATTAAAGGAAAAAGATATATTACTCATACTTGGTAAAGGACATGAAGAAGCTATAATTGTTAAAGACAAAAGAATTCCGTTTAATGATAAAAAGTTTTCAAAGTTTATAATAAAAACATTGAAAAGTAAAGCATAAATATAGATTAAGTGCTGGTTGCTCTGTAATCTAGATTATAAATTGTATAAAGCATTTAAAAATGCTTTTTTCTTTTTTAAAAATAGTGTATAATTAAATAGAAAAGTAGGTGTTATATGAATAAATTTAAACAAATATATAAACAAATAAAAAAATATAAAAAAATAATAATTGCAAGACATATTGGAGCTGATCCTGATGCTTTAGGCAGTACTTTAGGATTAAAAGATGCTATATTAAATACATTTCCAACTAAAGAGGTATATGCGATAGGAACTCCTGCTGCTAGACATAGATATATAGGCTCTCTTGATAAATTTACAGATGATATGTATCAAGATTCTTTATTGATAGTGTTAGATACACCTATATTAAAGAGAATAGATGGTGTAGATGTATCAAAATTTAAATATGTTATAAAGATAGATCATCATCCTTTTTTAGAAAAGTTTGCTGATATAGAACTTGTAGATGATACTGCTAGTAGTGCTTCTCAACTTGTAATAGAACTTATAAAAAATACAAAATTAAAATTAAGTAAGGAATGTGCTGAAAAATTATATATTGGTATAGTAGGAGATACTAATAGATTTTTGTATTATTATACAACTGCTAAAACATTTGATTTAGTGTCTTATATGATAAAAGAAACAAATATTGAATTTACTAAGTTATATGAAAATATGTATTTAAGATCTCTCCACGATTTAAAATTTCAAAGTTATATAATTAATAATATTACTCTTACTGAAAATGGATTTGGATATATTAAATTAGAACAAGATATATTGGATGAATATGGTGTTGATTGTGCGACAGCTACAAATATAGTAAATAATTTAACTTATATAGATGATATGTATGCATGGGCTATATTTTGTGTAGATAAAATGAATAATAATATAAGAGGTTCAATAAGATCTAGAGGCCCAATAATAAATAATGTTGCTGAAAAATATAACGGTGGTGGACATATATATGCATCTGGTGTGAGAATAAGTGATTTTGATATAGCGGACTCAGTAATTAAGGATTTGGATGAGGTATGTTTAAATTATAAAAATAATTTATAGGAGGTAAAATATGAATAAAAAAGGATTTACTCTTATGGAATTAATGGGTGTATTAATAATTTTGTCTTTATTAATGTTGCTAGTTTTTCCAAGGTTAATAAATTTAATTAAATCATCTAATGATACTAAAGATGATATAACTAAAAACTTAATATATCTTGCTACAGAAAACTATATAAAAGAAAGAAAAAATAAATATATTAGTATAAATGATAGAAAGTATTGTATTACATTAAAAGAACTTGTAGATAATACTGATTTAACTGAAAATTTAAAATTAGGTGATGAAGATAATATAGTTGATACTAAAAGTATTCAAGTGACTTATCAAAATAAGTTTCTTTATGACATAGTAGATACAGAGGATTGTATTGATAGATATGCAAATGGAGAGGTTGTATATTTTGATGTAGATACAGGAGCTAAATGTTCAAATTATACAGAAACACAAAGTAATACAGGAGTAAAAAGTGGGTGTATGAAATTTTATGCATTTAATGATGATGGAGGAGATACATTAAATCTATTATTAGACCATAACACAACAGCAGTTGTTACATGGGGCACTTACTCGTATGAAGAAAAGAGTGATGGAACTGTTGCTTTGGGAGTTATACCAGGAGAAGTATTTACACAATTAAAAACAGATACAGCATCTTGGAAAGGAACAGAAACACCATCAAATTATACGGTGGATCAAAGAGGACAATATGTTGTTGGTAACGTGTATGGTGATGTATATTATACAATAGATTATAGTGATTATAAAGCAAGACTTATCACAGCAAATGAGGTAGCTCAAATAACAGGAAATACAACGTGGAATGAGACAACTGCAACAGATGTGTATTATTTTGATAGTAAAACACCAACAGCAAGTTCCACATGTACAAGTGGAAACACAAGTGGATGTAAATATGGATGGTTATATGATAGAACAAGTACAGATTGTACAGACAATGGTTGTTTAAATAATTCTGATGCAAGAACAGCTGGATATTGGACAGCATCTTCTACTGCTTATGGTTTTGGCGATATGTGGTTTGTGGTCTTTACTGGTAACGTGGAATATCAGTCCGTTGACTTTTCGGACTACTTTGGCGTTCGCCCAGTAATAGAAGTTTCAAAATCTAAATTGAATTAAAATAAAATGAGGTTATATACCTTGTTTTTGTTAAAGTATAGATTTAAATTTATAAATATGTTAAAATTAAATAGGTGATGATATGAAAAAAAGTATTAAAGACTTTGATTTATATAATAAAAAAGTAATAATTAGAGTTGATTTTAATGTACCAATAAAGAATAACGTTATACAAGATGATAATAGAATAGTTATGAGTTTAGAGACTATTAGTTATGCTATAAAAAAGGGAGCTAAAGTAATTCTTATGAGTCACTTAGGTAGAGTAAAAGAAGAAAGTGATAAATTAAAGAATTCTTTAGAAATAGTAGCTAATAGATTAAGTGAATTATTAAATAGAGATGTTTTGTTTTCTAAAAGTACGCATGGTGAAGAATTAGAAAATATGGTAAATAATTTAAATATTGGTGATGTGTTACTTATGGAAAACACTAGGTTTGAAGACTTAAATGGTAAATTAGAATCTGGCAATGATAAGGCATTGGGTGCATATTGGGCTTCTTTAGGTGATATATTTATAAATGATGCATTTGGAACTGCTCATAGGGCACATGCTTCTAATGTAGGTATAGCAAGCCATTTACCTAGTGGTATAGGTTTTTTAATAGAAAAAGAATTAAACAGTTTTAAAGTACTAGATAATCCAAATAGGCCTTATACAGTTATACTCGGGGGAGCTAAAGTAAGTGATAAAATAGGTGTTATAGAAAATCTAGTAAAAAGTTCAGATAATATTCTTATAGGTGGAGGAATGGCCTATACATTTTTGAAAAGTAAAGGATACAATATAGGTGCTTCATTACTTGATAGTGATTCTATTCCTTTTTGTAAAAATATGTTAGATAAATATCAAAATAAAATTATTTTACCTAGTGATTCCATTGTATCTAAGGAATTTGATAAGGATAGTACATTAAAAAATAATGGAGAATATAGTGATGATGATATAGCTTTAGATATAGGAGATAAAACAATTAATAATTTTAAAAATATATTATCTAGGTCAAAGACTATAGTATGGAATGGACCTCTTGGATATTCAGAGATAGAAAGATATTCAAAAGGTACTAAAGAAATATTAGAGTATTTAAGTAATTTAAATGCTACAGTAATAATAGGTGGAGGAGATACTGCTGCTGCAGCTATTAATTTTGGATATAAAGATAAATTTACTCACATTTCTACGGGAGGAGGAGCATCTTTAGAACTTTTAGAGGGTAAGGAGTTACCTGGAATAAGTATTATAGATGATAAATAATATGAAGAAAAAATTAAAAAAATATTTAAATATAATTATTTTAGTTTTAATAACAGCACTTGTTTTATATTTTTCATTAAAAGATAATTTTGTAGAAACTATAAATCAAATACTTACTATGAATATTTGGTATTTACTTGTAGCATTCATTCTTTTAATCCTTTTTTGGATTTTTAGAAGTTATCCTATGTACTGTTTTAGTAAAAAAATAAATAAAAATTTTAAATATATGCAGTCATTACAATTAGTACTTAGAACACAGTTTTTTAATGCAGTAACACCTTTTGCAACAGGTGGACAACCTTATCAAATATATTATTTAAAACAATGTGGATTAGATTATGCTAGTTCTACAAGTGTAGTATTAGAAAACTTTATTGTATATCAAATAGCCTTAGTATTACTCGGACTTATCGCACTTTTTTGTAATAAAGCATTTCATATATTTAGCAAAATGTATTTACTTCAAAAATTTATAGCTTTGGGATTTATAATAAATACTTTAGTAATAGTATTAATGTTTGTATTAGCTTTCTCAAAAAAATTAAATAAAAAATTAATAAAGTTTGCTATAAGTGTTTTAACTAAATTACACATAGTAAAAAATAGAGAAGAAAAGTTAAGTAAATGGGATTCTAATATTAATAAATTTCATGAAAGTGCAAAAGTATTATTAAAAAATAAAAAAGATTTTATTTTAAATATTTTATATAATTTTATAGCTCTTTGTTCTTTATATTTAATTCCTCTTTTTATAGCATTCTCAATGGGTGAGTTTGATATATTTAGTGGAGGAGTTGCAATTGTTACAAGTGCATATATTATGATTATAGGTTCATTTGTACCAATACCAGGAGCAACTGGAGGACTTGAATATGGATTTGTTCAATTCTATGGTAATTTTATTACAGGTAGTAAACTTTCAGCTATGATGCTTGTATGGAGGTTTATAACATATTATTTTGGAATGATAGTAGGTGCTATTGCTCTTAATATTAAGAAGGTGGAATAATGAGAATAGGAATATTTACAGAAACTTGGGCTCCATATATAAGTGGTCTTGTAACAAGTGAAGTAATGCTTAAAAATGCTTTAGAAAAACTAGGTCATACTGTTTATGTAGTTACTGCTAATTTACAGGATTTTAAATATGATTATAACGAAAAAGAGAGAATACTTAAAATTCCAGGAGTGCCTACTGGTATATATGATTCTAGACTTACTAGTGTATATCCTATAAAAGCAGTTAAAATGATTAAAGAGTGGGACTTAGATGTTATACATTCTCAAACAGAGTTTTCAATAGGTACATTTGCTCGTGTACTTGGAAAACAATTAGATATACCTATAGTTCATACTTATCATACCATGTATGAAGATTATGTTTATTATATAACAAAGGGTCATTTTGATGGAGCAAGTAAAAAACTTGTTGAATATTTAACTAAATTTTATTGTGATAAAACTATACAAGAATTAATTGTTCCAACAAGGAAAACATATGATTTATTTAAAGAAAAATATAAATATGATAGAAATGTACACATAATACCTACTGGTATAGAGATAGATAGATTTTATAAGGAAAAAATTGCATTAGATAGAGCAAATAAATTAAAATCGCAATTAAATATAACAACTAAGGATACAGTACTTCTTTTTGTTGGACGTATAGCAAGTGAGAAAAATATTAAATTTTTATTAGATGCACATGTAGATATATTAAAAAAACATAAGAATGCTAAATTATTAATAGTTGGAGATGGACCAGATTTAGAAGAATATAAGGATCTTGTGGTTAAGCATAAAATACAAAATAATGTAATATTTACAGGAAAAGTTCCTTGGGATGATATTCCTGTTTATTATAACATTTCTGATATATTTGTAACTGCATCTCATACCGAGACACAAGGACTTACTGTAGTTGAGGCAATGGCAGCATCCTTACCTGTAATAGCTTTAAATGATGAAGCATTTAGAAATACAGTAGTAGATGGTCTTACTGGGGAATTATTTAATAATAAGAAAGAATATATAAATAAAATAAATTCTTTAATAGGAGATATAAATAAAATTAATAATATGGGAAATCAAGGAAGAATTAATTCTGAAGCATATTCTTCAAAGTATTTTGCTGAAAGGGTACTGGATGTATATGAACTAGCTCTTAATGGTCGTAACCATAAGAAAAATAAAAGTTTTTTTGATAGATTAAAAGATACAGTAAAAAAAGGATTTAAAGGAGAAAAAAATTAGAATACAAATTTCTAAGAAATTCGACATTAGTCGACAAAACTAGATAATATAAACTCTAGAAGCTTTGCGTTGTATGTTGTATAATTATTATAGAAAAGGAAGAGATAATTATGAACAAAATAAAAGTTCTTATGATAGACGACAATGCGCAGTTAATTGAAGTAGTAAAAGAGTATTTTAAAGATAGTAAGCAAATAGAAATAAAAGAATTTGCTTATGATGGAGAAGATGGATTTAAAAAAATTCAAAGCAGTGAATATGATGTTATAGTACTTGATCTAATAATGCCAAAACGCGATGGATTATATGTATTAGAGCAAATGAAAAAGAATAACATAAATAAAAAAGTAATAGTTGCAACTAGTTATAATACTCAGGAAGTAATAAGAGAAGTATCTGACTATGGAGTTAATTATTATATATTAAAACCATTTGAATTAGATGATTTAGAAAAAAGAATACTGGATTTATGTAATTCGAAAAAGAATGGTAAAAATATAGATTTGCACTATAATAATATTCAAATATCTATAACAAAAATATTACACGAATTAGGAATACCATCTCATATTAAAGGTTATCAATATATAAGAGACGGTGTATGTATGATATTTGATCATCCAGAAATGATAGGTGGTATAACAAAAGAATTATATCCAGAACTAGCTTTAAAATTTGATACAACAGTATCAAGAGTAGAAAGGGCAATAAGGCATGCTATAGAAGTTAGTTGGAATAGAGGTAATTGGGACTTAATGGAAGAAATATTTGGTAATAGTGTAGATATAGATAGGGCTAAACCAACTAATTCGGAATTTATAGTAACAGTAGCAGATAAATTAAGACTTGATTATCATCAAGTAAGATAGAAATTTTAAAATCTAAACTAAATTAAATATGAGAAAAGTGTAAATAAGTACTTTTCTTTTTTTCAAAATATGCTATAATTATAATTAGGGTGATGATATGGACTCTTTAGAATTAATTAAATTAAGTTTAGTTAATAATAGTAATTTAAATGGAGATATTAAAAGTAAAATGTTTGATTTAGTTACTATACTACATAAAAAATTACCAGATGTTAATTTATCTAGATTAAGTGAAAAATTAAAAACTGTGAAAATTGGTAAAATAGGTAAATTTGAAAAAAAAGGTACATATTATTACGATGTATTTAAAAATGAAATATTGTTTTCTAAGGATATAGAAGATAATTATGATATAGATAATTTACTTATGAAAGGTATACTTCAGATGGCTACTTGTACTAAAACTTTTACTGGATTTAATTCAGATGAAAGATTGAGAGCTTTGAATTTGGCTTATACTGAAATACTTGCTACATTTTTAGTGGGAAATGAAGGGGATTCTGACTTGGATGAAGAAATGTTAATAACTAACATCTTGAGTCATATTGTTGGCAAAGATACTATGTATAATTCTTATTTTACTAATGATGGAGAACCAATCATTAGAGCTATGGAAGATGCGGAGGTAGGATTAATATGATAGATATTTATGGTTATAAACAAACTTTGGAGGAGTCAAAGCCTACAGATGTAATATTAAATTCACTTAATAGATTAAATATAGGAAAACAAACAGGAGCTTTAAAAGATACGGAGTTTGCGGAACTTTTAGTACATACAGGTGATTTAGTTGCAAATGCTATTAAATTGGGAAAAGTACCAGAAGAAGAGGTTGATAATATAGAAAGTTTTGTAACACAATTTAAGGGAGAAAATGCTAATAATTATTTTTCTTATGGTCATAAAGCTTTAAATGAGGCAGCCACAACTTTTATAGAAGGAGATACTATTGCTTTACAAGCTTATGAAGAAAGAATAGAAGGTTTTACACATTCTAAAAGATTAATTTAAAGTTAAATTTTAACTTTTTTTCTTGACTAAATATATCTTATATAATAAAATAAACTTATAGAAGAGAAGATATAAATCAGTTTGGAGGTTTATATGCAAGAAAAAATTATAAGATTTAATTTAACACAAGAAATGTCTATAGAATTATTAAAGTTTAATGAATTAAAAAAAGAAATAAATGTTTTAAAACAAATAGAAGATAAAAATGAAAGTGTATTATTATTAATCGAGGAAAAAGAAAAAAAATTAAAAAATTGTAGGGAAAATTTTATTAGAGATTTTAGATTGAATAATAAAAAAGAGATTATAGAGTATTTACAAACAAAAGATTGAAATTTCAATCTTTTTTAGGCTAATAAACATTATAAAAAATAAAATATTCATATAAATATAATAGCGAATATGGAGGAATATATGGATATTTTTATTGGAATTATTATTCCCTTTGTTGGAACAACTTTAGGTTCTGGAATGGTTTTTTTATTAAAAAATAAGATTAATGATAAAATAAATAAATTGTTACTTGGTTTTGCAAGTGGAGTAATGTTAGCTGCAAGTATTTGGTCACTTTTAATGCCATCTATAGATATGGCTACATCGCAAGGTATTATTTCTTGGTTTCCTGCATCACTTGGATTTGTTTTAGGAGTTATATCTTTAATTATTTTAGATTATTTTATTCCAAAATTA
This sequence comes from Bacteroidaceae bacterium, assembly GCA_963616135.1. Classification (GTDB taxonomy): domain Bacteria; phylum Bacillota_I; class Bacilli_A; order RF39; family UBA660; genus UMGS1613. Next base: position 2,389 of record CAVEJT010000030.1, on the reverse strand, counting down.
AATAATTTAAAGTTTAAATTGAGTAAAAATGCTAAATTAACACTAGTTGTAACTCTTCATAATATACCAGAAGGTATGGCAGTTGGAGTTATTTTTGCAGGCCTTATATCAGGAGATACATCAATAACTTTCGCAGGAGCTTTAGCGCTCAGTATAGGTATAGCAATCCAAAATTTTCCTGAAGGAGCAATTATATCAATGCCACTTAAAAGTTCTGGCGATAGTAAGTTAAAATCATTTATAATTGGAACTTTATCAGGTGCTGTAGAACCTATTTTTGCTATTATTACTATTTTACTTATAAATGTAATAACTCCTATCTTACCTTATTTATTATCTTATGCAGCAGGGTGTATGTTATATGTTGTAGTAGAAGAATTATTGCCAGATGCACACAATAATGATAAATTTAAGTTAACTGTATCTGGAACAACTTTAGGATTTGTATTAATGATGATACTTGATATAGCTTTGGGATAAACAACTAATAGTTGTTTTTTTTAGTACTAGTATGATATAATTGTATGGTATGAAGGATGGTGATAAAATGAAAAAAATATTATCATTTATAGTTTATAAAAATAAATTTTTACTTCTAAGAGGTAATGAAAATGACCCACAATTTAAAGAATCATTTTGGTATGTAGTAACAGGTTCTAAAGATAATATAGATAAAACTTTAATTGATACTGTAAAAAGAGAGATAAAAGAAGAAACAAATTTGAAAGTTATAGATTTAAAATATTTGAATTTAATATTTAAATATAAATCTTTAGGTGATTTATGTGAAGAGTATTGTTATGTTTCTTATGTAGATACCTTTGATGTAGTATTGAATGAAGAAAGTATTTATTATTGTTGGTGTAGCAAAGACGAGTTTCTAAATAAAATAAAGTTATATATAAAAAAGGAAGAAATGAATAGTATTTTAGATTCTATTTTAAATAATAAAATCCCTTATGAAAAAGAGACTATTTACTATATAGGAGAAAAATAATAGTGGTGTTAATTTTTATAGCAATAGAGGTTATCACAATAGGATGCATACAATGATAAAAAATATAGAGGGAAAAGTGGAGTAATGAAAACAGTAGTAATAACAGGGAGTGCTAGAGGTCTTGGATTAGAAATGGCCAAAGCATTTAAAAGAAACAATGTAAATGTAGTTATAAGTGATTTAGAAGAAGAAAAATTAATAGAAGCAAAAGAAGAACTAGAAAAAATTGAAAGTGATTCTAAAGTTGAATACTGTGTTTGTAATGTTATTCATTCATTTGATATAAAAAAGCTTATAAATTTTGCTAAAATTAGTTTTGATAGTATAGACATATGGATTAATAATGCTGGTATAAATCAACCAGATAAAGCTATATGGGAACTTAAAGAATCTGAAATAAATCAGATGATAGATGTAGATTTAAGAGCAGTTATAATAGCTTGTAAATTAGTAGAAGAGTTTATGATAAAACAAGGTAGTGGAGCTATTTATAATATTGAAGGCTATGGAAGTAATGATGCTAAAATGTTAGGACTTTCTATATATGGTACAACTAAAAGGGGAATAACATATTTTACAGAGGCACTTGCTTTAGAAAATAAAGTAAAAAATACTGGAATAATAATAGGAAAATTAAGTCCTGATATAATGATTACAGATTTTATAACAAACTCTTTAGGAAATAAAAATAAAATAAATTTGAGTGAAAAAACAAAAAAAGTTTATAATATACTAGGTGATTATCCAGATGTTGTCGCAAATTTTTTAGTAAAAGGAATATTAAATAATACTAAAAATGGTAAAAAAATAGAATGGTTAACTAATAGAAAAGCTGCTTTTAGATTTATAACATCAATGTTTAATAAAAGAGATTTTTTTAATGATAAATAAAGATATTCAATTGAATAATTTATCAAAATCAAAGTTTAGAAGTAGTTTTAAATTACATCAAAAAGATATAGATTATATAAATCGTATAGGCTTTGATAAATTAAGGTGCCATGCATATGATTTTATAACTAATAGAATAGCCACTTTAAATCAAAATGATGGTAGACAAACACCTACTAAAGGACATCCAGTATTCATCGCACAACATGCAACTGCTACATGTTGTAGAGGATGTATTAATAAATGGTATGGTATAGAAAAAACTAAAGATTTAAGTAAAGAAGAGATTGATTATATAGTTGATATAATAATGAAATGGATTTTAAAAGAGTATAATAAATAAATTATAGGTTGTATGTTTTACAATCTTAAATAGATATATAAAGTATATTGGGTAATTAATAAAATAAATTTTCTTTTTACAAAAAAACTATTGAATTATCAATTGATGTGAATCCCATTTTGGAGACATCAAATAAAAAAACTAGATTAAAAAATCAA
>CAVEJT010000029.1:0-14222 GCA_963616135.1 Bacteroidaceae bacterium | reverse complement strand
CTAATGAAGAATATATAATTTTAGAAGATACGTATAAATTATCTAAAAGTATTAATCAAAAAAAATTATATAAATAATTTGTAAAAATAGAAATTTTATATAGAATTTCTATTTTTTCTTTTATAAAGATTAGAAAATAAAAAAATTGTATGTACTTTCTAAATAAATGTGTTTTTTCTATTACAAAAGCAAAAAAATTGATTTTTGATATATTTTAATTTATATGATAAAAGTATATTGAAAGGAGATTTTATGAAAAAGATTTTGTTTGTTTTTATAGTTTTGTTTAGTATTATATTACGTGTTAATGCAGGGAGTAAATTTTATTTGGGTGATAGGATTCCTAATTTCTATGTAGAAACTCATAAAGGTAATCTTTCATATAGTAATTATATGCATATTATGACTAATGATAGTGGTAATATAACTTATTGCATAAATCCATACCTTTATTTAAATACTAAGGTGAATTATAATGAGTTTACTGAAAATTTACCATTTTTTGATATTCCTGATAAAGTGTTGGAAAATATTAAATTAATTTCTTATTTTGGATATGGATATTCTGGTCATACTGATTTAAAATGGTATGGTATAACACAGTATTTGATATGGGAGGCTCTAGGTCAGGATGATATATTTTTTGTAGATGCTCCATATGGTAATAGATTGAATATTTATACTGATGAAATAAAAGAGATTAAAAACTTAATAAACAATTATTATATTTTACCTAGTTTCTATAATAATCATTATGAATATACTACCAATAATACATATGAAATAGTTGATACAAATAATGTTTTAAATAATTTTGAAATATTAGATAGCGAATTAGATGTTAGTATAGAAAATAATAAATTAAAAATAAAAACTGATAAAACAGGTAATTATGAGATTAAATTCATAAAAAAGGATATAAATCCAAATAATTATATCTTATATGATTATCCTGGCTATCAATCTGTTATATATCCAGGTAGGCTTAATGATATAACTTTTTCTATTGGTATAGAGGTTAGTAATGGTAGTATTACTATAAATAAAATAGATAGTGAAAATTCATTAAGAAGAGAAGCTACATTAAAAGGCGCTGTGTATGGTATTTACAAAAATAATAATTTAGTGTATACGGTTGAAACTAATGAATTCGGGATAGGTTATATAGATAGTATTCCATTTGGTGATTATGTTGTTAAGGAAATGATTCCTAGTAATGGTTATAATTTAGATTTAACAAGTTATGATATAAGTATTAGTAAAGAAAGTAAAAATATAGTTATTAATTCATATGAACAAGTTATAACAGGTAATGTAATTATAAATAAGTTTTATGATAATTTAAAAGAAGATGGAGCTATATTTGAAATATATAATAATAATATATTAATAGGTAGGTATGAAACTAATAATGGCTTGATAGATATTAATTTAGAATATGGTAATTACTATATTAAACAAATAAAAGGTGTTGAGGGTTATAATTTTGTTGATGATTTTTATATCAGTATAACTGAAAATAGAAAGTATGAATATAATTTAATAAATACTAAAAAAGAAACTATAATTAATGAAAGTAATGAGGATGATAACAATTTAATAGTAGAAGTTCCAAATACAGGAAAAAGGGAAATACATGTATATAAATATATAGTATATATTGGTTTAATTCTATTATTAATAGGTATGTATAATAAAAAAACTACTCATGTGAAGTAGTTTTTTTTACATCATTAATTATTGGCAATATTATAGGATTTCTACCAGTTTTTTCGTATATTGATGATGATAAATTGGTTATTAAATCATTTTTAATATCATTAAATATACAATTAACTTTAAGTCTATTATTTATAATATTATCAGCTTCTTTTTCTATTTCTTTTATAAGTGCGATATTTTCTTGTATAAGTACAAAGCCTCTAGATGCAATATTTGTAGACATTACAAGCTCTTTTTTTGATGTATCTATATTAGCAATTACAACAACGATTCCATCATTTGACATTATTTTTCTTTCTCTCATAACTGCATTTCCTATTTCACCTATACGGTTACCGTCTACATAAACATCTCCAGCTTGAATACTTTTATCTCTTTTTATTTTTCCCTTATAAAGTGATAAAACTTGTCCATTTTCCATTATAAATGTATTTTCTTTTGGCATACCACATAAAATAGCTAGATCAGCATGACTTTTAAGCATTCTATATTCTCCATGGAATGGCATAAAATATTTAGGTTTAATAAGTCTTAACATAAGCTTTAATTCTTCTTGGTAAGCATGTCCTGATGTATGAACATCATTAAGTAATGTATTTGTATAAACTTTAACACCTTTTAAATATAATTTATTAATTATTCTAGAAATACTAAGTGCATTACCTGGTATAGCAGATGAAGAGAATATAACAACATCATCATCCATAAGTTTTATTTGCCTATGTGATCCGTTAGCAATCCTAGATAGGGCAGCGAGTGGTTCACCTTGTGATCCTGTACATAGTAAACAAACCTCACTAGGTGGTAAGTTATTAGCTTCCTCAGGAGTAACAAATATTTCTTTATGGCTTATATATCCTGAATTTAATGATATTTCTAAGTTCGTTTCCATACTTCTTCCGAATACAGCGATTTTTCTATTATTTCTTTTACAAGTATCGACTATATGTTTTAATCTATATATATTAGATGCAAAAGTAGCTATGATAATTCTACCTTGATGTTGTAAAAATATGTGAGATAGAGCAGCATCTACTTTAGATTCACTATTACTCATGCCTTCATTTAATGCATTTGTACTATCACTAAGAAGTAGGGCAACTCCTTTAGCTCCCACACTTGCCATTTTATGAATATTTGCCATAGGTCCAATAGGAGTTAAGTCGAATTTGAAATCTCCTGTCGTAACTATAGTTCCATTAGGAGTATGGATAATTATTCCATGAGAATCTGGAATAGAGTGAGTTGTTCTTACAAACTCAACAGTCATAGTTTTAAATTTTACTTTAGTTTTTTCATCATAAATATATAAGTTCTTATAATTGATATTTCTTTCATCTAATTTTTTTCTAATAAGACCAGCAGCTTGATTTGGACAATATATTGCAGGAAGATTAATGGCTTGTAATAGGAAAGGTATTCCACCTATATGATCTTCATGTCCGTGTGTTATAAAAAGAGCTTTTACTTTACTTTCGTTTCTTTTTAAATATGTAAAGTCAGGTATTATATAGTCAACTCCTGGCATTTCACCAGATGGAAATGAAATTCCGACATCAGTTATAATTATTTCATTTCCTGTTTGAATACAATACATGTTTTTACCAACTTCACCAAGTCCACCAAGTGCGAAAATTTTTGTATCATTAATATTATTTTGCTTAAACATATAAACCTCCTTTCTTTAAAGTTTAAATTCGACTATACAATTATACTATTAAAATTGATTTTTGTCTAGTCAAAGAAAAAAAGACCTAAGTCTTTTATCTGTTGTAGTATTCAACTATTAGTGAATCATTAATCTCACCATTTAATTCAGTTCTTTCTGGGTATCTAACGAATGTAGCACTCATTTTAGCTTCATCAAATGTTAAGAATTCAACTCTTTTACTTAATGCTTCAAGAGAAGATTTAACAATAGCTAATTCTTTATCAGATTCTTTAATAGCTATAACATCACCAGGTTTACATCTGAATGAAGGAATATCAACTTTTTTACCATTAACAGTAATATGTCCATGATTTACAAGTTGTCTAGCTCCACGTCTAGTAGTAGCAAACCCAATACGGTATACTAAGTTATCCAATCTTGATTCAAGTAATTTAAATAGGTTTTCACCATGAACACCTTTCATTTTACCAGCATCTTCAAAAGTTCTTTTGAATTGTTTTTCGTTTAAGCCATACATAAATCTAACTTTTTGTTTCTCTTGTAATTGAACACCATAGTTAGATAATTTTTTAGCTCTTTTACTACCATGTATTCCTGGAGCAAAAGGCTTTTTAGCTAATTCACGACCAGTTTCTAAAGTAGAAAAACCTAAACGACGGCTTATACGATAACTTGATTTTGTATATCTTGCCATAATATTCTCCTTTCTTACGAAAAGAATCAATTGTCTAATTATAGGGTGTCTATTTTAATATTTTCGCCTTGCAGCTTGGTTACTAATAAACCTATTGGAATAAACACATTATAATCATCAAAGACTGCTGCTTCAATTCGCAATTATGATTATATAATTAATTATATGATTTGTCAAGTATTTATTGACTTATATATTAATTTAAATTAAAATGAATATGGAGGGTATTTATGACAAAATGGGATAAAGATTATTTAAATTTGTGTAAAAGAATACTTACTGAAGGGGTAGAAGTAGAAAATAGGACGGGTATTAATACAATAAAAGTGCCTAGTCATAACTTTCATTTTGATTTATCTGAAGAATTTCCAATATTACAAACAAAGCAATTGTTTTTTAGAAATGCAATTACAGAAATACTTTGGATATATCAAGCACAAAGTAATGATGTAAGATGGTTACATGAAAGAGGTAATCATGTATGGGATGAATGGATGGTAGATTCCGATGGTGTTTATAGAACTTATGAAAACGGAAAAAATGAAAAAATATTGAAAGGTGAAAAAAAATTTGGTGAAGAATTTGCAAATACTATAGGAACTGCATATGGATGGATTGTTAATAAATATAAACTAACAGATCATCTCCTAGATACAATAAAAAATAATCCAACTGATAGAAGACTTATTATGTCTTTATGGCAAAATGAATGGTTAGATACAGCAGTACTTCCATCTTGTGTGTGGTCAAGTGAATGGGATGTTACAGATGGCAAATTAAATGCTTGGGTTCATCAAAGAAGTTGTGATGTGCCACTAGGACTTCCATTTAATGTAACGCAATATGCTACACTATTAAGTTTATTCGCACAATGTGCAGATTTAAAACCAGGGACACTTGATTGGTCTATTAAAGATGCTCATATATATGTCAATCAAGTAAATGGTATAAAAGAACAATTAAATAGGGAAGAGGCTTATGATATTTATAAAAAATTAGATAAAGATAGTTTGTTAAAAATAAAAGAAACAATATTGTCATCAAAAAATCAATTTGATTATAAATTAGATAATGAAACACTATTAAAAATATTAGATTTAATAGTAGAACCAGAAAAACCATATTTATGGTTAAATCCAGACGTTAAAGATTTTTATTCATTTGATAACTCAAAAAACTTAAATGACATTAAAGTAAAAAATTATAAACACATGGGAAAAATAAAATTTCCTATTGCTCAATAGGTGTTTTATGAATATTAGTTTAATTGCAGCCATTGGTAAGAATTATGAACTTGGCAAAAATAATAATTTAATATGGAATATTAAAGGTGATTTAAAATTTTTTAAAGAAACTACTATGGGTCATCCAATAGTAATGGGTAGAAAAACTTTTGAATCTTTACCACGAGTTCTTCCTGGTAGAAAGAATATAGTTATAAGTAAGAGTGATATATTAAATGAAGAAATAGAAAAATATAAAAGTATAAAGGATTTTTTAGAAAAATATAAAAATTACCAAGATGAAATATTTATAATAGGTGGGTCATTGATATATTCTTCTTTTATAGATTTATCAAATAAACTTTATTTAACAGAAATAAATAAGGAAGATAAGAGTGCTCAAGTATATTTTCCTAAGTTTAATAGAAATGAATGGACTAGAAAAGTGTTAGATAGTAATATTGAAAATAGTATAGAGTATAAACATGTTTTATATAAGAGGAAGGGTAATTAAGTTTATCTTTTTCTTTTTGTAAAAAAAATGTCGAAAAAATAGATTTTTGTGATATAATTATAATAGGTGAATGATATGGATAACGTAACACTTATTATGTTTACATTATTTTTAGTGTGTTCTGGCTTAATAATTGCTATTTTGAATTTTATTCAAAGTAGAAAAAATAAGAAAATAAAGAAAACATTAGAAAAGTTGGAAATAGAAAAGAATGAACTTGCAACCTCACCAATAGTACCTGAGCTTGCCAAAGTTGAAACATTTTTAAATAATGATAAACTAAAAGAATTGTATGATGAATGGACTAAAAGATTAGATCAAATAAAACAAATACAAATACCAAGATTGTCAGATATGATACTAGATGCAGAATATTCTTTATCTCAAATGGATTATAAAAGTACTATGTATAAAATTGCAAAATTGGAAATGGAATTATACAAAGTTCGTACTAATTCAGATTTTTTATTTGGTGAGATAAAAGATTTAACAACTAGTGAAGAACGTAGTAGGACTATAATAACTGGTTATAAAGCTCGTTATAGAACTCTATATCAAAAATTCGATGAAACAAGGCAAGAGTATGGAATGTTTGAAGATACTGTTAGGAAACAATTTGCGATGATTGCTAAAAGGTTTGAAGATTTTGAAACAATTATGGATAATAATGAATTTACAGAAGTGGATAAGGTGTTAAATATAATTGATGAACTTTTAAATCATATGGCAGTAGTTGTAGAAGAAATCCCATCTATAGTACTTATGATAACATCAGTTTTACCTAAGAGGATAGAAGAAGCTAATAAAATTTATACAACTATGATAAAGGAAGGTTACCCACTAGATTATTTAAATGTTGAATATAATATTGGTGAAGCAACTAAAAAAATGGAAGAAATTAAAGAAAGAACTAAAAAACTTGATATGAATGAAAGTTTATTAGAACTTAGAGTTTTGCTTGAATATTTTGATTCATTATTCAAAGATTTTGAGAAAGAAAAATACGATAGAAAAACATATGAAGAAAAGTTACTTGTTTTCAGTACGAAAATGACTAAGATAAATTCAGTAGTTAGTGATATATTTAGTCAAATGGATGATTTGAAAAAAATATATAATTTAAAACAAGAGGATATAGACAATTTAAATCAAATTGGAAAAGAAGTTAATACATTAAATGAAAACTATAAAGTTTTACAAGATCATACTAAGTTTAACAATACATTTGCTTATTCTAAGTTAGTGAAAGAAATAGAGGGATTATCTAATAGTTTATCTCATACAGAAGAAAAATTAGAAGAGAGCTTGAATGTAATAGGAAGTATGCATGATGATGAAGTTAGGGCTCGTCAACAATTAGAAGAAATAAAAACGATATTAAAGAATTCTAAATTACAAATGAGAGATTATAAATTACCTGTTATACCTGATTCATATTATATAGAATTAAATGAAGCAAATTCAGCTATAAAAGAAATTGTAAAAGAATTAGATAAAAAGCCTATAACAATAGAAGTATTAAACACTAGAGTAGATACAGCTAGAGATTTAGTTTTAAAACTTTATACTAAAACTAAAAACTTAATGAAAAATGCAATGTTTGCAGAGAAGTCTATAATATATGGTAATAGATATAGAAGTAGTTATGATGGACTAAATGATCAATTAAATAATTCTGAACAATTATTTTATAGAGGTGAATACAAGAAATCTTTTGAATACACAATAAATGCGTTAAATAAAATAGAACCAGGAATATATAATAAAATATTGGAATTATATTCTAATAAAAAATAAAAAAAGTATTAACAAATATTAAATTTTGTGGTAAACTATATTCATAAAAGCAAAGAATAGGACAATATTATTAATTAAATATTTGAAGAGAGTTAGTGATTGGTGTAAACTAATAGTATTATTAATAATTACTACCTAGGAGCTGTTATTGAAAAATACACCGGTTAAAACCGTTATATTAATTAAGGTATAAATTAGGATGGTACCGCGTATAAGTCTCTTACGCTCCTTTGTGAGTGTAGAGGCTTTTTTTATCAGGGGGAAGTATGTCAACAAATAATCAACAAATGAGAGAATTCAAAAAAGAATTAGAAAATAATGGGGTAAGTTTATTAAGATTTTTAAATGTATATTGTGGTATTTGTAATGAGTTTATATCGAAAAATAAAATGAGCCATAATGATGTTAAATATTTTTTACCATCGCTAAAAAGGATAGGATTTGAAGAGGCTTACAAAAATAAGGATAAAATATTTAAAGGTGAGATAATTCCAGTAATAGATTCTTTTGGCTTTGTAGCCCCATATGAAAAGCCTATTGTAAATAGTTTTGATGAAATTATAGTGTTTGATGAGCAAGAGGAAGAATTAATTAAAGAAGAAGTATCAGAAGAAGAATTAAGGAGCGCTATAGAAGAATATTTAAGAGTAAATAAGCTTAGTGTTTTTGAGTTAAATAAATTGGCAAAAATATTTAAACAAGAAAAGATGATGAAAGAATATAAAACTATTATAAATATAATAAAGAAAAATAAAAAAGAAAAAAATAAGTATAAAGAGAAAAAAAGAAAAATAGAAAGAGGAGATATTTATGAATATTAAAGAAAATAAAGAATTAAATACTTTGAATCACAGTTGTGCTCATTTAATGGCACACGCTATTAAGCATTTATATCCAAATGCATTATTTTGGGTAGGACCAGTAATAGAGAGTGGCTTTTATTATGATGTTGACTTAGGTGATAAAGTGTTAACAGAAGAAGATTTAGAAAAAATAGAACGTGAAATGAAAAAAATATCTAAATCTGATAAACTTATTAAAAGAATAGAATTATCTAAAGAAGAAGCACTTGAAATGTTTAAAAACGATCCATATAAAGTAGATTTAATATCTCGTATGGATGAAGATGGTACTGTTATAAGTGCCTACAAACAAGATGATTTTATTGATCTTTGTAGAGGTCCACATATGCCTACTACAAAATCTATGAAATACTTTAAATTATTAAAAGTATCAGGAGCTTATTTTAAAGGGGATTCTAAGAATAAAATGCTTCAAAGAATATATGGAGTATGTTTTCCTAATGAAGAAGATTTAGATGCATATTTAAAAGAAATAGAAGAAGCAAAATTAAGAGATCATAGAAAAATTGGTAAAGATTTAGGTATATTTATGTCTCATGATTTAGTAGGTAAAGGTATGCCTTTATGGTTACCAAATGGTGCTATAGTAAGAAAACAATTAGAAAACTATATATATAATAAAGAAAGAAAATTAGGTTATCTTCATGTATATACTCCTTGTGTAGGTACTGTTGATTTATATAAAACTTCAGGACATTGGGATCATTATAAAGAAAATATGTTTCCATCTATGAAAGTAGATGATGAAGAATTTGTATTGAGGCCTATGAATTGTCCACATCATATGCTAGTTTATGGTAATGAAATTCATTCATATAGGGATTTACCTATTAGAATAGGTGAGTTTGCAACTGATTTTAGATACGAAGCAAGTGGTGCTGTTAAAGGACTTGAAAGAGTTCGTTGTATGTGTCAAAATGATGCCCATCTATTTGTAAGACCGGATCAAATAGGTGAAGAATTTAAAAAAGTAGTATCACTTATTCTTGATGTATATAAAGATTTTGGGCTTAAGAATTATAAATTTAGATTATCTTTAAGAGACCCTGAAGATACTGAAAAATATTTTGATGATGATGAAATGTGGAACGAGGCAGAAAGTAAGTTAAGAGAGGTTCTAAATGAACTTGGATGTGAATATACTGAAGCAATAGGTGAAGCAGCATTCTATGGACCAAAACTTGATGTAGAAGTAAAACCTGCAGTAGGTCCAGAAGTAACACTTTCTACATGTCAACTAGATTTCTTATTACCTAGAAGATTTGAACTTTCTTATATAGATAGAGATGGAACTAAAAAAACTCCAGTAGTACTTCATAGAGCTATATTTGGTACATTTGATAGGTTTACAGCTTTTATATTAGAAGAAACAAAAGGAGCACTTCCACTTTGGTTATCTCCAATAGAATTTAATATAATTCCAGTTAATAATCAATACCATTTGGAATATGCTACTAAATTATTTAATGAATTTAAAAATAAAAATTATAGAGTTAATCTAGATGATAGAGATGAAAAATTAGGATATAAAATGAGAGAATCAGTAATGAAAAAAATACCTTATTCAATAATAATAGGTCAAAAAGAAGTTGACAATAATAATATTAGTTATAGATGTTATGGTAGTGAGGAGACAATAACTGTTTCACTTGATGAATTTTATAAAAAGATAGAAGAAGAATTAAAAATTTGTGATAATTAAAGAGGGGTAAAATGAATAGCTTTACAAATATTAATATTAAAAATCAATATAAAAAGACTATTATATATTTTGTGATTTCTATTATATTGATTGTACTTTCAATTGTTTTCTATGCATGGAAGTGCTCTATTATAAAAACATCTAGAGTACAAGAGAAAAGTTTAAATGATATCATTATAAATGAAGAAAACGAAAAGGATTATAAAAGTGCATATATAAATAATGTATCAAATCCTGTTAAATTTGCTATAGATAAAGAAAATAATAATGCTTATTATATAGTGAATGATGGAAAATATTTGTATGTTATTTATATGAATGAAGAAAAGTATCAATCTGTTATTCAAAACAAATCAGAAATTAAGATAAAGGGAATTACTAAGTATCCAACTAAAGATGTAAAAGAGCTAGCAATAGAAAAATTTAATGATGATAAAGATGAAAATGATAAAATATCTTTAGTTGATTATGATAATTATTTTGGTGATGTATATCTTGATATGGAAGAGTCAGAATCTTCAGTTGCTATATTTCAAATATTCCTAGTTGTAATAACAATAATACCAGGTATAATTATATTTATAATAAATTTAGCTAAAATAATTAATTTTAATAAAATCAAAAATAAATATAATATTAAAGAATTAGATAGTGAAATGAATGATAAAAATTCTTTCTATTATAATAAAGCTAATTTATACTTGACACCAAATTATATAATTAATTTTAGTGGTAAATTATTTATTATCAAATATACAGATATAGATTGGATTTATCCAAATATTACAAAAACAAATGGTATTAAAACTGCTAAGAGTATTATATTAATTACAAAAGAGAACAAAACTTATACTATATCAAATCTTAGTAATTTAACCCGTAAATCAAAAGAGATTTATGATGAGATATGGGATACAATAGTAAGTAAAAATAGTGATATGTTAGTTGGATATACTGAAGAAAACATTAAAGCTCATAAAGATAAAAAAAGAAGGTAAGCATTATGAAATCTTTAGAAAATAGAATAAAAAATATAGAAGAAAGAAATAAGAGAGTAGAAAAAGACAAAGCTTGGGAAGTAAGTTTTACTAGGAGAATATGTATAATTGTTTTAACATATATAGTAGTTGTTATATATTCATATATAATAAAAAATAATACAAATATATTTTTAAGTTCCCTAGTACCAGTAATAGGTTTTATCTTATCTACACTATCTTTAAAAGCTATTAGAAAAATATGGGAGAGAAAACATTATTAAAAAATAGTGTTTTTTTCTTGTAAAACAAAAAATATTGTGGTATAATTTAATTAGTAATCATTACTAATAAGGAGATTATATGAGGAATACAAAACAAAAGAAACTTATATTAGAATTAATACAAAATAGTAATAATCATATGAGTGCTATAGAAGTTTATAATGAATGTAGAAATATAATACCTGATATTAGTCTTGGTACTGTTTATAGAAATTTAAATTCTTTAGTAGAATCTAATTTGATACAAAGAATTAAAATGAATGATAATATAGATAGATATGATAAAAATATAGAACATATACATTTTATATGTATGAAATGCAACAAAATTATAGATATATATGATTATTCATTTGAATATAAAAAAGATTCTAACAAAGTTTTAAATTGTAAAATTAAATTGGAAGGTATATGTGAAGATTGCCAAAAGAAGGAGAGATAGTATGGAATTAAAAGGAAGTAAGACAGAACAAAATTTGATGGCTGCTTTTGCTGGTGAAAGTCAAGCAAGAAATAAGTATACTTATTTTGCTAGTAAGGCAAAAAAAGAAGGTTATGAACAAATAGCTGCCATTTTTGAAGAAACTGCTAATAATGAGAAAGAACATGCTAAAATGTGGTTTAAATTATTAGAAGGTGGAGATATTAAATCAACTGTTGATAATTTAAAAGCTGCAGCAGAAGGAGAAAATTATGAGTGGACAGATATGTATGCTAAATTTGCAGAAGAAGCTCGCAGCGAAGGTTTTGATCATATAGCATTTCTTTTTGAAGAGGTAGCAAAAATAGAAAAAGAACATGAAGAAAGATATAAAAAATTGTTAAAAAACATAGAAGACAAATTAGTATTTTCTAGTGAAGGAGATACTATTTGGATTTGTCGTAATTGTGGACATGTTGTAATAGGAAAAGAAGCTCCTAAAGTATGCCCTATATGTGCTCATCCACAGAGCTATTTTGAAAGAAAAGCAAATAACTATTAAATAATTTAAAAGTAACTATTGCTTTTTTTTTTATAAATGATATAATTAAATAGTAAGAAAGTAGGGGTAATATGAATAAAAAATTAATACTTAGAATATTAGGAGCAATATTTTCGGCACTTATAATAGTAGGTGTATTTGTTCCATTTGTAAGCGTAACAGGTTATACTCAAAGTTTATGGGGAGTATATAGTTCAATAGATACATTATATTTACCTATAATGTTAATTGTTTTTGGAGTTATTGGTGTTGTATTTTTTTCGCTTAATTTCAAAACAGAATTTGCATATATGAGTACGGGTGCTGTTCTATTCTTTATTATAATGCAAACAGTAGATGTATTAGATCAAGGTACTTTTAGTACTCTAAGTGTAGGTTATTATTTTCTAGCTATAGGAGCTATTGCAACAGGGGTTATTACATTTTTGTCTAACATGAAAGTAAAAGAAAAGCAAGAGGCTATAGTTTCTAGTGAAAATTCTGCCCCTTCAAATATGATAGCTCAAATAGATAAATTATATAATGAACAACCAATACAGCAAGATACACCTGTTCAAACAATTGATAATAATATATCACCAATACCAGTACAACCAATACAACAAAATATACAAGAAGTTAATGCAGTTGGTTCAGATATAAATAGCCAACCAATACCAGAAATTGTTAAGGAACCGGTTTCTATGACAAATGAGTTTCAACCTCAAATGAATCCTCAAGTTGTTCCTAGTGTTTCACCACAAGTGTCAGCTACAGTACAGCAATCAACGGATTTAAATCAACCAAATCCAGTAATACAAGAGTTTATGAATAGTAATTTACAATCACAAGCCGCAGAACAGACAGCACCAGTGCAACAACAAAATAATTTTAGTGTTCCTTTAGATAATATAAATCAAGAATTGCCAAAACAACCAAATCCAGTAGTACAGGAATTTACTAAGGAACAAAGTCAATCAATACCAGTTACTCCTGAACCACAAAATAGTGGATTGGATATATTTGGTCAACCTTTAAAATAAAAGTAAAAGATAAAACTTTTATTTTTTTAATATTTATTGTATAATTGATGTGGAGGTAATTATGAATAAAGAAAATAGAATAACAATTAATAACTTAGTATATGCAATATTATTTTTAGTATTTGGTATTATACTCTTAACGAGCACGGAAGACTTGATAAGTATAGTATCAAAAGTAATTGGCGTTGTTTTAATTATATTAGGTATAGTTAAATCAATTGTATATATTTATTTAAAAGGTAAACTAGGTGAATATAGCATAACGGAACTTTTGATAGGATTACTTGTAATATGTTGTGGTGGATTACTAATATTTTCCTCTAATGCACTTAGTTTTGCTATTAGAACAATAGTTGGTATATGGGTGTTATTTGCTGGAATAAATAGAATTATATATGCTATATCAATTAGACCATTAGATAAGCAAGGATTTTTAACATATTTAATAAGTTCATTTGTGATGATAATTATAGGAATACTTATGATATCTGCTATATTTGATCAATTGATAGGTTTATTAATTATAATATATGCAATATCTGAAATAGTAGATTATATATATTACAAATCAAAAAATAAAAACATAGAATCTGTCAAACCAAGAAATCGCACAAAAAAAACTAAAAAAATAAAGAATGCTAAGACTGTAGATGCAATAATAGAAGAAGAAACAAAAAAGGATTGAATTTTTCAATCCTTTTTATATGTTGTTTATTTCATCTTCTGTAAGTCCTGTTGATTTAATAATTATATCTATAGAAACATTGTT
>CAVEJT010000028.1:0-14323 GCA_963616135.1 Bacteroidaceae bacterium | reverse complement strand
GCATTTAATGATGATGGAGGAGATAAAATAAATTTAATATTGGATCATAATACTATAGGGCATGTAACTTGGAATTCAACAGCTAGCAATCAACAGGAACCTAAGGAATTATTGGAACAACTAAAAGCAGATACAAAATCTTGGAATGGAACAGAAATACCAACAAATTATATAAATTCAAAATATACGATAGATTATAGTACATATAAGGCAAGAATAATAACAGCAAATGAAATCGCAAAAATAACAGAAAACACAGCATGGGATGAGACAACAGCACCATACGACGACTGGTATTATTTTGATACAAAAACGACTATAGCAAGTGATACATGTAAAAGTACGACTCTAAGTGGAAACAAAGGTGGATGTAAATATGGATGGCTACATGAAAATCTAATTTCTGGTTCTTGGATTGCAACTAGTTATTGGACTATCTCTCCTACTGTTAATGTATCTTTAATGGCATGGAGTGTGAGCTATGATGGTTGCGTAATAGAGGGCAGACTTAACTGTTCGATTTGCACTGGCGTTCGCCCAGTAATAGAAGTATTAAAATCTAAATTAAATTAAAAATTAGAAAGTATTATAATTTATAATCAATAACACAAAAATATTTATTTTAAGATAAGGTTGTATAGTGATTAGATTATATATTATTAAAGAAAATAAAAAAAAGTTTTTACTTTTTTTTTATTTTATAGTATAATAGTATGTAGATTGTAGGAGATGATTAAATGAAGCATATTTATACTAGTCTAGATATAGGAACTGATACAATAAAGATTGTAGTATGTGAATTATATCAAAATAAGTTAAATTTACTTGCATCTTCATCTTTTAAATCTAAAGGTATAAAAAAAGGGTTAATTACTGATGTTGAACTTGCTCAAGAAAGTGTTAAAGGAGCAATCAGTGAAATAGAGGATATGCTTGGTATAAAGATTAAAAAAGTTATAGCGAGTATTCCATCATTTAATGCTGAATATTCTATGGCAAGAGGCAGTATCAAAGTTAATAATGTAAATGGTATTGTTACTGGCGATGATATAATGAAAGTACTTGAAGTTGCTGTTAAAAGTAGTCCATTTACTTCAAGAGAAATGGTTACTGTTCTTCCTGTTGATTATACTCTAGATGATACTGCATTTATAAAAAATCCTAAAGGTATGCGTGGAAGTAACTTGAGTTGCAAGGCAGTTTTAGTTACCGCTCCAAAGAAAAATGTGTACTCTGTGGTGGGTTTACTTGAACAATTAGGTATAGAAGTAGTAGATATTTCTATAAATAATATAGGGGATTTATATTCTTTTAATAATAAAGAATTTGAAGACAGAATAGGGGCTATAATAAATGTTGGATATGATATTACTACAGTTTCCTTGTATAATAAAAGTATACTAGTAAAAAGCAGTATAGTTAATATGGGTGGTAAAAGTATTGATAGTGATATTTCATATATGTTTAAGCTTGATATTCCAACATCAAATAATTTAAAATTAAAATTTGCTTTAGCCCATAAAAGAAATGCAAGTGTGAATGATATTATAGAGGTCAAAAGTGCTTATGATGATCATTTAAAAATAAATCAATTTGAAATCTCTGAAGTTGTTATGTCTAGAATAGCAGATATATTAAATGAAGCAAAAAAAGAGATAAATCTATTGACAAGTAAGAAAATAGATTATATTATAATTACAGGTGGTACTAGTAATATGCCAGGATTTGAATATGTTGTAAACGATATATTTGGTGAAAATGCTAGTATAGGAAATGTTAGAATGTTAGGTATAAGAGATAATATTTATTCATCTTGTATTGGAAATTTAGTATACTTTATTAGTAAATTAAAGTTAAAAAATCTTGATTATAGTATGATTAGTGATAATGAAGTATTTCAAATAACTTCTATTACATCTAGAAAATTAAATACGTCAGATTCAATGCTAGGAAAAGTTTTTGGTTTTTTCTTTAGCGAATAGAGGAGGAAATTATGTTTGGATTAGAAATGGACCAAGTTGCTAAAATTAAAGTTATTGGTGTTGGTGGTGGAGGAAACAATGCCGTTAATAGAATGATAGAATCAGGTGTTAAAGGTGTTGATTTTATAGTAGCTAATACTGATTTACAAGTATTAAATTGCTCTAAAGCTCCAACGAAGATACAGATTGGTGAAAATTTAACAGGAGGAAGAGGAGCAGGTGCTAAACCCGAAATTGGTAGAGAGGCTGCCCTTGAAAGTAAGAAAGAATTGGAAGAAGCTTTGGCTGGGGCTGATATGATATTTGTAACATGTGGAATGGGTGGAGGAACTGGAACAGGTGCTGCTCCAGTTATCGCAAATATTGCTCAAGAACTTGGCGCACTTACAGTTGGTATAGTTACTAAACCATTCTCTTTTGAAGGTAAAAAAAGAATGGAACAAGCAATTTCTGGTTTAGAGGAATTAAAGAAAAATGTAGATACATTAATAGTAATACCAAATGATAAATTGAGAGAAATAATTGATAAATCTACACCACTTTTAGAGTCATTTAAAGAAGTAGATAATGTTTTAAGACGTGGTGTTCAATCAATATCAGATTTAATAGCTGTTGCTGGATTAATTAACCTAGATTTTGCCGATGTCAAAACTGTAATGGAAAAACGTGGAACAGCTTTAATTGGTATTGGTATAGGTGTTGGTGAAAATAGAGCTGCAGAGGCTGCACGCCAAGCTATATCAAGCCCATTACTTGAAACTAGTATAGATGGAGCTACAGATGCTATTATTAATGTAACAGGTGGTAATAATTTAACTTTATTTGAAGTTGAAGAAGCAAATGAAGTAATTAGAAGTAGCGCTAATACTGAAATGAATACTATATTTGGTGCTGTTATTAATGAAAATTTAACAGATGAAATTATAGTTACAGTAATCGCAACTGGATTTGACGATGAGGATGAACCTGAATATAAACCAGTTAGTAATGATAGAGTAAATGAGGCTGGATTTAAGTATTCAAATGCTGATGAAGATGATTCAGATGATATAATTCCTTCGTTCTTAAGAAATAGAGGTAGTTTTTAAAAATAAGTTTTAATACTTATTTTTTTCTTATAAAATTAATGATATAATATAATTATATTGGAGGTGCTATATGACTGATATAGAAATAAGTAATAATTGTAAAATGCAAAAAATAGAAGATATAGCTCATAAACTTAATATTGATTCTTCTAATTTAGAGTGTTATGGTAAATATAAAGCTAAAATTAGTTTTGATAATATTAATAGTAATAATAATGGAAAATTAATACTTGTGACTAGTATTAATCCTACCCCTTTTGGTGAAGGTAAAACTACTATGAGTATTGGGATAAATGATGCCTTAAGAAAATTAAATAAAAATAGTGTAGTAGTTTTAAGAGAACCATCATTAGGCCCTGTTTTTGGTATAAAGGGTGGTGCGACAGGTGGTGGATATTCACAGGTTGTACCTATGGAAGATATTAATTTACATTTTACTGGAGATATACATGCAATAGAATCAGCAAACAATTTATTATGTGCTATAATTGATAACCATATATATCAAGGTAATAGCTTAAATATAAAAGAAGTAGTATTTAATAGATGTGTTGATCTCAATGATAGAGCCCTTCGAAATGTAGATATTAAATATGATAATAATGGATTGACAAGAGAAGATCATTATAATATAGCAGTGGCAAGTGAAATTATGGCAATACTGTGTATGGCAAGTGATATAGATGATTTAAAAGTAAGAATAGGAAATATATTGATAGGCTATAATAAAGAGGATAAACCCGTATTTGCACGTGAACTTAATTGTGTAGGTGCTATTGCACTTTTACTTAAAGATGCAATTAAGCCAAATTTAGTTCAAACTTTAGAGAATAATCCTGCAATTATACATGGAGGACCTTTTGCAAATATTGCTCATGGATGCAATTCAATAGTTGCCACTAAAATAGGATTAAATGTTGCAGATTATGTAGTAACTGAAGCTGGATTTGGTGCTGATTTAGGAGCAGAAAAGTTTTTTGATATAAAGTGTCAAGTTGCAAATATTAAACCTAATTGTGTTGTTATAAATGCAACTATTAGAAGTTTAAAATATAATGGTGGTATAAGTAAGGAAGATATTTGTAAAGAAAATCTAGTGGATTTAAAAAAAGGTATTGTAAATCTTGAAAGACATATAGAAAACATGAGTAAATATACAAAAAATATTATAGTTTGTTTAAATAAGTTTGATTTTGACAAAGAGTCAGAAATAAATTTCGTTAAAAATTTTGTTAAAGATATGGGATATCCAATAGAAATATGTGAATCATTTAAATATGGCGGAAAAGGAGCATTAGATCTTACAAAAAAAATAATAGAAATTTGTAATAATGATATAGATTTTAAACCATTATATAGCTTTAATATGAGTATAACAGATAAAATAAATAAAATAGCAAAAGAAATTTATAGGGCTAATAATATTATTATAAGTGATAAAATATATGATAAAATAAAAAAAATAGAAGATATGGGACTTGGAAATTTACCAGTCTGTATAGCCAAAACACAATATTCATTTACTGATAATATGAAAAAGTTAGGTGCCCCTGTTAATTTTGATATGACTATTACGGATATAAGAATATCGAGTGGAGCAGGTTTTATTGTTGTACTTATGGGTGACATTATGACTATGCCGGGATTAGGTAAAAATAGTGCTTATCTTAATATGGATATAGATAATAATGGAAAAATAAAGGGATTATTTTAATAAAATGAGACTAATAAAATTATTTTTATTAGTTTTTTTATGAAATATTAAATTTTTCTTTTCATATATAAAAAACTATGGTAATATAGATGTCCTAAAGGCGGGAACAAATATATGAACATAAGAAAAGAATTCTTACAAGAGTTAGTATTAAAATCAACAGAAAATAAATTAATTGATAAAGAATTTATTATAAATTTTATTGAGTCAATTTTATATAATCATAATGTAAATATAAAATTCAAAAATATTTCTGATGCTTATGCAGAATACAGTTTAAATGAAATTAGTATAGATTATAATAAATTGGTAAATAGATACAAAAATTTTATTAGAAAAAAAGAGAAAAATTATTTTGAGTCAAATTTGGAAATGTTACATATAATATTACATGAGATGGAACATTTTTATCAAGATTTTAAAATAAATTATAATAATTTAGAAGGAATTATTTTAAATTATGAGTTAAAAAGTTTAATTAAAAAAGCTATCTCTACTGAGAAAACAGTCAATGATGTATATAATAATACTTATAATATAAATCCAAGTGAGAGATTGGCAGACTACTACGCTGCTAAATATTTATTTGTAGCAATTGAGAAAAATAAACATTTAGATAAATTTAATGAATTATATGATATTTCTAACAACTTACTTATTGACTCTATGATTAGGGGATACAGAAAAGTAGATGGTAAGTTTTTATCAATTCCATTTAAAGAATATATGATAAAAACTGGATGTGAGTCTAAATTAAAGAATTTATCATTTTATTCCTATGATAATAAAAAGTTTTATAAACTTGTATCTTGTAATATGAATTTAGAGGAAAGATTTAAATATGGTCTTATAGTTAAGAACACTGAATATACTTCTATAATAAATAAAAAGAGAAAAATAATCGTTTAATTTGATTGTTTTTTTTTATAATAAGAAAGTGCTAGGTAAGTTAAAAATACAGTATTCATATATTTCATATAATTATACAATAAATTTTAATTTATCTTTTGTTCTATATAAATAAAAGATAAAATATATTTTCTTTAATATATTTTGACTCATTGACAAATATTTTTAATAAGTTGTTTAAAATCTATTTTATGTGCTCACAATATTTGTGAAAGGAGGATTTATGGCACGTCATAAAGTTGAAATTTGTGGCGTGAATACTGCGAGTCTAAAGGTTTTGAATAATGAAGAAATGAAAGATTTATTTGTAAGGTTTAAAAATGGTGAAATAAAAGCAAAAGAGGAAATAGTGAATGGCAATCTAAAATTAGTATTAAGTATACTTAGAAAGTATAATAATCGTACAGATAATATGGATGATTTATTTCAGGTGGGATGTATAGGTCTTATTAAAGCTATTGATAATTTTAATTTAAGTTTTGATGTAAAATTTTCTACTTATGCGGTACCTATGATATTGGGAGAAGTAAAGAGATATTTAAGGGACAATAATAGTATACGGGTAGCACGTAGTATTAAAGATATTGCATACCATGCCATGAGTGCTAAAGAAGAACTTACTAATTCATTAAATAGGGAACCTAGTATAAAGGAAATAGCTAAGAAATTAAATTTAACAGAATATGAGGTTAGTAATGCCCTTGACAGTATGAGAGACACAGTAAGTATATTTGAACCTATTTATAATGATGGAGGGGATACTATATATCTAGCAGATCAAATAGAAGATAAGAATAATAAAATGACTTTTATAGATGAGAGAGTTGCTTTAAATGAAGCTATATCTAAATTAAAGGATAAAGAAAAATTTATAATAATAGAGAGATTTGTTACTGGTAAAACTCAAATGGAGTTAGCAAGTGAAATAGGAATATCACAAGCTCAAATATCTAGATTAGAAAAAAGTGCATTAAATAATATAAAAAATAATATTTCATAAAAAATACGTGTTATAATATACTAAGGTGATTTTATGAAATATATTTTTATTGTTAATCCTACATCTGGTAATGGATGTGGAGTAAAAGTAGGTCAAGCGATTAGTGAATATTGCAATGAATTAAAAATTAATTTTAAAGTAATATATACTAAATCAAAAGGAGATGCTAAAAATATTGCTCTACACTATAAAAATAAAAATTGTATTGTTTATAGTGTAGGCGGAGATGGTACTTTAAATGAAGTAGTAAATGGATTACACGATTCAAAAACTTCTTTAGGTGTTGTTCCTGTTGGTACAGGGAATGATTTTTATAAAACTTTGCTTGGACATGATTGTAATTTAATAGACTTGGGTAAGGTAAATGATAGGTATTTTATAAATATAGCATCAGTAGGTTTGGATGCAGAAGTAGCGGATTTAGCTAATTATTTAAAGGATAAGAAATTATCAAAAAATCTAGTATATATTTTAAGTTTAATTAAAAATTATTTTTCGTACAAGAATAAAAAAATAAAAATAGATGGTAGAGAAGAAAATATAACTATTTTAACTATTTGTAACGGAAAATACTATGGGAATGGTTTTAAAATCGCACCAAGTGCAAAACTTAATAGTGGGCTATTTGATGTATGTGAAGTTAAAGATCTAAAAAAACTAGAAATGATACCTCTTATTTCAAAATTAGTAAAAGGAACTCATATAACTGATAACAAAGTAAATATTTATAGTGCAAACAAAATAAATATAGAATCTCCGGTGAATTTAGCTTGTAATGTTGATGGTGAAATTATAAAAGATAATAAATTTGAATTTTCTATCATTCCTAATGCATTATCTATTGATTATAAAGATAGTTTGAAAATAAATAAATTTTTGAGAGAAAAAAAGTTAATAAAATAGGCATAAGTCTATTTTTTTCATATAATATATTGGTGATAGAATGAGACTATCGGATTTACAAAATAAAACGATAATAAATTTAATAGATGGAAAGAATATTGGAAATATTATTGATATGGAAGTTGATTCTAGTGGAAAAGCTTTAAATTTAATTGTAGAAAAACATAGATTTTTGATATCATATTTTTCAAATAAAAAAGAAATTACTATAAAATGGGAACAAATAGAAAAAATAGGAGAAGATGTAATACTTGTTAATATCGTTTATTAATTCTTTATTTTTAATACGTTATATGTTATAATTATCTTGGTGATAACATGAAAGTTTTGTTATATACAGAAAATGAAAAAATGATAGGAAAGTCTGGACTTGGAAAAGCTATTAAGCACCAAATGGAAGCAATGAGACAAAATAATGTTGAATTTACTACAGACCCTAACGATGACTATGATATAGCACATATAAATTTCTATGGACCAAAATCGTATGCATTAGCTAAAAAAGCAAGAAAAAATGGGAAAAAAGTTATATATCATGCTCATTCAACTGAAGAAGACTTTAGAAATTCATTTATTCTTTCTAATCAAGTAGCGCCCTTATTTAAGCAATGGTTAATTAAATGTTATACATTAGGCAATCATATATTAACTCCAACTCCTTATTCAAAAAAGTTATTAAAAGGATATGGGATTAATGTTCCAATTACAGATATTAGTAATGGAATTAATGTTAAATTTTTTGAACATGATGAAAAACGTGGAAAAGAATTTAGAAAGAATTTTAATTATAGTGAAGATGATAAAGTTATAATGGGCGTTGGTCTTTATATTGAGAGAAAAGGTATTTTAGACTTTGTTGAATTAGCAAAAAGGTTACCCCAATATAAATTTATTTGGTTTGGATACTCGCCTTTAGCTGCTAGTCCCAAAAAAATTAGAGATGCAGTAAATACTGAACTTCCAAATTTAGTATTTGCAGGATATGTAGAACCTGAAATATTAAGAGGAGCATATAGTGGATGTGATTTATATTTATTTCCAACTTTAGAGGAAACAGAGGGCATACCTATAATGGAAGCATGTGCAGCTAAAATTCCAGCATTAATACGTGATATACCAGTTTTTGATGAATGGTTAGAGGATGGAATTAATGTATATAAAGCAAAAAATATTGATGAATTTGAAGATAAAATTAAACGAATTTTAGAAGGCAGATTACCAAATTTAACAAAAGAAGGTTATCAAGTAGCACTTTCTAGAGATATTAAAAAAGTTGGTAAAAAATTAATTAGCATTTATAAAGAAGTATTGGAGGAAACACATGAGTAGTATGGAGGAGTTATTTAATTTACCTACAAATAATAAAAAAAAGTTAAGCGAAGAAATTAATAAAATTAATGATAGTATGTATGTAAAATCAATTTTGTATTTAAAAAGAGGCGATAAGTTTTACGACATATATTTTGTAAATAATGGTATTGAAAATTTTATTGGTAGATTTACGCAAATTGAGGAAAAAATAGAAGTTTTACATAATAAAGATAAATTACTTATATGTAAGAGACAATATATTGAAAAGGGAATGAAGATAATTAAAGTCTTAGGAATGTATAATATTTTAGATAATATGTTATATTACTGTACTGAATTGGAAGCACTAAATTTATTTGATTCTAGTATTGATAAAAAGTATTTAAAAAGTCCAAAAAATACATTATATAGACTAGATATAGAAAAAAAGAGAAGAAATGAAGAATCTACTAAAAAAATTTAGTGAGGCGTATTTATGAAAAAAGAAAAAATATCAATAATAGTTCCTTGTTATAACGAAGAACAAGCTATTCCGTATTTCTATGAAGAAATAAAAAAAATAAGTTCTAAAATGAATAAATTAGATTTTGAATATATATTTGTAAATGATGGATCAAGTGATAATACATTAGATATTGTAAAAGAATATGCCAAGGAAGATGACAGAGTTAGGTATGTATCTTTTAGTAGAAATTTTGGTAAGGAAGCTGCTATGTTAGCTGGTTTACGTCATTCAGAAGGAGATTATGTTACCTTAATGGATGCTGACCTTCAAGATCCTCCTAAATTATTAATTGAAATGTATGATTTAATAAAAAAAAGAAGGATATGATTGTGTAGGAACTAGAAGAGTTACAAGAAAAGGTGAACCACCTATTAGAAGTATGTTTGCTCGTGCTTTTTATAAAATAATAAATAAAATGTCAAAAACTGAAATGGTAGATGGTGCTAGAGACTATAGACTTATGACAAGGCAAGTAGTAGATGCAATTATATCTATGGGTGAATATAATAGATATTCAAAAGGTATATTTAGTTTTGTTGGTTTTAAAACAAAATGGTTAGAGTATGAAAATGTAGAAAGAGTTGCTGGAGAAACTAAATGGTCATTTTGGAAACTATTTATATATGCTCTTGAAGGTATAACAGCTTTTTCAACAGTTCCTTTAATATTTTCTGCTGTTATAGGATTTATATTTTGTATAATTTCATTTATTATGATAATTGTAATAATAATTAAGACTTTAGCTTTAGGTGATCCTGTATCTGGTTGGCCATCGCTTGTATGTATTATATTTTTTATAAGTGGAATACAATTATTCTGTATGGGTGTAATAGGACAATATTTATCTAAAACGTATTTAGAAACTAAGAAAAGACCTATATATATAGTAAAAGAATCTAAATAGAATTCTTTTTTTCTTGTAATTAAAAGAGATTATTGATATAATATAAAATAGTAAGGTGATAAGATGTACTTAAAGAAAATAATCGCACAAGGTTTTAAATCTTTTGCAGACAATACAATTATAGATTTAGATAATAATATAACTGGTATAGTTGGACCTAATGGTAGTGGTAAAAGTAATGTAGTAGATGCTGTAAGATGGGTATTAGGAGAACAATCTGTTAAATCTCTTCGTGGTGAAGGTGGTATGACTGATGTAATTTTTGCAGGTAGTAAAAGTAGAAATCCTATGAATGTCGCAACTGTTACTTTAATATTTGACAATTCTGATAATTATTTAAATGTATCATTTGAAGAGGTAGCTATTAGAAGAAGACTTTATAAAGATGGAACTAATGAATTTTTTATTAATGAAGAAAAATGTAGATTAAAAGATATTAATGATTTACTTATGGATAGTGGTATAGCTAAAGAATCTTTTAATATAATATCTCAAGGTAAAATAGATGATATATTATCAAGTAAACCAGAAAATAGAAGGATAATATTTGAAGAGGCTGCCGGGGTATTAAAATATAAAAAAAGAAAAGAAGAGGCTTTAAGAAAGTTAGAAAAAACTAAAGATAATATTAATAGAATAAATGATATTATAAGTGAGTTAGAAGTTCAAGTAGAACCATTAAGGGAACAAAAAATTAAAGCAGAAGAATTTAATTCTTTAAGTGATGAATTAAGAGAACTTGAAATATCTTTAGTTGCTAATGATATTACTGAAATTAATTATAAATATCAAGAAAATAAGAAAAAAATAGATGAATTATCAAAAGAAATCATTAATTTAAATACTTCTAATTCAACTAATGAAGCTAAAACTTCATCATATAAAATGAATATAGCAGAGTTAGACAAGCAAATAAAAGAACAGCAACAAGAACTTCTTGATATGACATCATTAGTTGAAAAAATTAATGCTAGAAAACAAATAATTCTTGAAAGAAAGAAATATGAAGTAGATGATGTAGTTCTTCATAATTCTTTAATAAATTTAAAAGAAGAAGAATTAAGTGTAACTAATACTATCAATTCTTATACCAATGAAATTAATATTGAAAAAGAAGAAATTAGTAAAATTAATAAAGATATAGATACTTTTGAAAGTAGTATTATAAAAATTAAAAGTGATAAGAGTGATTTATTATCTAAGCTTAACACTAATGTTAAAAATTTAAATATACTTAAAACTAAAATAGATTCTTTAAGAGAAAATATTGATAATAATTCAAGTTTACCTTATGCTGTTAAAAATGTATTAAATAATCCTAAATTAAGAGGAATTTATAACTCTATAGGTTCTTTAATTGAAATAGATGAGAAGTATTCTAAGGCTATTTCAGTGGTTTTAGGGGCTAATTCTTCTTGTATAGTAACAGATAATGAGATAAGTGCTAAAGAGGCTATAAACTATCTTAAAAACAATAATTTAGGTAGGGTAACATTCTTTCCACTTAATATAATAAAAGAAAAACTTATAGATCGTGATACTTTAAGTATTTTAAATAAAGAACATGGATATATAGATATAGCTAGTAATTTAGTTAAATATGATAAAAAATTTACGAATATAATTAAAAATCAATTAGGTAATGTTATAGTAGTAGATAATATTGATAATGCAAATATTATAAGTAAAAAAATAAATTACAAATATAGAATTGTAACTATTGATGGAGAAGTATTACATGTAGGAGGTTCTCTTACAGGTGGTAAAGTAAATGTTAGAAATATTATTACTGATAAATATGAATTAGAAAATAATTTAAAAGAATATGAAAAATTAGAAAAATTACAAAAAGATATTGAAAATGATTTAAATAAAATAGATTATGATTTAAAAGCACAAGAAGATAAATTATATTTATCTAATAAAGAAAAAATAAATAAAGAAGAGTATATTAATTCTAGAAATTCTATGATTGTAGATTTAAATAAGAAAAGAGAATCTATAACAAATGAAATTAGTGATACAGAAAATTCTATTAATAAAACTCTTACTAAGGAAGAAGATATAGTAATAAAAGAATACTATGAAGCAGTAAATAAAAGAAATAGAATTCAAACTAATTTAGAAGCTTTAAACAATTCTAGAGTAAGATTAAGCAACGAATTAGAAGAATTTGAATATACAATAAAAAGAGAAAGTGCAAGTTTTAATGAGAAAAATAATGAATTACATGAACTTGAAATAGAAGTAAATAGAGCTGATGTAAAATTAGATAACCTTTTAAATATATTAAATGAAACATATACTATTACATATGAAAAAGCAATTAGTTTATACAAGCTAGATATAGATGTTAATATTGCTCGTAATAAAGTAAATTCATTAAAAAGAAAAATTAAAGATATTGGCCCAGTTAATACTATGGCACCAGAAGAATATGAAAGAGTAAGTTCAAGATATGAATTCTTAATTCATCAACAAGAAGATTTATCAAGCGCTTCAGCAACTCTTTTAGAGATAATAGAAGAAATGGATAATGTAATGAAGCAAGAATTTATTAAAACTTTTAAAATTATTCAAGAAAACTTTACAAAAACTTTTAGAGAATTATTTAATGGTGGTAGTGCAGAATTAAAACTTACGGATAGTTCCAACATACTTGAAACAGGCATAGAAATAGAAGCATGTCCTCCTGGTAAAACATTAAAAAGTATTAGTTTATTATCTGGTGGTGAAAAAACATTTACAGCAATCAGTTTATTATTTGCTATACTAAAATCAAGACCTGTACCATTTTGTATACTAGATGAAGTAGAGGCTGCACTTGATGAAGTAAATGTAGAATCATTTGGTAAATATATACGTTCGTTAAAAGAAAAAACACAATTTATAGTAATAACACATAAAAAGAAAACAATGGAATATGTAGATGTATTATATGGTATTACTATGCAAGAATCAGGAGTTAGTAAATTAGTTTCTGTAAAATTAGAAGAAATTAAGTAGGAGTGATAATATGAATTATTTATTATATGGGCAAGAGCAATTTTTAATAGACAAAGAAGTAAAAAATATAATAAGTAAATCTAATATAGAAGAAATTAATATATCTAAATACGATTTAGAATTTAATACTATAAAAGAGATATTAGAGGATGCAAATACAATATCTCTTTTTGATAATAATAAACTTATAATAGTAGAAAATGCTTTTATATTTAGTAGAACATCTTCAAAAAAAATAGATGATATAGATCTATTAGAAGAATATTTAAAAAATAGTAATCAAAATACAATAATAATATTTATAGATGATCAAGAAAAAATTGATAATGTTAAAAAAATAGTTAAATTAATACATAGTAATGGAATAATAAAAGAATTCAATAAAGAAAAATACATAACTAAAACTGTTAAAACTATGTTTGATGATTATAAAATAAATAATAGTGATATAGAATACTTTATTAAAAGAGTAGGTAATAATTTAGAAATAATATATCAAGAAATTGAAAAATTAAAGATATATAAAATAGATTATAAAATAATTACTAGAGAAGATATAGATAATATTTGTATTGAATTTATAGATGTAGATATATTTAAATTTGTAGATGATATAATAAATAAAAATAAAAAGAATGCAATTAAAACTTATAAAGAACTATTAAAAATAAATGAAGAGCCTATTAAAATAATAGCTCTTATAGCTAGTAAATTTAGACTTATGTACCAAGCTTCTACACTAACTAGAAAAGGATATACCGAAGAAAATATTTCAGAGATACTTGGAGTACATAAATATCCTGTGCATCTTGCTATTACAACAGGATATAAATACAATCCCAAAGTATTACTTAATTATTTAGACTTATTGGCAGATCTTGATATAGGAATTAAAACAGGCACCAAAGATAAGGAATTAGCGCTCGAATTATTTATATTAAGTTTAGGCTCTTTGTCAAATAGTGTTGGTGGAACCAAAAACTAATGATAAACGAGATTGA
>CAVEJT010000027.1:0-14385 GCA_963616135.1 Bacteroidaceae bacterium | reverse complement strand
CTATAATCTTTTATACATCTCTTAATTAATACTAAATAAAGTATTATAGAACTTATTAAAAGAATTATTATATTTAAAATTATTAAAATATTAATACTTAAGTATTTATTAAAATAAACAAAACAAAATATTGTTATTATAAATATTCCAACACCTATAAATACAGATATCATTGAACTCATACTTTGTTTTACTACTTCTGTATCATTTGAAGCATTCATTTTTGGATATTTTAAATTAACTATAATTCCTATAATAGCAGACAATAAAACTGTTATAACACCTATTAATAGAATTGATATTATATAAAATATATTAGGTTTAAATACTATAAAGAATATAAATTCACTAATTAATATAAATGGCATTTCTATTATAAATGGATAGATTATTTTTGATTTAAATATATCTTTTTCACTTATTGGAAGACTTTTTGTAATGTTAATAGTTCTTCCTTCTAATGATATACTAGAGGATGTAATAGATGTCATACAAGTTGAAAAATATATTAAACCATAGTATAGAAGTGATAATGAAATATCACGATTTATATTGTACTCTGATAATATAAGGTCAAAAGCACTTTTTCCTTTAATACATAAAAGTATTGTCATAACAAAAACTAATAATAAACCGAAAGATGTATTAAACATATATACTGGAGAGGAAAAATATCTTTTTAGTTCTTTTTTTGTTAAAGAATATATAGGACTTCTCATTCTAAAGTTATTTTGTCTTGTTTTATTTTTTAATGTATCACTTTTAGAATTAGATATTATTTTGAAATAGTACTTAGATCCTAAATATATAAAAATTATAAAAGGTATAATATTAATTAATAATAGTTTTATTAAATCTATTATATTAAAATTATTTATTAAATTAACATAAACTCCTATTGGATAATATACTTTAATTAATATATCATTAATACTAGATGCATTTTTAGCTATTGAGTCTATAAATGTATCTAATTTAAGACTTAAGAAAAATATTCCTAAAAATACAATAGAAGAAAGAATTGTTTGAACCATTTTCTTTGATTTAGATTTACTTGAAAATAGTTTTACTAAATAACCTATTGCACTTGATATTATTGTTGGTATTATAGGTATTAATAATGACATTAATATTGATATTATATAAAAGCTTATACCTGGTGATTCATAGTATATATATACTATGAATGCTGGTAATAAAAACATTGAATTATATATGTATTGAAATAATAATAATTTAAATATTCTTACAAATAAAATTTTTGATTTAGATATTGGAAGCGAAAATAATAAATCATTATCTTGTGCCTCAAATAGTATTCCTTGAGATTTATATACTCCACTTGTAAATGTTAAAATAGTTACAAGTGCGATAAACATAGAAAGCATTACGTAAGTTAGTTTTAATGGATGTAATGTTTTACTCATTAAAACTGCATAAGAACCTATAGAAACGCAAACTATAATAAATAAAAGTAAAGGAAATAATACTTTAGTTATTTTATTAGAGTTTTTCTTTGTTGTATATTTAAATAGATTCATATCTTGACTTAAAGCCGCTTTTATTAACGATTTTGTTTTCATGAATTTTCTCCTAATTCAAGAAATACTTGTTCTAGAGATTCATCACCTTTTATATCTTTCATTTTACCTATTTTAACTATTTTACCTGCTTTTATAATTGCTACCCTATCGCATAATTTTTCAGCTACATCTAATATATGTGTTGAAAAAAATACACTTTTACCTTCTTTTGCCATTTTATGCATTAATTCTTTCATATCATATACTGCTTTTGGATCCAATCCTACAAAAGGTTCATCCATTATAAGTATTTTTGGATCATGAGATAAAGCTGCAATTAGAGCTATTTTTTGCTTCATTCCATGTGAGAAACTGGATATATCATCATTTAATTTATTCTCTATTTCAAACATACGTGAATATTTTAAAATATTTTTTTTTCTAATATCTGATGGTATACCGTACATATCACATATAAAATTTATAAAATCGATGGCTTTCATATTTTCATATAAATCTGGATTATCAGGTACATAAGCCATATCCATCTTACATAAGATAGGATCATTTTTAATAGATTTATTATTTATTAAAATATCTCCTTCATCAAAATCTAATATACCTACAAGAGACTTTATCATAGTTGTTTTACCTGCTCCATTATGTCCAATAAAGCCAAATATTTCACCATCTTTTATTTTAAAACTAACATTATCTATTGCTTTTACTTTACCATCATATGATTTACTTACATTTTTTATATCTATCATATATTCCTCCTATTTTTTTATACTTATACCAATTGCTTCACCTATTAGCATACCTATACTAAGTCCTAAACCTAAATTTATATTTAACATAGTAGAAAATAGTATACCTAAAGACATTCCTATACACATACCTTCACTAATATAATCATTCTTTTTACTTTTTTTATTTGCACAAATAACTGCAATACATAAACCAATAATTACCCAAGGAAGTGCGGCTAATACAAACTCTTTCATTTTGTTTCTCCTTTAAAATTTACCTTTATTTCTCCTATTCCACCATCTATATCTATATAATTTGATCCATTACCAATTACCTCATTATCTTTTACCTTTTTGTTATCTATATAAACATTACCTATACCTTTATCTAATTTAATTTTATAATCAAGAGACTTACCTAATATATCTAGTTTAAAACTTCCTATTCCTGCATCTATTTTAGTATTTCCAGTAAGATTTGCCTCAATTATTATTTCACCTACACCCATATCTAAATCTAAATTATTTATTAAACTAGACTTTATTTCTAATTTTCCTGCTCCTGACTCTATATCAGTATTATTAGTCTTAATATTATTAATATTAGTTTTTCCAGCACCCAGTTCTAAATCTAAATTAGTAACTTGCATATTTTCTATATCTATACTACCTGCTCCATTTTCTATTTTTACATCATTAAATTTATAATTATTAGGTACATATATAATTACTTTTGAATTATTTCTTACTCTAAATAATCTACTTTTCTCTTTAATTAAAAGTTTATTTTCTTTATTACTACATTTAATATTATTATTATTTGTTTCTATTAAAAACTTATCTGATTCTTTTATTTCTAAATTAGAATAATTTAAACTTAAATCTAAATTTTCATTATAATTACAAGATAGTTCTTTTAACTCGCCTAATTCTTCTCTATTTCCAAAAATACTAAATATGAATACTGTAATTGATGATATTATTGTTACTATTAAAAATATAGCAAATGCGATTGACAAATTTTTAATTATTTTTTGAGTTGTTGTCATTTAATATCAACTCCTCCAAATAAACAAGTTGCATTTATATAAATTGTAATCTCTTTCTTATTTTCACTATTTCTCTTATTACTTACTCCTCCAAATATACTTGATGATTTTACTTTTATTTTAACATCACTAGGTACAAGTATATCAACACCACCAAATACACTAGTTGTATTAATTACTACATCCTTAGTAATTATTGACTCTCTAAGATCTAATTCTACACCACCAAATATAGCATTTATATCAGTTCCATTAAATTCTTCTTTATCATATTTAATTTTTTCACTAGAAAATGTTGCACATATTACATCATCTTTTTTTGATTTATTTAATTCTTTTATTTTTTTATTTATTTTACTATTAAAAACATCTTTAAAAATAAATGAAAGTCCTATTATTATTAAAATAATTGGTAAAATTAATTTAGAAGCAATATATATATCTATTAGTCCATTACAACAAAGCAAAAGAATAATACCTACTAATAAACCTATAATATTTCCTTTCTTTTCATATTGAGTTAATAAACCTATAAAACAAGGTACTATTATAAATAAAGTCCACCATCCATTAAAAAATACATTAATACTTGTTATACCAAGTTCATTAAGACCAAATATACCTCCTATTAAAACTAACACAATTCCCCACAATATTCTACTAATATTTTTCATATAATCCTCTCCTTTAATCTAATACCCATTTATTATTTTTATTTTCTTCTAAAAGCATGAGTGCTTGAAACTCTAATGACAATAATTCTTTTACTTGTTCATCACTTAAACTTACAGTATGGCTTGCTACTAAAGTAGCTATACCATGTGCAAACATCCACATCTTAGTATGAAATGTTTTTATATCTTTATCACTTAATTTTGTACTAATTTTAATTAATTTAGCAATTTCTTTAAAGTCTTCATCCTCTTGTGAAATAAATTCTTTAGGAACATATTTTGAACCACTCATAAATAATATTTTAAATAAATTATTTTCATTTTTAGCAAACCTTATATAATTAATACCTACTTGCTTATACTTTGGCATATCATCAGTCATATTTTCAAGTATGTATGAATAAAAATACTTTTCTATTTTTATATATAATTCTTTGTTTAATTCTTCTACATTTTTAAATTGATAATAAATAGGTCTTATTGATGAATTTAACTTTTTAGCAAGCTCCCTATTACTAACACATTCTATACCCTTTTCTCTTGCTATAGAAAAGGCAGCATCTAGTATTTTATCTTTAGTTATTTTTAATGTTGTTGGCATGTTATCACCTCATTCTAATTATATTGTATCACATAGTACATTATTTGTAAATTAAAAACAGTATAGAAATCTATACTATTTATTTAAATATTTTAAAATACTAAAAAATGGAGCTATATTACCTTTTCTAATTTTATCTTCTTCAATCAATTTTTTTATTTCTTCTATTGATAACCAAAATACATCATCTACTTCTTCTTTTTGTAATTTTAAATCTGAAATATTAATATCTTTTTCCAAATAATATATATCAACAAAAGCATTTTTTATCAAATCTGTATATATAAACTTTACATTATCATCTCTTATATTTATACCTAACTCTTCTTCTGTCTCACAAAATACAGTTTCCATACTAGTACTGCCCGCTTTAACAAATCCACCAGTTGTAGCTATAACATTGCCTTTTTCCATAGATGTTTTTTGAAATAAAAATTTATCTTCACTATTTTTTATAAAAATTAAAATTATATTTATATATCTATCCTTTAACTTAGATAACTTATCTTTATCTCTTATTATTTTTTCACCAGTTAATTTTTTATTTGAATCATATAAATCTAAATATTCCATAATGCCTCCACTATGTCTTAATTTTATAACACTAATATATAAAAATCAAGTATTAATATATTCTTTTATTATTTCTTTATTTTGTTTTAATCTTGCATCTTTTGAATTTAGTTCTATTGCTTTATTTATATTACTTAGTGATTGTTCATAATTTTTTATATTAAAATAACAAATTGATAATATATCATATGGTAATTCATTCCAACTAAAGTTTTCATTTATATATGATTTAGATTTCTCTTTTATTTTTAATGCTTCTTCTATATAGTATATAGAATCTACCCAATTATTATTATGATATTCTAATAATCCCATTTCTATCCAAGGTTCTCTTAGATATGGTGCTTCTTTTATAGCTTTCTTTAACCACTTTCTTGATTCATCCAAATTATTCAAATTTTGGTATGCTCTTGATATAAATCTCATAGAAGCACACCTTTCATCTCTCCAAGTTGATGATGGTAATTCTAAATGTTTTTTTAATGTATCTATGCATTCCTGCCATTTACCATAATACATATACTCTCTACCTAAATAATGCATATTTCTATCATCATTAGGATTTTCTTTTACTGATTGTTCTAATAAAGGTAAATACATTGATCTAGATTTATTGATATCTGGATAATGATTTAAAACTATATTATCTATAGTGACATAAATTTCTATTCCTTGGTATTCTAATACTTCATGTACTGGATGTACCCATTTATAGTTATTTCTAATATGTATTTTATCAGTATAAAAGTTTACTATTGGATTATTATTCTCATCCAATTTCCAATTATAATTATAATATGCTCTAGTATTATTATCTGTCCACTTACTTTCTAAGGCCTCTCTCCATCCAGATACAAGAACCTCATCTAAATCTGTACACACATATATATCATATTTATCTGGAATGATATTTAAAGATTCATTTCTTGCTACATCAAATCTCCAAGGTTTTATTTCTTTTATAGATACATTAACACCTCTTTGTTTTAATTTTTCTACTGTATTATCACTAGAACCTGTATCAAGAACATATATATCATCTGCTTCTTTCATAGAATCTACCCATCTATTTACAAATTTTTCTTCATTTTTACTTATTGCATATACGCATATTTTATATTTTTTCATTAATTACTCTGTCTTCCTAAATAATCAATAACAATAGTAATAAGTGGATTACTAAAATATGAAGTAGAGGCTATATTTTTTAGATCAGGTGTAGATATATAGATTGAAGATTTACCTAAGTTTGATAACTCATATGTTTTTGATATATCTGGAACTGATAATATTCCTTGTGCGAAATGTTCTATAGCTTCACCATTATATACCCATTGACCTACACCTATATAAACAAGATCTGTATTAGTTTCCTTAAAGCCTACTGATACTATATCCGTTTCTGGGTCAAAATCTACACTACTTACTAAAGGATAAGCTGATACTGTAAAAGATACTCTATAATACCCTGGAACATTAAATTTAATTATATTATTATTTAGTGTAATTATGTTACTAATATCTAATTCTGCTCTAGTTATTGGAAGACTATCACCACTTTTAACTTCAATTCCATCTGCTTTAGTACCATCATTAAAAGTTACTAAATAAGCTGATCTTAATAAACTAGGTCCAATAGGTCCTGTTGGACCTACATCTCCTTTATCTCCCTTAGGACCTTGAATTCCTTGAGGACCAGCATCTCCTTTAGGTCCCTGTAAGCCTTGTTCACCCTTTGGGCCTGTTGGTCCTTGGATCTTTCCAGCATCTTCCCATGCTTTATCATTATCTGACCATATATATATATCACCATTAACTAAATAAGAATCTCCATCATGCCCAGTTGGATGTTTTTGAATAAAGTCATCATAAGTATTGTATGAACCCATAATTGAAATGCTTGTTCCTGGTTCGCCAGTTGGACCTGTTGGGCCTGTTGGACCAATATCACCTCGAGGTCCAGTAGGTCCTATTAAACAGGTTGGTTTACACTTTTGATCTTGTTCTATTTTTTTTAGTATTTTATTATAATCAATCATTATATTCCTCCTCATAATAAAATATGTAGGTTTATATATAATGTAAATTATTTTTATCTAAAAAATAGAGTTAAACTCTATTTAATTTTTTCTAATCCACCCATATAAGGTTGAAGTGCTTTAGGTATTCTTATAGATCCATCTTTTTCATAATTATTTTCTAAGACAGCTATTAATCCACGAGGAGTAGCAAGTACTGTGTTATTAAGTGTTGAAACTAAATAATTTCCATTTTCTCCCTTAGCTCTTATACCAAGACGTCTTGCTTGTGCATCTCCTAATGTTGAACAAGAACCAACTTCAAAATATTTCTTTTGTCTTGGACTCCATGCTTCTACATCACAAGATTTAACTTTTAAATCAGCTAAATCACCACTACAACACTCAAGAGTTCTAACTGGAACATCTAAACTTCTGAAAAATTCTACAGTATAACTCCACATTTTATTATACCAATCCATAGCTTCTTCTGGTTTACAAAGGACTACCATTTCTTGTTTTTCAAATTGATGAACTCTATATAGTCCTCTTTCTTCTAATCCATGAGCTCCTACTTCTTTTCTAAAACATGGTGAATAAGATGTTAAAGTTATTGGTAATTTATTCTCAGGTACTATTTGTCCTTTAAATTTACCTATCATAGAATGTTCACTTGTACCTATTAAATATAAATCTTCACCTTCAATTTTATACATCATTGCATCCATTTCAGCAAATGACATAACACCAGTAACTACATCACTTCTAATCATAAAAGGTGGTACACAGTAAATAAACCCTTTATTAATCATAAAGTCTCTTGCATATGAAAGCATTGCTGAATGAAGTCTTGCAATATCACCCATTAAGTAATAAAAACCATTCCCACTTGTTCTACCAGCAGATTCTTTATCTAATCCACTTAAAGCCTCACAAATATCTGCATGATATGGAATTTCATAATCAGGAACTACTGGTTCTCCAAATTTCTCAATTTCTACATTTTCACTATCATCACGTCCAATTGGTACAGAATCATCTATAATATTTGGAATAATCATCATTTTTTCTTTTAATTCTTCACTTAATTTTGTTTCTTGAGCTTCAATATCAGTTAGTTTAGTATTTATTTCAACTACTCTAGCTTTTTTTTCATTTGCTTCATCTACTTTTTTCTCTCTAAATAAAGCTCCTATTTCATCACTTGTAGAATTTCTCTCTTGTCTTAGGGAATCTCCCTCAATTTTTAATTCTCTTATTTTTTTATCTAGTTCAATTACTTCATCAACAAGTGGAAGTTTTTGATCTTGAAATTTTTTCTTAATATTTTCTTTTACTTTTTCACTATTTTCTCTTACAAATTTTATATCTAACATATTATTTCTCCTTACTTTAATTCATTTAATCTATTCATTAATTTTTCATATGATGGTGTATATCTCTTTTCTACTCTTTCATAATCTTTTATAGTAGGATTTTTTATTCTAGACATATCCATATTATTTTTAAGATCTGCTAATTTAACATTTATTGCTTCAATAGAACCATTCTTTACAATGTTATCTATATACTTATTGTAATCAATAGGTTTTTTTCTACTTAAAATAAGTACATCATCAACTATCTTTTTAGGAAAACCTAGTTCTAATAATTCAGATGGTGTTACATCTTTATCCTCTATAGTGTCATGAAGAAGCGCGATTACTTTTTCTTGTTCACTATATACATGTTTATATACATACATTAAGTGTAATAAATAATCAAAACCACCTTTATCTTTATCATTTTCAAATAATATTGTAACAAGTTCTAATGCTTTATATATTAAATTGTTACTATTTTTAATTTCTTCATATTTCTCTTCTTCTAAATATTTTTTTATCATAATTCCTCCTAAACAAATAAAAGACTAGTGCAGGAGTAAAATATTACGGTACCATCCTTACAATAGTCTTAATTAAGATAACGGCATACACCGGAAATGTTTACATTTCTCTCAAGAGTAGATTCATAAAATACAAGTATTAATTCTCACCAAACATTAACTCTCTTAAAAATAATATTTTATTACTATTCTCCATCAACAATTTACATATCAATTCTAACACTTTTTAGCTCTTAAGTCAATTAATTTTAATAATTGTATTGTATTAGAAATTATTATTATTGATTCTGTACAAATACAAGCATAAGAACCAACAAATATTGAATACATTAACCACATTATAGAATTTACAATTCCACCTATAAGTAGTGCTTTTCTACTACCATTTGTCATTGATATTAGATATGAAGAATTACCCATCATTGGTAATAATGAATAAAATTTTTCATAAAATATAACCGTTACTGTTATATAAAGTGATAAGAATATAATTGTCCAAATAAGTTTATTATTTTTTATTTTCATAAAAACAATATTTCTTATCATACCAATTACACTGCAGAATGCACCAGATAACCCACCT
Source organism: Bacteroidaceae bacterium (assembly GCA_963616135.1). Lineage (GTDB taxonomy): Bacteria > Bacillota_I > Bacilli_A > RF39 > UBA660 > UMGS1613. The sequence goes on along the minus strand of CAVEJT010000027.1, from coordinate 4,727 downwards.
AGTAAAAAGTAATGTACTGCATATATAAAATTTGATGTTACTTGATAAGTAAGTATTGTCATTGTATTCTTTTTATAAAAAGATAAAACAAGAATACAAAAAGCAAGTATACCTAAAAGTTGTATATAAAACATAATTAAAGTCTACTTAAATACTTAGCAGTTCTTACCATCTGAGCACTATAACTCATTTCATTGTCATACCAAGCTATTATTTTTACTAATTGATGTCCATCTACTTCTATTACTTTAGTAAGTTGTCCATCTACAAGTCCACCTAAATGTGAACCTATTATATCACTAGATACAATTGGATCCATTGTAATATCTACTGTTTCATTAGCATTATTTTTAAATAAATTATTTATTTCTTCTACACTGGTATTTCTATTTAATTCTAAAGCCAAATCTATTACTGAACCCGTAGTTACAGGAACTCTTAGAGCTCCTCCATCCATTTTTCCCTTTAATGAAGGTATTACAAGTCCAATAGCACTAGCAGCTCCAGTTGAAGATGGAACTATATTTGCTGCACATGCACGCCCTCTTCTTGCATTTATACCTTTTTTATGTGCTATATCAAGAGTTGCTTGATCATTTGTATATGCATGAACTGTAGTCATAAAGCCTTTCTTTATACCTATATTCTTTTCTATTATATTAAGCACAGGAGCAAGACAATTTGTTGTACAACTTGCAGCACTTATTATTTTATCAGTACTATCTAATGTATTTTCATTTACATTATATACTATTGTTTTTAAATCTCCTTTTGCTGGAGCACTTATTATAACCTTTTTTGCACCCGCTTCTATATGTAAATTTGCTTGTTCTTTTTCAGTAAATCTACCAGTACATTCAAATACTTCATCTATATTAAGGTCTCTCCAAGGTAATTTAGAAGGATCAGTTGAAGCATATACTTTAATCTTTCTTCCACCAACTATTAAATTATCTCCTTCAAAACTTATCTCATTTACCCTATAATTACCATGACTCGTATCATACTTAAGTAAATAAGCTAATTGTTCTGCATCAGTTAAATCATTAATTGCTACTACTTCAAAAGTAGGATCTTCCTCCATAATTCTAAAAACTAATCTTCCTATTCTTCCAAATCCATTAATTGCTACTCTTATCATTATATTCCTTCTTTCTAACTTTTAAAACAACTTCCACCAATGAATTCCCTAAGTACTGAATCTGATGGTACATCATCACTAGGTATTGGTAAAAAATTTCTTAAGAAATTAATTAATCTCAATGCCTCTGGATATTCTGGATCATCTTCATTAACATTGAAAAGTAATGGTTCTACATAAGTTTTTAATACACCAATTTCATAAATGAGTGCTGAATTTATTACAGTATCAACATCATCTTGAAATTTAAATATATTGTTTCTTTCACCTGCTTTTATAGCTGGCCACATAGCAAGAGTTTCTCTAGCTCCAAATCCTCTAGTTTTATTATCTCTTATTATTCTTCTTAATTTTCTTATATCACTTGTATGTATATGAGTATGGTTATCAATATTTAACTGAGTTAAAGGACTAATAAATATTTTATATTTGTTATTTTTACTTATAGACATTGTAAGTTCATCATTCAAAGCATGAAGACCCTCCACTATTATTATGTCCTTTTCTCCTAATTTTAAATAATTATTGTTATATTCTCTTTTACCTAATATAAAATTAAATTTAGGTAAGTTTACTCTTTTACCTTCTAAAAGTTGAGATATTTGTTTATTGAATAATGTTACATCAACAGCTTTTATAGATTCAAAATCGGGTTTGCCATTTTCATCAAGTGGTCTTTTTTCTAAATCGGTAAAATAATTATCTAATTCTATTGGATGGGTTATAAAACCTTTACTTCTTAAATATACATCTAACTTTTTACTAGTAGTAGTTTTACCGCTTGAAGATGGTCCTGCTATTAAAACTATTTTAATATTTCTTGGACTATTATATATTTCATCTGCTATCTTAGCTAATTGACTATCATAATAAGTTTCAGCTAGATTAACAAGTTCACATACCTTAGCACTTGATACTACTTGATTTAAATCAGCAGCATTTCTAAGTCCAAGTTTTTTTCCCCAATTAGTATAATCCAAAAATTTATCAAAAACTTTAGTATGGTGTCTATAATCTAATGTACATTCAGGATTTACTATTTCAGGAAGAGATAATACAAATCCATTATCTTTTATATAAGTTAATTTAAAATCATTAATTTGACTTGTACTATATGCCATTTTTCCATAATAATAATCATACATATCATTTATTCTATATAAATTTATATAAGTATTAGATATATATTTTAATACATGTACTTTATCCATTTTATTAATCTTTTTAAAGTATTTTATTGCATCTATTCTAGAAACACTAAGCTTTGTATACAAATAATCCTGTTTTACTATAGCTCTCATTTCTTTATATATATTATTAATTATTTCTTTATTTATATCAGCACCTTCAATAGTACAGTAAACGCCATGATCCATAGAATGTTCTGCTATTAATTCAACTTTAGGTCCTAAAATATTTCTGATTGCTAATACTAATATAAATCTAGCACTTCTAGCATATATTGAATTACCAATAGAACTGCTTCTATCAAAAAATTCTATATTACATTTTTTCTTTAAAGTTTCACTTAAATCAACCATATCATTATCCACTTGAGCAGTTAATATTTCATAGTTATAACACTGTTTAAAATATTCTGATATTTCTTTAAATGTTGTACCTTCCTTAAACTCTAAAGTTTGTTTTCCTCTAAAAGTAACTTTAAATTTTTTATCCATATTATTTACCTCTTATTCTATAAATATATTTTATCAAAAAATTAAATAATTGTCGACTTTTTTTATGTATAAAAATCCCCTTTACAACTATTATATACATAGGAGATGATTTTATGATTATACCAACAGTTATAGATAAAACTAATAATAGTGAAAGAGTTTATGATATTTATTCAAGATTATTAAAAGATAGAATAATTATTATTAATGGTGAAATTGATAATAATTTATCTAATAGTGTAGTCGCACAGTTATTATATTTAGATTCATTAAATAGTGAAGATATTAGTATATATATAAATTCTCCAGGAGGAAGTGTTACTGATGGCATGGCTATATATGATACTATGAACTTTATTAAAAGTGATGTATCTACTATAGGTATGGGAATATGTGCTTCTATGGCAGCATTTCTACTTAGTAGTGGCAAAAAGGGGAAAAGATATATTTTACCTAATGCTGAGGTTATGATTCATCAACCTTTAGGTGGAGCACAAGGTCAAGCTACTGAAATAAAAATAGCTGCTGAACATATATTAAAAACTAAAGAAAAATTAAATAAAATATTATCTAATAATACTGGCAAAGATTTAAGTGTTATAGAAAAAGATACTGATAGAGATAATTTTATGGATTCTAATGAAGCTTTTAATTATGGTATTATAGATAAAATTATAGAAAGAAAAAATATCAATTGACATGATATTTTTTTAGTTTATAGTAACACCTCTATAATAATAACTTAAAATTTGTTTATAATTATATCCATCAAGCGCCATACCATTCGCACCATACTGACTCATACCAACACCATGTCCATATCCTCTTGTTGTAATATTAACCAAATTATCAGTAATGGATATATCAAAATCAGTTGATCTAAGTCCTAAAATAGTTCTAAAATCTTTACCGCTAAATACTTTATCTCCTATCATTATACTATCTACTCTATTAGAGCTATTTCTACTTAATATACTTATTTGATTGTCACTAGATATATTAGTTTTAAGCTTTAAGTTAAAATCTTCTAAACTTATACTAATTGTTCTTAAATAACTTGATGCATTTTTATCCCAAGGACTTTCAACACTTTTTAAGTATGGTATATCATTTCCCCAAACATTTATAGAATCTTCTGTATAACCATTATTAGTAGAATGATATACACAATCTATAAGTTCTTGATTATATTTAATGGTAATACCTTTGGTCTCATTAACAGCATCTTTTATTTTATTATAATACTTATCAAAATCGTTTCCCCATTTACTTTTCATACTATTTATATCTATATAATTTTGAGTAGAATTATCTGATGTTAAAGTTCTTCCATTATTAATTAGATTTAAAGCATAGGTACGAGCTATTACACTTTGTGCCTTTAGAGCCTCAATATTAAAAGAAGCAGGCATTTCGGCAGCTACTACTCCTATAATATAATCTTCAAAATCAATACTTAAAGCAACATTATTATAAATTATGGTAATATAATTTTTTGATGGTTCCTCTATATTATTATTTAAATCTTTTGTATCATCGTTTGAATTTACTTCTTCAAGAGTTTTTTCTATATTTATTGATTTCTCATTACTTTGATTAACATTTGTAGTATCTTTATCAGTACTTGGTATATCTTCATTTGAAGTATTTTCATCTATATTAGAACTTTCATCATTTTTATCTATTGTATAATCAAAACTATCTTGATTATATGATATCTCTTCATTAATAGTATTATTACTTTCTACTGGATCGTAAATCTTAGTAATTTTATTTCCACTTAAAAGAAGTGTAACAACAATAATACTGCCTACCATAACTACTACTTTATTTCCTTTATAATTTATTTTATTTATATAATCTATTATTGTATCTATATAATTTTTTGATTTTTTTTTTTTATTAAA
>CAVEJT010000026.1:0-14597 GCA_963616135.1 Bacteroidaceae bacterium | reverse complement strand
ATATAAAGGATATTTATTTTAAAATATCTTCTTTTAATTTAGAATTAAATTCTTTTTTTCTTATCATTTCAATTTCTTCCTTATATGGAGCTTTATCCTCTATATAAGGTGTCTCTAAAATTTTTGGAATGCATTCCAATTTTTTATTATAAATAATTTTAATTAGATTATCAAAACCGATTGTACCAAAACCTATATTTTCATGTCTATCTTTATGAGAATTAATTTCATTTTTAGAATCATTTATATGAATTACTTTTAAATACTTAATTCCTACTATATTATCAAACTCTTCTAATATTTTATCAAAATCATTTAAATCATAGCCAGCATCATTCAAGTGACAAGTGTCCATACAAACACCTATTGCATCTTTATTTTTAACTCCGTCTATAATTCTTTTGATCTCTGAAAAATTTTTACCTAATTCAGTCCCTTTTCCTGCCATAGTCTCTAAGCAAATTGTAACATTTTTACCAGTTATACTTAAATTTAGAGAATCAACAATATTCTTTATTCCTTCGTCTACTCCAAGACCTACATGACTTCCTGGATGAAGTACTAAGTTTTTAACTCCCAAGCTTTCTGTTCTAGAAAGTTCTTCTTTTAAAAATCTTACATTAAAATCGAAGTTTTTAGAATTAGCTAAATTTATTATATATGGTGCATGTACCACTACATTATTTATATCTATATTATTTTCCTTCATAAGATTATGTGCTTCCAAAGTTTTATTTAAATCTATTGAACTGCGCGATGTATTTTGTGGAGCCCCCGTATAAAACATAAATGTAGTAGCATTATACTTTAAAGTTTCAAGTACACTACCTAACATTTGATCTTGGCCTTTAAAAGATACATGTGAACCAATTATTAAATTCATAAAATCACCTATTCAATTATATCAAAAAAACGTATTATTTTAAATACGTTTTATCATTTTTCTTCCATAACATCACACATTTTATTTATAAATTGTGAACTTATATCTTGCAAAGTGTTAATATAGGCAAAAAGTGCATGTAAAAACTCATCTTCTGTTAAATTTCTTTTATTTATATTTAACATTTCTTTATTTAAAACCATATCAGGCATTACTCCAAATTGTGTACATATTTTAGAATAACTTGCGATTATATCCTCTAATTCACTTATAATCTCTTTTCTTTTTAATTCAAGGGGTAAATGTTTATAATATTCCATTAAACCTCCAAAAGCTTCCTTTTGTACTTCCATTTATACCACTTTAACCTTTACAACTTCTTTTTCTACTACATCATATTTTTTTCTATTAAATTCATCTATCTCATTTATCATTCTAGTAGTGGCAACTTTCATTTTATTGATTTTTTTATACTTGTCCTTAAAAGAATAATATGCATTTATATTAGCTTGTTCTATTCCGCTTTTTCTTTGTTTTAATTCTTTTTGTCTTTTTATTTCATTAGATCCTACAATTTTAGAAATTTGTTTATCTAAATATAGAATTTCTGCCTTTATACTATTTACTTCATCTTCTGAAAAGTTGCCTGATTTAATCAATTCACTTAATTTAACTTGTAATTGTTTTTTATCATGTTCTAATACATTTACATCAGTCCAACTAATCATAAATTGCCTCCTACCTAATATATTAAATATACTATAAATAGAGTTTCTTTTCAAGATTTTTTTATAATTTTTTTAAACTATTATGACCCTTCATAATTTTCTTTATACCATATGGATGTGGAAAAGCAATTGTAAGTATTGACTTATCTACAGTAATTATAACTCCCTCTCCAAACTCACTGTGTAAAATTTTTCCTCCTACATTATACTCTTCATATTTGTTTATATTTTTGCTTGTAAATATTTTTTTCAAGCCATTTGGTTCTTTCTTTTCTTCTTCTTTATCTAGATATTCTTCCCCTATTTCATTAATAAATCTACTTGGTGGATTATAACTATCTTGTCCATATAAAAGTCTTTTTTTAGAATTAATTATAGTTAATTTCTTTTTAGCTCTAGTAACAGCTACATAACATAGTCTTCTTTCTTCCTCTATTTCACTTGGGCTATATAAACACATACTATGTGGGAAAATTCCCTCTTCAAGACCTATTATATAAACATAGTCAAACTCTAAACCTTTTGCTGAATGAACAGTCATAAGTGTTACTACATCTGTCCTATTTTTATATTCTTCAACATCAGATACCAAACTTATTTCATCTAAGAATTCTGATAGTGATATAACTCCATACTTTTCTTCATAACTCTTTGTAATAGATTTAAATTCTTCCAAGTTCTCTAATCTGGATTGAGATTCAATTGTATCCTCAAGTTCTAATTCTTTTTTTATACCTGTTTTATCTAATATTAAGTCTACCAATTCTGTAAGAGATAAATCCTCACTTAATTCTTTAAAATTTAGTATAAGACGTTTAAACTCTAATTCTTTACCACCATCTATTGCATCAAACATACTTGTATTTAATATATTTGCCTTTGTTGTAATGTTTTCTAAAGTTTTAAGTCCTATACCTCTTTTTGGTACATTAATAATTCTAGTTAAACTAACATCATCACTAGTATTATAAATAAGCTTTAAATAACTAATCAAATCTTTAACTTCTTTTCTATTATAGAAATAAAAACTACCAACTACTTTATATGGAATATTTTTCCTTAAAAAAGCTTCCTCTATATTTCTTGATTGAGCATTTGTTCTATAAAGAACTGCAATATCTTCAAGACCAACATTTTCATTCATTAACTTAGTTATTTCTGAGACTACATAATTAGATTCATCTTTTTCATCATCACATCTTTTATAAACTATTTTATCTCCCGTATTATTATCTGTCCATAAATCTTTTTCTTTTCTATTTTTATTATTTTTTATAATACTATTTGCTGCTCCTAATATATTTTTTGTTGAACGATAATTTTGTTCAAGTAATATTGTTTTAGTGTTCTTATAATCTTTTTCAAAGTTTAAAATATTTCTATAATTAGATCCTCTAAATCCATATATACTTTGATCTGGATCTCCTACTACACATATATTTTTATATTTAGCACTCAGCATTTTAGAAAGAATATACTGTACTTCATTTGTATCTTGATATTCATCTATTAAAATATATTTATATCTTTCTTGATAATAAGCTAGTACACTAGGGTTTTCTTTAAATAATATTATAGGCAACATCAATAAATCATCAAAATCTAAACTATTATTTACCATTAATTTATTTTGATACTCTCTATATACATTAACAGTTACCTCATCTAATTCACTATTTGAAAATTTAGATAATTCATCAGGTGTCATAAGTTCATTTTTCGCACTGCTTATTTTATTCCTTATAGTTTTTGGTGGATAAAATTTAGGATCTAAGTTCATATCTTTCAATATCCTTTTTATAGTTGATAATACATCATCTGAATCTACTATAGTAAAATTAGATTTATATCCAAGTTTATCATAATGTCTTTTAATAATAGAAAGTCCAAACGAGTGGAATGTAGATATTTGTATTCTATTTGAATCTATACCAAGCATACCCTCTACTCTATTTTTCATTTCATTTGCCGCTTTATTTGTAAAAGTGATTGCTAAAATACTTGTAGGATCTATTCCTTGTTCTATTAAATAAGCTATTTTTGTAGTTAAAACCTTAGTTTTACCACTTCCAGCACCTGCAAGTACAAGCATAGGACCATCTATATTTAAAACCGCTTCTTTTTGTTCTTTATTTAATGTATCTAAATTCATAATGCACCTCTATAATAGACATTATACCAAACATTAGTTTATATCTCAAGACAAAAATATTATATATAAAAAAACTTAACAAAATATGTTAAGTAAAATTTTTATTTTTTTGAATATTTATTATTTACTATTTTATCAAAAGGTACTTTTTTATCTAATTTAGAAGAATTTTCCATAATAGATTCTACTCTTTCTAATCCTTCCTCTGTTATGTAAGTAGTTCTATACCAAGAGTCATTTTCCCTATATCTTTTTACTACCTCAGTTAAGTCATTTTTAGATATATCTGGAAAATGTTCTATTATAGCATCAGCTACATCAGAATCACTATGACTAAATGTATAATCTAATCCCCTTTGTATAGCTTTATTAAATTTTTCTATTACATCCTCATTTTTTTCTAAATAACTTTTTCTAGCTTGGAATGTAGTATATGGAACTTCTCCGCCTAATTTTCCCAATGAAGCCACAACATATCCATAACCTTGTTTTTCTAATTGTAGAGCAGTTGGTTCAAATAAAGTTACATAATCTCCAGTACCACCTATGAATGCCCCTGACATAGAAGCAAAAGCTATAGAAGTATCAAAATTTAAATCACTTAATTCTATTCCATTTTCTTTTAGAGTGTATGCTAAAGTCATGGCAGGCATGCCACCTTCGCGTCCGGCTATTAGATGTGCTCCTTTTAAATCTTTAACATCAAACTTGCCCTTATTTCTACCTACTATAAAACTACCATCTCTTTTAGTAAGACCAGCAAAATTAACTAAATAATCTTTTTCTCCACCATTATATATATAAATAGATTGTTCACTACCACAAAAACCGATTTGGGCATCCCCACTCATTACAGCTGCAGCAACAGCATCCGCACCACTTGTAAGAACTATATCAACGTCAAGCCCTTCATCTTCAAAATAACCTAATGAATCCGCTACATACATTGGTGCATAAAAAATACTATGAGCAACTTCAGCAACTGTTATTTTAGTTAAATCCTCTTTTTCTTTTTTCTTACCTTTTCCCATAAATATACCTATAGAAAGTAATATTATTAATAAAAAGGCTACTAAAGTAATTATAATTTTTTTCAAATTTATTCTCCTTCCAATCAATATATTATATTCTGAAGATTAAAATTTGTTAAATTATATTTTTTTAGCTCCATTCTTTATTGAAATTACATCGGGGGTCCAAAAGATTTCATTGTGCCACTAAAATAAAATCTTTACATTTTGTTGGTTTTGTCATTAACACTTAAAAGTACTTTTCATACTATAAATTAGCGAGGAGGCATCTTATGGACAATATTTTACAAATTAAAAATCTTAAAAAAATATATCATAGCAAAAATGGAGAAACGCTTGCTGTTGAAGATTTCAGTTTAGATGTCAAAGAAGGCGAATTTATCGCTATTGTTGGACCTAGTGGTTGTGGAAAATCAACTATTCTTTCTGTTTTATGTGGATTAGAAGATAAAACTAGTGGAGAAATTAATTTAAGTAAAGGTGCTACTATAGGATATATGTTGCAACAAGATTCTCTTTTTGAATGGAGAAATATATTAAAAAATTGCCTTTTAGGATTAGAAATTAATAAAAATTTAACAAAAGAAAATGAAAACTATGTAAAAAAACTATTAAATACTTATGGTTTAAAAGATTTTATATATAGTTATCCAGAAAGTTTATCGGGTGGTATGAGACAAAGAGTTGCTTGAGTATTATTAAGACACAAAAAAAGAAGCTTACTTCTTTTTAATCTAATTTTATAACAGTTAATTTGGCATTTGTAGTACCATCAAATATTAGTTCAGTATTTTGTTCAGAAGTTATAACAAATGTTACTTCATCACCTTCAGCTAAACCAAATAATAAAGAACCATTTACTTGAGTAATAGTGTTAGCTTTTGCTTGAACTTTTATATCACTTGATCGTAACCTTGTTCCCGAAGCTTTTATACTAACAACATAATTGGTATCAACTGAGGTTGCAACATTTAAAAAATAAGAAATTTGATATGTACCAAATTTTTTTATGTTAATGGCATATGTACTATCAAATTCCGTAAAAATGGCAACACCTGTTGTCTCAAGTGGAATTATTGTTTCTGTATTTGCTGTCAAATTAAATCTTTGTGTTGAATTAGTATATCTTTCACCATATGCTTCAATACCATTTGGTTCTCCCTTTGGCCCCTGTGGTCCTGTTGGGCCTTGCTCTCCTTTTTCTCCTGGAGGGCCAGCAACACCTTCTTCACCTTGAATTCCTTGAGGGCCAACATCTCCTTTTTCTCCTTTTGGAATATAAAAAGTAAGATGGTGAATATTTCTATCAAAATCATCTTGAACTTCTGCTGGTTCATCTGGTTCTACTGTTTCTGTACCATCAATAGTAATAGCTTGACTTATTCCTATTTCTCCAGGAAGTCCCCTAGGACCAACGTCTCCTTTTGGACCTTGTTCTCCTTTTTCACCTTTAGGTATTGTAAAATTTAATATAACATCTTGATTTGTTCCAACATTTGTAACCATTGCCTCAGTATCGGGATCAGAAGTTGTTGTTGTTCCAACTTCAATTGTTGTTGGACCCGCTTCTCCTTGAGGTCCCTGTGGTCCTGGTATTCCTTGTGGTCCTTGTAATCCTTGAGGACCTATGTCACCTTTTTCTCCTTTTGGGCCTTGTTCACCTGGTATACCTCTAGGTATTGTAAAATTTAATATAGCATCCTGATTTGTTCCAACATTTGTAACTGTGGCACTCGTACCATAATCTCCAGTTTCTGTCACGCCTACATCTATCGTTGCTGGTCCAGCCTCACCTTGAGGTCCCATGGGACCAATATCACCTCGAGGTCCGGTAGGCCCTTGAACATAACACAATTTCAAATTTTTATTAGCTTCTTCTATTATTCTCTTTGCTTTTTCATAGTTACTATCGCATGAATGTTTATATTTATCAATATTCATATGTATTAACCTCCAATTTATTTTATGTTCAATACAAATTATTACGTATTATTAATGCTTATAAATTTGAGCTTTAAATAATATATTTAATTAGAGGTGATAATTTGAAAGTCACTTATATTATTAAAGAAATTAATAATATAAATATTAAAAAAATTATTAATGAGAAATTATTAAATATAATTTTATTTATGGAAAATAATTAATTGGAGAATAATATGAAAAATTTTTATAGAGTTGGTATATATTTAAGACTATCACAAGAAGATAAAGATAAGCAAAATGAAAATATTCAAAGTGAGTCTATTAAAAATCAAAGAAATTTACTAATTGATTACATTAATAAACAGCCAAATTTTATATTTGAACATGAGTATTGTGATGAAGATTTATCAGGAGCAGGAACTTATAGACCTCAATTTGAAAAGTTGATTAAAGATTGTGAAAATAAAAAGATTGACATTGTTTTGTGTAAAAGTCAATCGAGATTTTCTAGAGATATGGAAATTGTAGAAAAATACATAAACAATAAATTTAAAGAATGGGGTATTAGATTCATAGGAATTAGTGATAATGCTGATACTGATAATTTTGGAAATAAAAAGTCAAGACAAATAAATGGTCTTGTTAATGAATGGTTTCTAGAGGATACTTCAAATAACATAAGAAGTGCGTTCAATTCTAAAATGAAACAAGGGGAATTTATTTCACCTTTCGCACCTTTCGGTTATGAAATATCAAAAAGTGATAATAATAAATTAGTTGTAGATCCGATTGCTAGTGAAATTGTTAAAAAGATTTTTAACTTATATTTATGTGGACTTGGATTTACAAACATTGCCAAATATTTAAATACTCAAAATATACCTTGTCCCTCACTTTATAAATATAAAAACGGGTGCAAACTCAACGTTGTTAGTAATAAACCTAGAGAACAAATTAAATGGTCTCCAAATGCTATAAAAACTATTTTAAAAAATGAAGTATATATAGGGAATTTAATTCAAGGAAAAAGAACTACTGTAAGTTATAAGAATCATAAAATAATTAATAAAAAAAGTTTCGAATGGATAAAAAAAGAAAACACTCATGATGCAATAATAAAAGAAGAAATTTTTAACAAAGTTCAAAACAATATAAAAAGTAGAGCAAAAATAATAAAAAAAACAGATATTATTCATAATTTTTCTGGTAAAGTATTTTGTAAAGAATGTGGACATTGCATGAGAAAAAAGAATTCTAACAAACATGAATATTTAGTTTGTTCAAGTATTTGTAATGGATATAATAATTGTAAAAATAAAAAATCTATTAGATATGATGTCTTAGAAAAAATTATATTAGACAATATTAATAAAAAAATTATAATGTTTTATGACTTAGATATTTTAGAAAGTAAATTAAATGAGAATCGACAAAACTATTTACATAAAAATTTTGAGTTATTGACAATAAAAAAAGAAGAAATAATTAACAAAATAGAAAAAAATAAAAATTATTTAAAAAACATTTATGAAGATAAAATTAACAAAATTATTACTGATGAACAATTTAGGGAGTTAATCGCAAGCTATAGTAGTGATAGTGATAAATTGAAAGATCAATTAAAATCTATTGATAATGAGATTAACTATTGCATAACAAAAAAATCAGCAAATAAGAATTCAAAAGAATTGTTTAATAATTATCAACAATTAAAAAAATTAAATAGAGTTATCGTAGATGAATTTATAGATAAAATCTATATTGGAAAAATCAATGAAGAAAGCAATTCAAGAAATATTGAAATTAAATGGAATTATAAATAGAATTCAAAAAAGTGTCTTTATAACACTCAAAGAGTTGCTTTAATACGTACACTTGCTAATAATCCTTCACTTTTATTACTTGATGAACCTTTTTCAGCACTTGATTATCAAAGTAGATTAGTAATTTCAGACGATATATATAATATATTAAAAAAAGAAAAAAAGACTATGATAATAGTAACACATGATATAGCCGAGGCAATAAGTATGTGTGATAAAGTTATTGTGCTATCTAGTAGACCCGCTATTATAAAAAGTATTTATGATATAAAACTTGAAAAAAAATCAAATCCTATTAACAATAGAAAAGATAAAAATTTTTCTTATTACTATGATGCTATATGGAAGGATATTGATTTTCATGTTTAGTAAAGAGCACATTAGATATATAAAAAAAGAAAAAAGAAAAAATTTTATTGTTATTTTTTTCCAAATCCTAATTTTAATACTATTTATTACTATTTGGCAAATACTTTCTGATACTAATACAATAAATACTTTTATTTTTTCTAGTCCTAAAGAGGTATTAAAAACTATTATTAATTTATATCATAAAAAAAATCTATTTGAACATATATGGGTTACTACTTATGAAACTTTTTTAAGTTTTAGTATAGCTACTATTCTTGGTACTTTGATTGCTACTATACTATGGTGGAATAAATATATACAAAAAATAATTGAACCATACCTTACAATCTTAAATAGTTTACCTAAAGTAGCTCTTGGACCTATGATTATTATTTGGTTTGGTGCAGGTATAAAATCAATTATTTTTATGGCACTTTTAATTTCTCTTATTATAACAATTATTAATGTTTATGAAGGTTTTAATAATATTAATCCAAACAAAATTAAGCTTATGAAATCTTTTAAGTGCACAAAATCTCAATTATATTTTAAGTTAGTGTTTCCAAACAGTTTAAAAAGTATCATAAATGCTTTAAAAATAAATGTTAGTATGTCTTTAATTGGTGTTATAATGGGAGAATTTCTTGTATCAAAAAAAGGCATAGGATACCTAATTTTATATGGGTCACAAGTATTTAATTTAAGTTTAGTTATTAGTGGAATTTTTATTCTTTGTGTTGTGGCAGCCATTATGTATTATATGGTAAGTTTTATAGAAAAAATGATAATTAAAAAGAAATAAGTACATCACTTGATGTACTTTTTTTGTTTATATCCAAAAGTTCAATTTATATTATTATTTTATATACCTTAAATCTTACCTTTTTTACAAATTACATCATTTTTCTTCCTGTACTTTCTAATTTTTCTATACTTTCTTGTTCAAGATTTGAAGAAGATTGTTCTTGAAATACATAATTTAAATCAGGTATCTCAACACCACGTTGTTTCATGTTTAATACTGTATTTTTTAAACTATCACGCAATTGAATAAATTCTTCTTTAGTCTGATTTGGTTTCATAAAATGTTCCTGTTCAACCTTAGACTTTAAACTATCATAGTCATCAATGGTAACTTGATTTTCTTTTTTTGAAGATAAATTTTTTCTCATTAATTTATTTTTAATAATTCTATATTGTTGATAATTATATTGAATAACTAGTTCTTTCCAATGGCTATATTCCTCTACAACTGCTAAAGTTCTTGGATTTTGATTAAAATTTGGATTGTCTTTAATTACAAAAATATATTTTAAATAATTACTCATTTTTTCTGTTTTATCTAATATTTCACATCTCATATTAGAAATTTCTTCAGGTGTCTTTTCTGGAATATCAATTTCAGATAATTCCATTATAAATTCTTTTCCATATCTTTGATTTGGTGTTAGTTGTGCTTCTTTGATTTTCACCTTTGATGGTACAAACAAAACTTCATCTTCTCCACCACCAAGTTCATTTTCTATATTTATCCAAGGCACCTCACCGTCTACTAGTAAAACAGCGCGTTCTGTTTCATCAGCAATATTACTACCTTTATTAAAACTTTTTGAAAAAGTCATTGTTTGAACAATACTCGTAGATGTTGAAATAAATGAACAATTACTATTTTGCATTGAATCAATTAAAGAAATTTTTGTACCTCTATATAAAGATTTTGAGGGTTTAATACCTCCGTTTGCTAAATATCGTTTTATTATAGCTGAATACAAATTTTGAATATCGTTTAATGATTGTTCCATCATATCTCTTGTCATATAAGGATAATCTTTTCCATTTCTACTATTTATCCTCATTTCACTTTCAATACCACTTCGTAATAATGAATTCATAATTTTAAAATCATTATCTTGATATTTTTCTATTGCAGCAATTTCCTCTGAAGTTAATGAATAATTCATTTTTTATTACACCTACTTTGACTATAATATAATACAAATAAATATGTTTCTAAGGTAATTATAACATACTTTTTATTTTATTTTTCACCTATAATATATTTATGTACATTTTTATTTTATATTTTACATTTATACTTTATTATTAAATTATTTAAATTTCTATAATTATATTTTGAATAAAGAAAAGAAATAAGTACATTTTAATATACCTATTTCTGTTGTTTTTTTAATTTTTTAGCATCATCTATTTGTTTTAAGCCTAAGTTTATAAAATAAATTATTACAACCCAAGCTGCAACTGTTAGACCAACTCTATATATTTCATAAGGTGTACTTATTGGTAAATCCCAAGCCCAGTGAAGGATGACTGGAATCAAGCAAATAAGTAAAAATCTTTTATCATTTAAATGTTTCTTATCTAGCTTTTCAAAACCTTTTACATACATAAGAGCTGCACCTTCTATTGTAGCCCAAGCAACATGCATTCCAGGAGCTAATATAGCACGTTGTTTTGCTACTTCTAACATTAACGTTAAACTATTACTACTAAGTCCATATCTTAATATATAACCAGCTGTTTCAAAAGCTCCAAAGCCAGCACCTACAGCAGCTCCTATAAGTAATCCGTTTAATATATATTTACAATTTTTATTTTTAAATAAGAAGAATGCTACTATACAAGCTTTAGCAGTTTCTTCTATTAAACTTACAAAGAAAGCTCCTTTAAAATCTAATACAAGTGTATTTTGTTCAAAAAACGGAATAGAAAAATATAAGATTGCCACAAAAAGTGAGGCGGCCCCACCTATTACAAAGTATTTTAATACTTTATGAAAAGGAATATTTCTAAACAAATTGATTTCAAAAAAGAATACTAAAACTGATACTGGAACTGCAAATGCTGCTAAAATAATCATTGCAGGTAAAAAATTATTATTTCCATAATGAGCATATCCTAAATATGTTGGAATATATGCTACTACGAAAAATATTAATATTTTAAAGTATACCCAAGCACTAGCTTTCCTTGGATTAATATCTTCAACTAAAGGTGTAGTATTTTTTGTTCCACATACGAAAACTTCATTTAATTCATCTTCTGTATGCTTTTTAAAAGTATTTTTAAATAAATCTTTAAAAGTTACATAATTTTCTGATTTAGCACCCGTTATTTTATCTAAATTTTCAGTTAGTATATTAGTTACATTTTTTTTACCAACTGGATATCCACAATCAGGACAATTAGATTCATCACCTTTTAATTTTTTTCCACATTCTGGACATTTACTTAAACTAATTTTTATTCCACAATGTGGACACGTTTTAGCGCTCGATGAAATATCTCCATCACACTCACTACATTTTATTAATGCCATTTTAAGCACCTCCTACTGTCAATGTTTCAATTATATGTCTCGCTACATTATTTATTTCAGTTGAATTAACATTTTCTTCTCTAGATGCAATCATATAAACAACATTATTTATAACTGTTGCATATCTATTATCTACAACCAAATGACCACTTGATGAATAATTATATGCTATACCATATACAAGTTTATCTCCTACTGTTCCAGATAATAAATCAATTGTTATTACAAGATCACTATAATCTTTTCTCATATAATCTGTAAAACTATTCAAAAATTGAACTGCATTATTAAATTTTTCATATTTGCCTACTATTAGATAAGGTATTAAAGCTCCTTGATCATCTATATTTTTTCCGACATATATTAAGCCATCACTATCAACCATTGCTTTATAATTATTTGGAAATTCAAAAGCTAATCCCAAACTATTACTTGTATATATTGAATAACCACTATTTTGAGATTGTGTTATTCCATCATTTTGACCAGTATTCTGTTGATAATTATTTTGTTGATTATTATCTTGTTGTGTGTTATTTGAATTGTTTTGTTTTGTAAATATTCCAAATATCAATACCGCACCCAAAATAATTCCTACTAAAAAATAATATTTTAAATTACCCTTATTTTTGTTTATATTAAAATTATTTGAACTTTTCTTTTTTAATTCATATCCACATTTTGGACAAGAATCTGCCATATCACTTACCTTATTATCACATTCTGGACATTTTATTAATGCCATATACTCTCCTCCTTCTACCATATTATGATAAACATATTAATTATATATACAAAAGCACATAAAACTATTTTATCTATCAATTTAAGTATAATATAATTATTTTATATTTTAAATAAAATTTACATATTAGTCATTGACTTTTTTGACAATTGAAAAATTTTTATTTTTTTGGTATGCTATTGGTGGTGAGAAATATGAACTTTAATGACATTCTAATTAAATATATTAACTCAATTAATTGTACTTCTAAATCTTTAGCTAAGGAAGCAAAGATTTCAGAATCTATATTAAGTAGATATAAAAGTGGTAATAGAACTCCTAACAAAGAAAATTTAAAAAAAATTTGTAAAGCTATTTCTAATCTATCAAATAATAAATATAAAGAAGAAGAACTTATACATGAATTTAACAAAGTACTAAATGATTCGAGTATCAACTTTGAAATCATTAAAACTAATCTTAATAAACTAATTACTACGTTAGATATAAATGCTAGTGAACTTGCTAAATATCTAAATTTTGATGCTTCTTATTTATCAAGAATAAGAAATGGGGAGAGAGTTCCCTCAAATAAAGAAGAGTTTTTAAATTCATTAGTTAATTATATTTTAAAAAAGTATAATACAGAAAATTATAATAATTCTTTAAGTCTTTTATTGAATTGCAAAGCTGATGAAATTAGTTTTAATAGAATATATAATTGGATTTTAAATACCAAAAATATAGAAAATAATAATATTGATAATTTTTTAAATAAATTAGATGATTTTAATTTAAATGATTATATTAAGGCTATTAAATTTGATAAATTAAAAGTACCTACAATACCTTTTTACAAAGGTAAAACAAAAACTTATTATGGTATAGAAGAAATGAAAAAAGGAGAATTAGACTTTTTTAAAGCTACTGTTCTTTCAAAATCTAAAGAAGATATATTTATGTGTAGTGATATGCCTATGGAAGATATGGCAAAAGACATTGATTTTGGTAAAAAATGGATGTTTGCTATAGCTATGAGTTTAAAAAAAGGATTACATTTAAATATAGTACATAATTTAGATAGACCTTTTAATGAAATGATGTTAGGCCTTGAAAGTTGGATACCAATATACATGACAGGTCTAATTTCACCTTACTATTTTAAGGACAACAAAAATAATATTTATAATCATTTAAATTATGTTTCTGGTGTTGTAGCTTTAAATGGAGAATGTATCCAGGGATCTCACAATAAAGGAAAATATTATTTAACAAATAAACCAAAAGAAGTTAAATATTATAGAGAAAAAAGTGAATTGATATTAAAAAAAGCCAATTCACTTATGGATATATATACAGAAGAAAAAAAAGAGGAATTTAGAAAATTCATATTAAATGAAAAAATAAAAAAATATGATAGAACAAGAATATATTCCTCATTACCTTTGTTTACAATAAATGATGAATTATTATTAAAAATTTTAAAAAGAAATAAAATAAATAAGAATGATATCAATAGAATTTTGGAATATAAAAAAGAAGAAGAAAATAATACTAAGCAAGTATTAAAAGAAAATGAAATTAATGATACAATTTTTAATATAACTAAAAATGAATTTAATAATGAAGATATCTGTCTATC
>CAVEJT010000025.1:0-14627 GCA_963616135.1 Bacteroidaceae bacterium | reverse complement strand
AACAATGTACCTATAGATATAATTATTAAATCAACAGGACTTACAGAAGATGAAATAAACAGCATATAAAAGAATTGGAGTAATCCAATTTTTTTAGTTATTTAAGTCCTTTAATTCATCAAGTACAAATTTTCCATCTTTACGTATTAATACATCATCAAAATATATTTCTCCTCCACCATATTCTTCTGTTTGTATTAATACTAAATCCCAATGTATACTAGATATATTTCCATTATTACAATCATCATAGCATCTACCAGGTGTAAAATGTATACTGCCCATTATTTTTTCATCATATAAAATATCTCCCATAGGTTTTGTTATTTTAGGATTAAACCCTAGTGAAAATTCACCTACATATCTTGCTCCTTCATCTGTATCAAATATTTCCTTTAATAAATCGTTATGTTCTGTTGTTGAACAATTTACTATTTGACCATCCCTAAATTCTAATCTAATATTATTAAATATATTTCCATGATATGGTGATGGTGTATTATATGTTATAACACCATTTACACTTGTTTTAATAGGAGCTGTGTAAAGTTCACCATCTGGTATATTTGCTGTACCGCAACAAGGTATTGCTGGCATCCCTTTTATACTAAATGTTAAATTTGTATCTGGGCCTACTATTCTTACTTTATCAGTTTTTTCCATTAGTTCTTTTAACGGTTTTATTTTATCTGATAAATTCTCATAATCCACATTCATAACATCTATTGCATAATTATAAAAATCATCATATTTCATATGAGCCTTATAAGCATCAACAAGTGATGGATAGTTAAGTAATGTCCATCTCCTTTCATTTATTCTAATGTCATCAACTTCTTGAGTTTTAGAACCTAATTCTTTTCTTATCGTACTTTTAATATCTTTGTCTTCATATTCATTTTCTGTATAACAAATTCTAATAAAAACATCAAAGTTATCAACCTCATACGTTTTTTGCTTTACTATCTCATCTATAACATTACTATTAGAATTTTCTAGTATTAATGAATTTAACTCATTATCTATTAATTTTACAAATGGTATACCTTTATTTTTATAAATATCTTTTATTAAACATTTTATTAATGGATTACATTTAGTACTTTCATATTGGATTAATACTTTATCATTTTCTTTTACTTTTACTGAATAATTTACTATTGTATTACTTAATTTTTTTAATCTTTCGTCCATATTATCACCTTTATTCCTTCTAATACATATTATAACATGAAAGGAGTTATTTATGTATAATTATACTCAATTTCCGCAAAATTTTAACAGAAATAATAGTGATAGATTTGTAGGTGGAGGATTTTTAGGACCATTTTTATTAGGTGGTATAACTGGTGGTTTAGCTGCACCTTTATTCTATGGTGGAGGATATGGTTATAATAGACCTAATTATTATTATAACAATTATTATTATCCATACCCAATTTATGGACCTTATTATAGATAAAGATAGTATTTCTACTATCTTTATTTGTTTTTTGATAATTGTTTTTGGTCTCTTCTATATAAATTAATTTCATTCACTTCTTTTATTCTATCTATTATATTCTTTGGTTTAGCACTATACTTTTTACATAATTTAACCAAAAAATCAAGTTTGAGTGATAGTGTTAAACTATTATAAATTTCTGTATCATTTGTTATATCTTCAATAGGCATATAGTATGCTCTAACTAAATAATCTACTTCTCCTACAGGAAGGCCTGTATCCATAATATAACTTAACAATTTTATTCTAGTATCTTCTGATACTTCATCTTTGTAACACTTAGGTAAATTAACACCTTCTAGTGCTAATTCTAATTCATGTTTTCTTTTAATCCCTAATATAGTCATTATAACACCTCCTCTTTAAATTTATTTAATATGTTTGTAAAACATTCTGGTAATTTACAAGTAAACTCCATATATTCATTTGTAGTTGGATGTATAAATCCAATTTCATAAGCATGAAGGCATTGTCCTGTTTCATCTATTATTTTTCTTTTACCATATACAGGATCATTGACTACTGGATGCCCTATATAATTCATATGAACTCTTATTTGATGAGTTCTACCTGTTTCTAACTTTAATTCTATTAAAGTTGCATCTTTAAAACGTTCTAATACTTTAAGATGAGTTATAGCATCCTTACTATTGATGCTTGTAACACTCATTTTCTTTCTATCATTAATATCTCTTCCTATTGGAGCATCTATAGTGGCAGTATCCTCTTTAATTACTCCCCATACAAGAGCAATATATTTTCTAGTTGTTTTTTTTTCACTTAATTCTTTAGCTAAAATTTCATGTGCTTTATCATTTTTGGCTACCATAAGAAGCCCTGTTGTATAGGCATCTATCCTATGAACTATTCCTGGTCTAAATTCTCCGTTTATTGTACTTAAATTCTTTGAATAATAAAGTAGTGCATTTACAAGAGTACCATGATTATTACCTATAGCTGGATGCACTACCATTCCATTTGGTTTATTAACAACTAAAACATCGTCATCCTCATATACTATATCAAGTGGTATATTTTCAGCTTCAACATTCATGTTTTCTACTTCTATATCTCCAATTTCTACTATATCATCTTTTTTTAATAAATAACTATTCTTTACTTTTAAATCATTTACTTTTATATCACCATTAGTTATCATTTTTGATATTTTACTTCTACTATAATCAGTATTTTTACTTAAGTATGCATCTAATCTAATGTTTATATCTTCTTCTATTACTATTCTCTCCATAAATCTCCCTTTATTACTTTTATTATAATTAGTATAACACTTACTACTATACACATATCAGCTATATTAAATATTGGAAAATTATAACCTACAAATGTTAAACTTATAAAATCTATTACATATCCATAAAATATTCTATCTATTAAATTACCAAGTATTCCACCAAATAATAATGAGTAAGCAAATATTTCATAGTCACTATAATTATCACCTTGATATATAAATAATAAAAGTGCTACTAAAGCAAGTATTCCTATTATAACTAAAAATACTTGATTACCACTTAATATACTAAAAGCAGCACCTGTATTATGTACAAGCAATATACTCAATAAATTATTTATTAATATATATGCTTCACCAAGTACAAATCTACTATTTATAAATATTTTTACAGCTTGATCCAATATTAAGAATATCATTCCAAAAAAAATCACATTTTTTAATCCCTTTTTCATACTATCACCTATTTAATTATATCATATCTATTAATATTTTTATATATTTAAAAACAGACAAAAATAATATATGTGTTTAATAAATTTTCATCAAGTGTTCTTTATTATACACAATTTCTAAAAAAATGCAAGAAAAAGATAGTATTACTACTACCTATATATATATTACTTCTTTTTTTTGTTCCTTTATATTTTTAGAATCTATATCTATTTCAACTACTTTATGTAGTTCTAAAGAGCTTGGAACATCAATTACTCTTTGATTAGTTGAACCCCTAAATTTAATATCCAAACTTTTTTTAGAAAGTTCAAATTTTCCATCTATAAGGACATCTATATTACTTAAAAAATCTAATATTTCTTTATTTCCTTTATCTAATAATTCTTCAAATGTAAAACCTGTATATGCCCAAACATTCATACCTAACTCGTGTATTTTTTTAGCTATAATTGAGCAAGCTTTTGCTTGAAACATAGGATCCCCACCTGAAAATGTAATTCCATCTTGATTAGATAAATTTTCTATTCTTTCTATTACATCTTCTACATCTACAAGTTCTCCGCCATCAAAAGAGTGTGTTGATGGATTATGACAATAAGGACAATTATGAGAACAACCTTGAGTCCATATAACTGTCCTTATACCATTTCCATCGACTATACTATCCTCTTGTAGATCAGCTGCAAGTCTTATTTTCATTATTTATCACATTTTTCTTTTAACATTATATCCTTAATACCAGAATGTTTTACACGGTCTTTTTCCTCAGCTCTTTTTCCATTATTGAAACGCTTTACATCACCACTTAAATATCCAGTAACTCTTCTTATTCTTTCAAAGCCTACTCCTTCGCCAACTAATTTTTCCATATTATTCCTCCTTTAACAACCACATTGAAAATGTTTTACATCTTCAAGAGGTACAGCATCAAATTCTTTTCGTCCGCATCCAGGACATACATCACCAATTACCCCTACATATCCACAAACAGGATCTCTATCTACAGGATGGTTAATAGCGCCATAACCAATTCCTAATTCTTTCATTTCTCTAATAACACTTTCAAAAGCATCTACATTCATAGCAGTATTTCCATCAAATTCAATATAAGAAATATGTCCACCATTTGTTAATGCATGATATGGAGCTTCAACTTCTAATTTATGTTTAATAGATGTATTATAGTATACAGGTACATGGAACGAATTAGTATAATAATCCCTATCTGTAACTCCTTTAATACGTCCATAAAGTGCTTTATCTATATTTACAAATCTACCAGAAAGTCCTTCTGCTGGAGTTGCAATTACTGTAAAGTTTAAATTATATTCCTTAGAAAATTCATCAGCTTTCTTTCTCATAAATCCAATTATTTCAAGTCCTAATTTTTGTGCCTCTTCTGATTCACCATGGTGTTCACCAATTAAAGCTTTTAGAGTTTCAGCAAGTCCAATAAACCCTAAAGTTAAACTACCATGTTTTAATATTTTTCTCATTCTATCAGTAGGTTTTAATGTTTCTCCATTTGTCCAAACACCTTGTCCAATTAAGAATGGGAAGTTATAACATCTTTTATTACATTGAATTTCAAATCTTTCTAATAGTTGATCACGTACAAGCTCCATTAAATTACCTAATTCTTCATAGAAACCTTTCATGTCAGCTTTATCTCTTTCTTTAAGACAAATACCATGTTTAATACCTAATCTTGGTAAGTTTATAGAAGTAAATGATAAATTACCTCTACCACCTGTTGTTTGATTATTAAGATCAGTTACATCACTCATAACACGAGTTCTACATCCCATATACCCAACTTCAGTTCTATAATCTCCTGGTTTATAAAATTCTAGATTAAATGGAGCATCCAAAAATGAAAAGTTAGGAAATAATCTTTTTGAACTTACTTCACAAGATTTTCTAAATATATCATAATTTGGATCTTCTTTGTTAAAGTTTATACCCTCTTTTACTTTAAAAATTGATACAGGAAATATTGGTGTTTCACCTTTTCCAAGACCAGCATCAGTAGCTTTTAAGAAATTAAGTGATACCATTCTTCCTTCTGGACTTATATCAGTACCAAAATTAATTGATGAAAATGGTACTTGAGCTCCAGCACGAGAATGCATAGTATTTAAGTTATGAATAAATGCTTCCATTGCTTGATAAGTAATTCTATCTGTTTTAGCATATGCTTTTTCATAAGCTTTTTCAAATAATCTTTTAATTACTTCTGATTCTTTATATATAGGTTCAAATATTTCTATACTAAACTTAATACTTTCTAGTTTATCTACCTCACGAGCAATTCTATCCATACTTATATGACTAAGTAATCCTTCTAAATCAAGAAAATCACTTAATTGTTGTTTAAATTGTTTTTTAAATGTTGAAAGTACTCCTGGTGCCATATAATAATCAAAAGCTGGAATACTTTGTCCACCATGTTGATCATTTTGATCAGCTTGTATTGCGATAGCTGCAAGTGCACCAAAACTAGTTATATCCTTAGGTGGTCTTAAATAACCATGTCCTGTAGAAAAACCTTTTTTAAATAATCTATCAAGTTCAATTTGCATACAAGTAGTAGTTCCCATTGGAAGGAAATCCATATCATGAATGTGAATTTCTCCATCATCATGAGCATCTGCAAATTTTTTCTTCATTAAATATGCTTTAGCAAATTCTTTAGATACAGTAGAACCATATTGTAACATAGTTCCCATAGCAGTATCTCCATCTACATTTGCATTTTCTCTTTTAGTATCATCTTCATCAGCTGATTTAAGGCCTAATCCCTCAATAGTTTTTAAAAATTTGTGCAATCTCTTGTCATCAACAAACATTTCTCTTGATTGAGCACGTCTTTCTCTATATTCAGAAAATGAATCATGTACCTCAGTATATCCTTTTTTCTCTAAAGATTTTTCAATTAAATCTTGTATTTCTTCTATTTTTATTTTCTCTTTATCCTTATACTCTTTTTCAATAGATTTAATTACTTCATTATATACTTTAGTAATATCCTTTGAATCATATTTATACTTTCCAGTCTCCTCATCTTGTTCATTTACACTATCAAAGCCTTTCTTGATAGCCATTGCAATTTTAGTTCCGTCAAAATCAACTTTTTTACCATTTCTTTTAACTACAACCAAGTCTAAAATTTCTTCAACATCTGTCATAACTTACCTCCTACTGTGTTACAATTAAAGTATAGCACCTACCATTTTTACAGTCAATAGATTTTATAAA
The DNA here is from genome assembly GCA_963616135.1 of Bacteroidaceae bacterium. Classification (GTDB taxonomy): domain Bacteria; phylum Bacillota_I; class Bacilli_A; order RF39; family UBA660; genus UMGS1613. Next base: position 8,154 of record CAVEJT010000025.1, on the reverse strand, counting down.
AAATTTAAAAATTATTTTTTTACATTTTTATAAAAAACATTTTTTGAATTTTATTTTCTTGACTTTCCCCTTTATTTTCAACATTTTTATATTTCAATATTTTAAAAAAACAAAAAAATGTAATTTTTTAATTTTACATTTTTTTAACTTTTTCTTTTTTTATTTCAAAATAAAATTCAGTCCCAATACCTTTTTTACTATTTACTCCATACTTAAATTCGTGAAGAATAAGTATATTTTTTACTATAGATAAACCAAGACCTGTACCATAAGTAACTCTTTTATATTTTTTATCTACTTTATAGTATTTATCCCATATATATTCTATATCTTTTTTATCTATACCATTACCAGTATCTTTTATAGAAACAATTACCCCATCTTCACTATCTTTAAGAGTAATATATATTTTTTTATTATCACCAGTATAATTTATGGCATTATTAATTAAATTATATATAACTTGCTCTATTTTCTTTTTATCAGCAACTACTAAACATTTAAACCCTTTATAATTTATCTCATATCCATCTCTTTGACATAACACATCAAATCTATCAATTATAGATTTAATCATATAATCTATATCAAATTCTTCTTTTTTTAATTCAATTGCTTTAGATTGCATCTTAGATAATTCAAGTACATCCTCAACAAGTAAATTTAATCTATCTACTTCACTTGTTATAGTATTTAAATTATTCTCTCTTTTAATATCATCCTTATAAGTTAAATCTCTAACCATTTCAGCATTTGCTTTTATAAGAGTTAAAGGTGTTTTCAAGTCATGTGATACATTCGCAAGTAACTCTCTTCTTAAATTTTCTGTTTTAGCAAGTTCACTTGTCATATTATTTAAAGTTTGTTCTAACTCTTTTAATTCCGCAATATCAGAATTTATACTAAACTTAACATCATAATTACCTTTAGAAATCTTTTTACTAGTACCTATTATTTTTTCTATTGGTTTAGATATTTTTTTAGATATTGTATAAGCTATTAGGAATGCTACTACAAGTACTATTAAAGTAATAACAACAACTTGTTTTTTTAAAACTCTTACAGTAGATCTGATAGGTTCTAATGAAGCACTTATAAAAGTATAAACTCCATCATCTATCTTATTACCATATACAATAGTTTTATTTTCAAATCTTGGATTAATTATTTTATATAAAGTAGACGTTTTACCACTTAACATAAATTCTAATTTATAATTGTTAACTTCACTACTATTATTATTTAAACAACCCCTAGATGCGCTATCAGTTGAATAAAAAGTATTATTATTTGTAATAAGCTCTATACAAACATCTCTATCAAAAGATATTCTATCTAATACATCACCATAATTTTCTTTACCGTATGCTTCTTTTACTTCTTCTGCAATTTCCTCAATTTCACTTTTTTTATTCCATTCATAATAAATACCTAGTGATAAAAGTTGAATAAACCATATACCACACAATATAACAAGAGTAAATAAGGATAACCATACCCATATTTTTACCCTTAAATTATTTTTCTTCATATTTATAGCCCATTCCTCTTACAGTAGTTATTAAATTCCTATACTCACCTAAATTATTTCTTAACATCTTTATATGTGTATCAATAGTTCTATCTTCTCCAAAAAAATCATATCCCCATATTTTACTTAATAAACTTTCTCTAGATAAAGCTATACCCTTATTTTGAACAAAATAACAAAGTAATTCATATTCTTTTGGAGTTAATTTTATCTCTTTATCATCAATAAAAACACTATGTCCTAAATAATTTATTTTTAATGTCTTATATACATATTCATCAACATTAACTTTATTTCTATTTGTTACTGCTTTAATTCTAGCAATCAATTCTTTTGGACTAAATGGTTTTGTTACATAATCATCTACTCCCATATCAAAACTTTGTAGCTTATCAAATTCATCAGTACGTGCAGATAGCATTATTACTGGAGTTTTATAGTTTTTTCTTATTTCTTTGAGTGCTGTATATCCATCCATTTTTGGCATCATTATATCAAGAACAATAACATCAACAGAATTGTTCATCACATCTATCGCCTCAAATCCATTTGATGCCTCTATTACTTCATATCCTTCATTTAAGCAATATTCCTTTATTACTTCTCTAATACCTATCTCATCATCTACAACTAAAACCTTCATGTAAACACCTCTCTATAAACTATTATACAGTAAAATGTGAACTTTATATGAAAAAAGATTGTATTTTAAACAATCTCTTAACAATATTAAAATTTTACATAATGAAGACCTAACTTTTTATATATTCTAGAAGCTCTTGGTAAATTAAAAATTCTAGCAAACAATAAATTATAAAATTCATCTATTAAAATTATAGAACATAATGAAAAACTTAATGTCAAAAATAACTTTTTATTCATAGTACGCGCTAAAAAGAAACAAAATGGAACTATCATATACATTAATATTAAACTTGATAATCCAAAAAATAGCACACTTCTTAAACAAACAAATCCACCAATATTACCAAAATTTAATATTTCACTATTATAATCCCAACATCTACTACCTGTTATAGCATACATTCCAACACCTGATATATATTCAAGAATACCAGTAATTAAAACACTTAACAAAAATATTTTAAGAGGTTCACTTCTATGTTTATAACTAAATATGTAAATCAATATAGAACCTGTTGCATATATATTTATCCAAGGTAAAAAATTTCCACCTCTCCAATAAAATTGTTTCATACCACCATTAAAATAATAAAATATAAATTCATAAAGCCATCCAAATACACCTGATATAACTATTATTAAACTAAATATACCAAGCATAGTTATTTTATCAAATTTGTGTTCTTCATTTATATATTTATTAAGAAATTTCTTCATACTACATACACCATACTTCTATCATAACAAAATTGTATATTATAATTTATTTTTTGTCAATTTTTATTTCTGAGTTCTACTAACTTTGTTATTGTATTTACAGTACGTATAGTTATAAAATCTTTTACACTTGTATTTGCAGTTCTACTCCACCAATTAGTTTTTCTATATTCTTTCAAAATATAAGACCAAAAAATACTATTTTTATAATTCTTTATTTTTTCGGTTTTTTCATTGGGATCTCCTAAACCATTATAGATATCCTGATAAGTATATGGAGACATTATAAATATAATATTATTATAAATTTCTTTGTCTTCTACTTTACACCAACTAGGTTTATTATCTAAGATTTCTTTTAAATCATTTATACTTATTACAAAAACTGGTATATCTAATTCAAATTTATTTTTAATCATATTTTGAATACTATCTACTATAATATCATTATCCTTTATACTACTTGAAAATATAACATTACCACTATTTAAATAAGTAGTAACCTCGGTATAACCTATTTGTTCAAATCCTAGTTTCAATTCTTTCATTGGTATTTTATTTTTACCACTTATATTTATACCTCTTAAAAGCGCTACAAAAATCATAAGTACTCCTTTTTATATATTAATTTACTTTACAATCTAAAGCTTCTATTTTTTAACACTCTTCACTTAAGTATCTTTCTCCTATTATAAGTATATCATATAAATCACTAAAACATATTATAAACTTATAATGTCATTAATACAATGTAAACAAAAAAAACGTAAATAACGTTTTATTTAGTTATAAATGTGATTATCTTTGGTACAAATATCATAAGTCCTACTATACTCGATCCAATAGCAAACACTAAAACACCACCTGCTGATATATCTTTTGATCTTTTAGCGTTTTTGTTTATATTTGGCATTGCTAAATCAACGACAATTTCTATAGCAGTATTAAATAACTCGCCACCAATAACTATTGCAAACCAACTAATACATACTATCCATTCCCAACACTCTAATTTAAGAATTATCCCAAATATAGTTACTAATAAAGCTATACTTATATGTATTTTTAAATTTCTTTCTGTTTTAAAAGCACTTCTTATACCAGAAAAAGCATATTTAAAACTATTTATTAATTTTTTATTTTTCATATTTTTTCTCCTTTTCAAATACAATCTTATTTGCAAACTCTATAAAGACTATTAAATAAGATATTGATACTAGAAAACCTGCTATAACATCACTCGTATAATGAACACCAAGATAAATTCTACTAATACCTATCAATATTATTAAAATAGAAAGAATACTAATTAAAGATATTTTTAGATATTTATTTTTTATTTGTTTATAGATTAAGTATATTAAAAATCCATAGAATGCCATACTTATCATAGAATGTCCTGATGGGAAACTGTATCCTACTTCATTTATAATTCTATATTCTGTTGGTCTTGGTCTTTGGAGAATAAATTTAAATAATTGATTTAATACAGTTATTATTATAAGGTTTGTTCCAATAAGTACACCTATCTTTTTATTTTTTATAAAAATAAATAAAATTATAGTTAATAGTATTAAACATACCGCACTTCCAAACCATGTTATTAGTTTCATAATAGGAGTAATTGTATCATGAATTAAATATTTTGATATAAAACTATAACCAATAATATCACCTTTCATTATTTCATGATTAAAAACATCTTCAGCTAAAGCAAAAAATAATACAAAACATATAAAGAAAAATAGTTTTTTATAATTACTAATAAACAGTTTTTTTATCATTTCTAACATCTATTTTACTCCATTAATTACTTACCACTTTGTTTAAATACTGGAAAAAAATCATGTTCACCATAATCTGAAAGAGGTTTTATATCTTTTAGAATTTCCATATCTTCTACTGAAATTTCAAAATCTAAATCTATATTTGATTTTAAATGTTCTAAACTACTTGCTTTTGGTAAAACTATCATACCTAAATTTAGGCAATATTTTAAGCAAATTTGTGCGAAAGTTTTATTATATTTTTTAGCTAATTCATTAACTTCTTTTATTCTATTAGCTTCTCCATGTGCGATTGGAGAATATGCTTCTACTAAAATATTATTTTTTTCACAAAATTCAATTATTTCAAATGGTGTTTGTCCTATATGTGCGAGAATTTGATTTACCATAGGTTTTATTCTACAATCTTCCATTATATTTTTTAAATCATAATCATGAAAATTTGAAACACCAATAGATTTTACTTTTCCTTCTTTATAAGCATCTTCCAATGCTTTCCATACTTCTTTGTTTTCTTTGTAATAATTATTATTTGATATCCTAAACTCATCCCATGGTTGTGGTGCATGAATTATCATTAAATCTATATAATCAAGGCCTAATCTTTCAAGTGAAGCATCAATTGACTTTTTAGCACTTTCATAATTTTTATACTCTGCTCTTATTTTTGATGTTATGAATAACTCTTTTCTATCAATATTACTTTCCTTAATACCTAGTCCAACACCTACTTCATTTTCATATGCTTGAGCTGTATCTATATGTCTATATCCAATATCAATAGCACTTTTTACTACATCGCTTACTTTATCATTTGGTATAAGCCATGTTCCAAGACCAATACTTGGTATTTTTACACCATTATTTAATTCATAATTTTTCATATTTTTATACCTTTCTATTTTAATTTATTATATTCTTCATCACTTACAGGTTCTAACCAAGATGTTTTGGTATCTTCTTCAGGTACTTCTATACTTATATGACTAAACCAACTATTATTTTTCGAACCGTGCCAATGCTTAGTATTAGCTGGTATTACTATTACCATACCAGGTTTTAATTCTATAGCATCCTTACCTTCCTCTTGATACCATCCATATCCTGCTGTACATATTAAAATCTGACCTCCACCACTTGTTGCATTATGTACATGCCACCCTGGAAGTATTTTTGCACAGTTTTTTATCTAATGAAGAATACCTTATATTTCCTTAATAATTATACTATACTTTTCATATTTTTTAAAGTTATCACGAGATTTTTTCTAATTCTAACTTGTTATTTTTAATAAAGTCAAGAGCGTTTTGATATTCATCTTCATATTTAAAAGATACTATTATATTTCCATCATTTTGAACATATATATAGTCAATTAAATTATCAATTACATCTCTTGAAAGTTTTTCAATATTTCTTCTTTTTGTAAATTCTTCTTGCCAATTATTATCTTTCTTTATATTATTATTTATCAATTTAAGTTCTTCTTTCAAATAATCGTATGATTCATATTGTTTAGAAATCTTTTTGTCATAATCTTTTGAATACTCTATATAATCTTCTTTTGAGATAATATTAAACTTCCAATCCTCATATAAATCTTTCTTAATCATTTTTGTTTGTTCTATTTCTTTTTCAATATTGATTATTTTACTTTCAATAACTTCTTTATTGTAATCAATATTTTTTTGTTTTAATAATTTATTTAGAACATTATCTATATTACATATTATTTTTATTTGCATTTTTACTGCCTTTAATACTGCTTCTTCTAATTCAGTTCCTGTAATTCTATGTTTAGTACATAAATCGTGTGATTTTCTTACATAAGTGCTACAAGAATAGATATAATTAGTCATTTTTTTGTTTCCATTCTTATCTTTACTTATAGATTTGTTTCTAGTCATATTCCTTTTGCAGTCAAAACATTTTAAATGTCCTGCAAATAAAGTTAAGTTTCCATTTTCATCTACTCTCATATCTCTTGAAAATAATAAATCTTGCACCTTATTAAATGTTTTCATAGCTGTTCTAAATCCATCGTTTTCTTTACCCAATAAATTAGTTACCGGAACTTTTACATTCTTTAATATTATATCTCCTGTTGGACAACCAATAACTCCCATTTTATCTTCTTCTTTTCCTACTGTTACTCCATCACTTTTCAAATCTACTATAAATGCTGATATTCCTTTTGTCCCCATTGTTACATCTGTTTTTGCATACACAATAGCATAATCAGCTATAGGTGCCATTGTAATGAATGTTTTTCTTCCATTCAATATATAATAATTTCCTTCTTTTTTAGCTGTTGTTGTTACTCCACCAGCATCTGATCCAGCCTGTGATTCAGTTAATGCAAAAGACAATTTTTTTTCACCACTTGCTATTTCTTTTATATATTTTTGTTTTTGTTCATCTGTACCATCCATCAATAATGGACCTGTAGACAAAGAATTTGGCGTAGCAAGATATATGCTTGCTACTGCACTATACTTAGACATTTCTTCCATAGCAAGAACATATGTTAATGTATCTACTCCAACTCCACCATATTCTTTTGGTGCTTTTAATGCAAACAATCCCAATTTAGACATTTCATTGATAATTTCCTCAGGAAAAATTCCAGTTTCATCTATTTGTTTTAAAACCTCTCTTGTTAATTTTTTTTCACTAAAATCAACTATCATTTTTTTTATTAATTTTTGTTCATCTGTAAATTCTATGATAACCATCTCCTATCTTTCTTGTTCTAAATTTTGTTCTATTTCTTCTGCAATATCTATAACAACTGTTCTATCTAAACTTATTATATCTTCTGATTTTAGTTCGATAGTTTTATCTCTTCTTCCGGAACCGCAAAAAATAATATCTCTATCATTAATTTTTCTATCAAAAATGACAGCAATATCCTTAGAAACAGATATAGGCGCAATTCCACCCGATTCATATCCGTATTTATCTTCTAATTCTTTGCTGTCAATTCTTTTTAAATTTTTTCTTTTTATATTTAAACTTGTGCATAATTTAGAATATTTTAATTTATCCTCCGCTAATAAAGATATAAATAATATCTTATCTTCATATTTAAAGGCTAAAGTTTTAAAACATTGTTCTATATTAAAATCTACTTTTTCTTTAGCTTCTGCAACAGTTGGTATTTCAGCATGACTATGTATTTTATATTCAATATTTGTAGCATTTAATTGTTCTATTATTTTTTGATATGCATCCATTTTTTCTCCTTCATTTTTCATAGAGAACAAACTTTTTATTTCTTCTCTGTTTTTTATTGTTAAAATCCATTATAGATTATCACAAAATGCTAATTTTGTCAATATTTACACATTATTTAAAAATATTATATTATTCTATCATTACAATAAAAAAAAGATATAAATTTATTAAAAACTTATATCTTTTTTATTATATATTAAAACTATACTTAGATATCTTTTAATATTAATATAATAT
>CAVEJT010000024.1:0-14875 GCA_963616135.1 Bacteroidaceae bacterium | reverse complement strand
TTATTGTATCAAAAAACCACACCTACTGGTGCGGTTGAAATTTCAATTTAGGAAAACGACTTTTTAGCAAGTCGTTTTATTTTTTACTCGAAAAAGTTCGAGTAACTATCAATCTGGTGTCCCAGATGGGAATCGAACCCATAACTAGGCTTTAGGAGAGCCTTGTTATATCCATTTAACTACCAGGACAAAACCCTCTTTAAGAGGATAAAATAGAATAGACTTATATTATAAGTCTATTTTACTATATTTATTATAAATAATAAGTATAAACCAAAATTATAGCTTAACTTACGACTAAATTTACTTGAAAATTCACCAATACTTAAAAATTTATCAACTAAACTTACAATCCAACTTTCAGCATACTTAGGAATCCTATAGTCTACTGGAAACATATGTGTTTTAATTATATTTATTTCTTTTTCTGTTAATTCGAAATTTGAAGAAGCATTCTCTACTGCTACACTAGGATGTCTAGTAGAAAATAATAATATTTTATCTTTTATTTTACTACATTCACTTATTTTTTCATCATAAAAGTCATGAAGTAATCCACCACGAGCTACATCCTTATAATCCAATTTCAAAGAACGAGCTATTTTATATGAATAATATGAAACCTTTAATGAATGATTTAATCTTGTTGTATTATGATGTTTTATATTAGCCATTTTTTTAAATTCTTCATTTTCCATTATATTATCTATTATTAACAGGTATTCGTCATCTTTTTTGTATTTATTCATACCTTTAATTCACCTCAAGTACTACTACATTATATCACATATTTAAAAAAATTATAATGTTATTTGTTACCAAATATGGAAATTTTAATAATAATACTATTCTATTACTAAATCTCTACCTATTGGTTGTATTTCTATATATGTATTTCCATCATTTATTTTTATTTCAGTTCCATCTAAATACTTATATTTTGTTTTACTTTCTCTTGATGTTTTTTCCCAAGTAATTGGAACCGCATTTCCTTCTGTTACATACCATCCAGTACCACTTCCAATATTATCTAAAGTTTGTCTACCTTTATCATCACCAGGTATTGAATAATTACTTACTTGATATGTAATTATATTTTTAGCAGTATATATTTGACCTGTTATATAATCAGTGTGTTCTATATCATTTTGATATCTCTTATAAACCTTGGATTCTCCATCATATATAAATGTTGTAGATCTACTATTTGAATAATTTATGTATATTTTATTTGCAGGTATAACACCTTCTATATTTGATAAATCAATTGACTTTACACTATAGTTAAATAAGGGTTTTATTTCTGTAGTTGTTCTATATCCATAATAAGACGCTCCACTCATTATCTTCTCAGTAGATGTAAATGCAGTGTGTTCTATAGCAAGAGGTAATGATGTATCTCTTATATATCCATTATAACTCATAAAATTTATATTATTAATGCCCATACTTGATATATCATTTTGAGCTTGAGGACTCCATCCAAAATGAACGTATATTGCATCATTTTCAAGAGCATAATCTAAAAAATAATGTCTAGAAGATCTAACTGTCCCAATTCTATCTAATGTTTTATCTTTAAATAAAGCCATTAATCTTGTATAACCACCTTCTACTATTATTTCATAAACCAAATATGCATCCTGTAGTCCACATTGATATCCCCATACTGTGGATATATTATTTATCATAACAGCATATGGTCTAGTATTAGAATCTAAATCAAATATTTTTAATTTTTCTTCTGGTTTTACTTCTTTTTTTATTTCTTTTTTTTCTTCTACTTTAACTTTTATATTTTTTTCTTTAGTAAACATAAAAATTAATACTGTTACTATAATAAACAAAACTACTATACTAAATAAAACTATCTTACCCTTTTTGTTTAATTTTCTTTTTACCATAGTATCACCATAATAAGTATATCAAAAATTCTTTTATTTATAAATAAAAAGAGAAAATTATTTTAATTTTCCCTTTAGTCCTTTAGCTCCCTTTATTCCATAGTTACTTAAAATATTACTTTCAAAAGAATAAGTTTTACGAGCTCTATTTTTATAATCTTTTATACATAATGTAATCATTTCATCTAATAAATCTTCATACTTTTTACCAACAGGTTCCCATAGATAAAATGATAAACTACCAGGTATAGTATTAGGTTCGTTAATATAATATTTATTTGTTTTTTTATCGATTAAATAATCTATTCTACATACTCCACCTAAGTTAAGAGCAACAAAAGCTTCTTTAGAAGTTTTTCTTATTTTTTCTTCTAATTCTTTACTAATACGAGCAGGTATAATTCTACTAGCACTTGCCATTCCTTTACTTGCACCTTTAGTTTTAGATTTTGATCCTCCTATATACTTATCTTTATAAGTTAAGAATTCATCATCACTAGTAACTTCTTCTATTGCACTTGTTTCTTGATTAATATAGTTTCCAAGCACACTACAATTTACTTCTATTAAATTTTGTACTGCCTTTTCTACTATTATTTTAGTATCATATGTCATAGCTTCTTCTATAGCGCTTGCTAAAGATTTTTCATCCTTTACATATGTTATACCAACACTGCTACCAAGAGTTGCAGGTTTAACTATTACAGGATATCCTAAATGTTTTACTTTATCAAATATAGCTTCACAATCATCAGCATATTCATTATCAAAAAACCAAACATAATCTACTATAGGTAATCCACAATTTTTAAATATTTGCTTCATTATAACTTTATCTTGACCAAGAGCACTTCCTATAACTCTACTTCCTACATAAGGAATACCTACGCTATCAAGATATCCTTGAAGTGTTCCATCTTCAGCATTATTTCCATGTACTATTGGAAAAGCTATATCAATATCAGCTATATTTCTTCTAAATAATCCTGTAGTATTTTGTAAATAAAATCCATCTTTACCTTTTGTAAGAACTACTCTTTTAGCATATTTTTTTAACTCTTCAAAATCTTGATAAACATCGATTTCCATAAGCATCTTGCCTGTATACCAATATCTATCTTTACTTATATATATAGGAACTATTTCATATTTATCTTTATTCATATGTTCCATAGCTTGTACTGCAGATATAATACTTACCTCGTGCTCTACAGTTTCACCACCAAATATTACTCCAACTTTTATCTTCATTAAACATCTCTCCTATTCATTAAATAAATCTGGTAAATCATTTTCTAAAAGTACATAAGTACTAGGTTCAGCTAATCTATTCATTAATGGAAAAGCTTCTCTAACATCATTTAATATAAATATCTTTTTATCACTAAATTTATTTTTTATCAAGCCATCATATATTGGTTTAGTTTGATTTTTACCAATAAGAATTACATAATCACAACATTTACTTATATATTCACCAAATTTATAATTAAGTTCGTATTGCTTATCACCTAACTCTATCATACCAGGAGTTACTATTATTTTTAAACCCGGCATAAGACCTAATACTTCAACAGCCATACGAGAACCTACTGGATTTGAATTATAAGCATCATCTATTATATTAATATTCCCATATTTTTTTAATTCTAAACGATGTTCTATAGTTTTTACACTACTTACACCTCTTTGTAATTCACTTATACTAAGACCTAATTCATGTCCAAGTAATATACCCGCTAAAATATTATAAACATTATGTTTACCTAATAATTTAGTTGTAAATCTATATTTATTTTTATCACCTTTAAATACACAATCAAAAGTAGTACCTTTATTTGATAAGTTAATATTTGTAGCATGTAAATCTACATCTTTATTATCTATACCTATCCATTTAACATTACAATTATTTTTAATTTGATACTTTAATTGATAAGGATCATCCCCATTTAATATAGCAAGTCCATCACTAGGTAATGATTCAACAAGTTCAAATTTTCCTTTCATAATATTATCTCTAGAACCAAAACTTTCTAAATGTGCCTCTCCTATTGTAGTTACAATTCCATATTTAGGCTTTACTATTTTACAAATTTGTTTAATATCACCTATTTTGAAGGCTCCCATTTCTGCTATAAAAATGTCATTAAATTTATCTAAATAATTATTTACTGTATTAATTAATCCATAAGGAGTATTAAAACTCTTAGGACTAGCAAATGAATTAATTTTAACATTTAAAATATCATTAATTATATTTTTACTACTAGTTTTTCCATAACTACCTGTTATACCAATAACTGGTATATTCATCTTCTTTAACTTAGATTTAGCCATACGTTTATAATGTAGATAAACACATTTTTCAATTGGTTTATTTATTACATTAGCAGCCATTACTACAAAATAATTTAAATATGTAAATAAACCTAAAATAACATATTCATAAACTAAATTGTCATAATCAAAATGAACTATAACTGGAATTATCATAACAAAATACATTAAGAAAATTGTAAAAAATAATCTTTTAATTCTAGATGTGATAACTAATGGTTTTTTAGCAACCACTTTTTTCTTTCTATATGTCATATATATTATTCCATATAATATTATAAATACACCAATTTCTACTCCAATATCAAAAAATAATGTACATATAAGCAACAAAAATAATATATCACTTTCAAACATAATTTTATTAATATTACTTAATATCCATTTAAAATATCTACTATCTAAATCATAATAATTTTGTTGTAACATATGAAATGATTTCTTAGTTTTTGCTATAGTAAATATAAAATATGGTATTAATGAAATTAAAAATAGACTCATATTAACCTCCTATAAAACTTTTTAAAACACTTATTGTTTGATTTAATCTTTCTAAATAGGCATAATGTGTACAACCATCATAAACAACTACTCCAGCATCTTTTATTAATTTTTCAAGTTCATATGCCTCTTCTATTGGTACTTCACTATCAAGTGTTCCCCAAACTATTAATGTTGGACATTTAATTTTTTTCACATCATTTGTTATATCTAAGTTTACATGTTCTACAAGTATTTTTCTCATAAATTCTGATGCATTTCTATAATCTCTAGAACCTATATGTTTTTTAGCAAACCCTTCTAATTTATTTAAAACAGGTACTTTCTTTAATGATTTTAATATCTTTGTTTTAGTACTTAATTTTTGTATTTCTTTTTTAAAAGGACTACCAAATAAAACTAATTTATTTGTTTTATACTTACTAGCATATATTAAACTTATTTTTCCCCCAAAAGAATGACCAATCAAAATAGGATTCTCTACATCTATAGATTTTAAAAACTCATGTATACAATCTGCATAATCATACATAGTCCAAATTGTATCAGGTTCTTTTGATAATCCAAAACCAGGTAAATCAACAATAATTATTCTATTATTTTTTTTAAGTCCATCACCAACTGGTTTCATCATTTCAATATTTTGCCCCCAGCCATGAAGAAGCACTATTATATTATCTCCTTCACCATAGTCAACATAATTTATATCAACGTCTTTAATATTTTTTATCACTTTATCACCTATAAATAATTATAACACTTTTTTGTATAAAAAAAAAGAATATAAAATATAAACTCTTGTTATTTACACTCTTTTTTTATTTTATTTTTATTTCATCATTTATATTAACTTCCCTATCTTTATATAAATTGAAATATTTTTTTGTTATCATCATAATCATAATATTTTTTATTATTTCTTTTTCATAAATATCCCAAGCATTTCCAAACCCAATAGGTTTATCGGCTCTTATTTCATCCTTGTTATCAGTTTTATATATAGCATTAGTTAAAAAATTATGATGTATTAAATTATTTGGGTCAAAAAGCGCTACAGAACCTGTCCAACCTTGATGTGAAAAGCTACCTGTTGAAAATAATGATGGAGTAAATGTTTTTTCATATCCTAATGGATGCTTTACATATATTCCTAAATTTCCTTTTTGAGGCTCTCTTCCATCCTTAAATGTAACTTCGCCTAATCTATCTAAATGTTCTTTGTTGATTAACTTTGGGTTAATGTAATTTACACTATATAAATTTTTAGCTAATTTATTTAAATCATCACTAGTTGTAAATATTCCAGCACTTCCTACTGCTCCACCAAGTATTCTTGCTTTTGGATCATGAACTAAAGTATCATAACCTCCATTACCTGATATATTTAATCCTTTTGGATTAAACAACGTATTATTCATATTAGATTCACTAAATATATATTTATGCATCAATTCTTCTAAAGTAACATCTTTATTATATTTTTTACTTAAAATATGTTCTATAGTTTTTCCTATTATAATAGCCCCAAAATCTGTATATTTATTAGTTTCTCTTGTATTACTTTTTAAATATGCTGTTTTTAATATTTGATAAGCCTCTTTTTCATTATGAGCTAAAGTTATGTTACCATCCGTTAATATCTCACCATGCAATCTTATTAAATCATTAAATGTAAAATCTTCCATACCATTAAAATCTGGATCAAGCTCCTTTATCTTATCATTTAAATCAATTAGTCCTAATTCTTCTAACTTAAATACAAGTATTAAAGTAAACAACTTAGTAATACTAGCTGTATCAAATAATGTATCTTTATTAACCTCTATTTTATTAGAAACTCTACTAGTTTCACCACCATTTAATAATATTTTAATTTCACCAGAAGAATCAAATGATGGTATATATATAGAACTTGTAAACCCTGTCATATATTTAATACCAAAGTTATTTTCTCCATTATAAAATTTAGATGTAATATTCTTAATATTTTCTTTTAATTCAAACATTATAGTATCTAAATCTTTATTTGCATCACTATTTCTTTTAACAGTTTCCCTTATTTCTTTTAATTCTTCAATATTTGATCCAGTTAGTTCTAAATCTTTGATTATTCCATCATAATTTTCCATAAATACCTCACTTCACCTATATAATAGCACAAAATAAAGAGCTAATCAAATTAGCTCTCTACTATATGTCAATATTATTATTGACATTATTATAATATGTATATTTTTTTATTTTATTCATATTTTATTAATTGTTTTAATATTAATACTGTAATTATGCTTATAACAAATAAATATAAATTAAATGCAATAAAATTCATTTTTATAAGTGGCAACATAAGGACAGTTGTAAGATTTAAACTAATATGCATAATTATTGGTGCTTTTAAATTTTTATACTTTTCATACAAATATATTAATATAAAACTTACTCCAAAACCATATACAGCATTTATTATATTATCATGAAATATTCCAAATATAATAGAACACAATATAATTGATACTAACTGTTTATTAAAACTTTTTAGTTTATTATATACAATACCTCTAAATAAAAACTCTTCTAATATTGGTCCACATATTCCTGTACATATAATTTGTGATATTAAAGTTATAGAACTACCATTATATTGAGAAGTAAAATTAAATATATTATTTAAACTATAAACTATTATATTAAATATAAGTGATATAGACATACCATATACTAAAGGTTCTATAGAATCACTTAACTTAAACCTAGCATTTTGCCTATACTTTTTAAATACTAGATAAAATATAGGTATAAATATTACCATAGTAAGTATAATTATTGGCACACACTGACTATTAATAAAATCTACTAATTTTTCTTTATAACCATCTGTCTTCATATATTCTAAAAAATTCTCATATGAAGTATCACCCTTTGTTTTAATATTAAATATAAGTGTAAAAATGCCAGTTATAAGTATTTCACCTATTACAAATATAATTGGCCAAATAAGAACCTTTAATAAGTTTAATATATATTTAAATTTATTCTTCATAATAACACCATTTTTTAGATAACTATTTTCTTTTTCCTTTATTTAATCTATTTTTTTCTAAAAACTTAACCAAATAAGGTTTAGTTGTAAAAAGTAAAATAGTTCCAAGTATTATAAAGACTAAAAATTCTACAAAATAATTATTTATAAACATTGATAAAATCATTGACACAATAGCACTTGCTACATACCAAATTGTTACTAACCTCGTAGTTGCTAACTCTATTAATAAAAGAGCAATTACTAATCCAAACCAAATCCAAGTCATGTTATCACCTAAATAAAATTATACTAGTTTTTTTCATTTTATTCAAGACAATATTTGTTATATTTAAAATTTATCAAATTGAGAAGCTTTGTTTATAATATTTTTTCCATATGTTTCTTTTAACTTATCTATAACTTTATCTAATTCATTATTTTCTTCTACATCACTTAAATCTTCAAACATTGACATTTGATGGTTTAAAGATGATGAAAATTTAGAAATAGAAACTCCCACTAACCTAATACCTTCTTCATTCCAAAGTTCAGAAGTTAATTCTTTTACAATAGTATAAATTTGATCTGTATTACTAGTTGGATTTTTTAATTTTTTTTGATGAGATGAAACCTTAAAGTTTTTATCCTTTAACATTACACCTACAAGGGAGGTATATTTATTCTTTTTTCTAAGTTGCAGGCAAACATCTTCTACTAATGGATATATACATTTATTTATTTGTTCTAATGATGTTAAATTATAACTTAAAGTAGTAGATCTACTTATACATTCAACATCAGGTCTTTTAGTGACTATTACACTATCATCTATACCTTTAGCACTGTCTACTAATTTATAAGCTTGATTTTTAAAATATTTATATAGATAATTTGGGTCAGTTAGAGCTAAATCACCTATTGTATTAATATTTAATTCTCTTAATTTTTTACTAGAACTTTTACCGCAACCATATAAAGATTCTATAGGAAGTGGATACATTTTCTCTTTTATTTCATTTTTAAATAAAGTATGAACTCTATCAGGTTTTGTAAAATCGCTTGCCATTTTTGCACATAATTTATTATTTGCTATACCAATATTTACTGTAAAGCCTAATTTATTTTTTATTTCATTTTTTAATTTGTAAGCAAATTTTATAGGATCACCATATAAATTTTTTACCTTAGTATAATCAATAAAACATTCATCTATACTTAGTTTTTCTATATCGGGTGTATAACTTTTTATTAGTTCAAAAAATCTATGTGACATACTAGAATATAGTTTATAATTTGGTGGATATATGTGTAAATCATTGCATTTTCTTTTAGCATCCCTAATTGTTTCTGCAGTCTTTACACCCTCCTTTTTAGCGGGAATACTTTTAGCCAACACAATACCATGTCTTGCACTCTCATCCCCACCTATAATTGCTTCTATATTTCTTATATCTATATTATAACCTTGTTTTAGTAAATCTACTGCAGTCCAAGAAAGAAAAGCATTATTAACATCTATATGCATAAAAATATTATCCATAATATCACCTATTTAATTATATAAAACTTAGTATTTAAAGTCAATAAAAATAACGAACATAAATTCGTTATTTTAATTTTTTTACTTTTGGTTCTTCTATTTTTTCTTTTTCTAATAATGCTTCTTTTGTTTTCTTTAAATCTTTTAATAATTGCTTTCTATCAGATTTTTTTACTATTTCTTTATCATTTTCATTTACTTCTTGGTTAACATTAACTTCAATATCTTTTAACGTATTTTCAAAAGTTTTAAGGTGACTCATTAAAATAAAATCTAATTGTTTATCCTTATTTAATTTAGCAACATCACCAGAAGCATCTAATATAACTATTTTATCATTTAATGTATAATATGAAATTTTATTTAGTTCATCTTCTACTATTATAGGATTAGACTTTAAATCATCAGTCTTAATCCATGTTTTTAAAGCATTAAACCCAGTTCTTTTTTTATTATATTCCTCTAATTCAATTTCATCCATTAAGTATACAGCATCTATCTTATCTAATGTTTCTAATACCTGGTTTCTAGTTTTAAAATATGTTATAAGTGCTTGAGTTGATAATATTATATTTAACATAGGACACACTGTATATAAAATTAAATTGTTGTTACTATTATTATTGTTAAATTTACTTTGTAATTCTCCAATCCTTTTTAAATCCAATCTATAACCCAAATTAGCTATATCTTTTATAGTATTATTAACTAATGATAAATTATTATAAACACTTAAAACTATTGTTAAAAGATAAAGTAAAACTAATTCCATAAAACCTCCCTAATGAATCATGTGTTCTAATAAAACACTTATAAATAATAAAACTACTCCTATACTAATTCCAATTATTGAAACTCGTTTATTTTTCATATGATATATTTGGTGTAACAACTCAAATATAGATATATATATAAGCATACCAAGAGTAAATCCTAATAGTACACCTTTTACCATTTCATTTACTCCGCCTAATACAAACATAATAAATCCACCTATAAATGTAGAAATAGATACAATACTACTAATTTTCATTATTTTATTTCTTTTATAATTTGAATTTACTAACGTTGTCGTGATAACTAATCCCATTGGAATATTATGAAGTCCTATACCAATACAAAGTAACATTCCTGATATTAAATTGTTAGTAGCAACCAAATATAAACTCATACCTTCTATTACATTATGTACAATAACTGTAATAGATGAAATAAGTCCTATATGAGACAAATGTTCATTATGACATTTATCATTCTTATGTAGATGATGATGGTGTGTCTCATGTTCATGATGTGGTACAAATAAATCAAGTATTTTTAATGTAAATATACCAATTAAAACTAATAATATGATTGCGATAATACTTCTTATTATTCCAACTTCATGACTTAATGTATTGAAAGCTTCTGGTAATATCTCAAATAGTATTAAACTTATAATTACTCCAAAAGCCATTGATATACTAAAATCTGTTAATTTTTTATTATTTTTTGATGATAGACCCAAAGCACTTCCAACTAATATAAACAAACCAACAAATAAAGTAAGTAATAGTGATATAAAATTCATAAATTTGAACCTCCTATTTTAATATTTTATCTTTATACTTAAATAATTTTTTCTCAAATAAATTTGATAAAACATCAAATAACCCAATATCAAGTACAAATAAAAGCGCTATATATATTATGTATATTGGTTTTAATATCACAAGTTCAAATAAACTTGGTAAACCTATAATACAACTTAAAAACAAAATAATCAAGGTTATAAATAGAATTAATCTTAATTTATTAAACTTATAACAAATTCTATATAATAATATAAAACCTGTCATAGCAACCAAAATAACAGCCATAGTAGATACTATAGTTGAATCTATATTAAATATAGATGAGATAATAACTACACTGATTATATTTATTACTATTGTAATACCACCTGGTAATGATTTTTTTAATACATTAAGAAAGAAATTATCTTTTATTCTATCGTAATTTGGTTCAAGTGCAAGTACAAATGCTGGAATTCCAATTGTTATAGAACTTATTAAACTAAGTTGTATTGGATCAAACGGATAACTAAAGTTTAAAAATAAAAATATTATAGCAAGTAAAGTTGAATATGTTGTTTTAGTTAAAAATAATGATGCTGATCTTTCTATATTGTTAATAGTCCTTCTTCCTTCTTCAATTATTTTCGGAATAGCTTCGAAATCTGAGTTAAGTAATACAATTTCAGATACATTACGTGCTGCATCTGATCCACTTGCCATAGCTATACTACAATCAGCTTCTTTAAGCGCTAAAACATCATTTACACCATCACCTGTCATAGCAACTGTATGTCCATTACCCTTTAATGCCTTAATTAATTCTTTCTTTTGACTTGGACTAACTCTTGAAAAAACATTGTATTCCTCAACCAATTGATGATTCATATTAGTCTTGTTTTGTGACATATCAATACATCTAATATCTTTAAAATTTAATCTTTTAGCTATTCTAGTAATAACTTTCTCATTATCACCACTTATTATCTTTATATCTACACCTTGATTTCTTAAATAATTTAAAGTACTAGAAGCTTTAAATCTAATTTTATCTTTTAATAGTATCAAAGCTATATTATCTTTCTTATTTTTTAATAAAACAATTCTATAGTCAGAATATTTATCTAAAAGTTTTTTCATATCATCACTTTTATCTAATATATCTGGCGCACCTAATATATACTTACCTTCCTTAAAAGTAACACTTGAATATTTTTTTTCTGAAGAAAATGATTCTTTTTCTAAACAAGTAAAATTAACTTTTTTATTAAATTTTCTACATATTGCTTCCATTGTAGGATTATCATCTGGAAATTCACGTGCTATAGCAGATAAAATTTTTTCATAATCGTATTTTTTATTAAGAGAAATTACATCTTCAATTTCCATAATTCCCTCTGTAAGAGTACCTGTTTTATCTAAACAAATTGTATCTACTCTAGCTAATGTTTCAATACAATAAAGTTGTTGAACAAGAACTTTTCTTTTTGATAATCGAATAACACTTACAGCAAGAACAGTACTTGTCAAAAGAACTAATCCCTCTGGTATCATACCAATAATTGCAGCAGAAGAACTTACAATAGAATCAACTAAATCATGTTCTATACTATATTGTCTTAAAAATAAAATAAAGCCTAAAGGTACAATAATTAAAGATATTATCTTAATTATCGTTTTTAAAGTTTTCATTACTAAAGAATTTACTTCTTTGGTATATTTTGCTTCAAAAGTTATTTTAGATGCATAAGAATCAATACCAACCCTCTCCACTTTAGCAATACATTTACCACTTATTATAAAACTACCAGAATATAAAGTATCACCAGCATGTTTTGTAATCGAGTTTTCTTCACCACTTAATAATGATTCATTAACTTCTACTATACCTTCTTTTATTATAGAATCGGCAATTACTTGATTACCTCTTTTAAATATAATTATATCATCCAATACAACTTCGTCTATATTTACTATTTTATTTTTAGAATTTCTTATTACACAAGCCTTACTACTAGATATAATTGATAATTTATCAATAGCTCTCTTAGATCTAATTTCTTGTATAATACTAATTAATGTATTACAAAATACAACACCCAAAAACAATAAATTTTTATAAGACCCAACTAAAAATATTAAGGCACCTATCCCTAAATTTAACATATTAAAAAGAGTAAAAACATTATAAAAAATAATTTGACCTATTGTTTTAGTTTTTACATCACTATTATAATTAAATTGACCTTTTTTTATTCTATACTTAACTTGATCATCATTAAGACCTTGTTCTACATTTGGATTGTATCTTATCATTCTATCACTCTCTATTATAATAATTATATCATTTATTAATGAAAGAAAAAAGAGTTATTTATCTTTTTATACTCTTTTCCTTATCTACAGGCACTAATCCCTGCATAAACTCTACTTCTATATAACTTCTAAATACATATCTTTGAGCAGTACCCAACATCAAATTTGTTTTATTTATTTTGGTATAATCCAAATCTAAATCTCCACAAGTTTTACCCGCACTCTTTTCTCTTACAAAATCTCTAATAAAAGCCCTAATAGTTCTACCATTACCTTCTCTAAATGGATGAATAGATATAAGTTCAAAATAGAAAGGAGCAAGTTTAAAGGCAAATTCATTTATAGAATTTATGTCTTTAGAAAATTCAGAATTCATAGTTTTTAAAGTTTCTATTAATCTCAATCTTATTTCATTAGGATAACAAAATATATGGTCATCTTTTTGTAGCGAGCAATTTCTTAATTCTCCAGCAAAAGCATAAATGTCACCAAATATAAACTTGTGAATTTTTTGCAAGTGCTCAACCCTTCATAGGTTGTAAATATAAATAAACTAACTTTCTTTTTACTATAGTTTCTTCTTTTGTCTTTAATTCTTCTTCATTCGTTATACCTAATTTATTTTTAAGTACATTTGTACCATTAATTAGATAATTATTCCAATTTATTAAATCTATTTCATCTCGAGTTATTTTTATTTTCCTTTCTTAGAACCTTAGATTTAACTTTTTTCAAATTATTTAATATCAACCTCTTCAAAACTAATATTAGCATCTGCTTGTTTTAAAGCCTTTTTTATCTCTTCTTTTGTATACTTATTTTCCATAAAACCAACACCTAATTACATTGTAACATTTTAAAAGAAAAAAAACAATTCTTATGAATTGTTAATTACATGTAGCACCCAATGATTCATACACTTTTTCTAAACCAGCTATTAGTAACTTATTATTAGAATCTAAATAATCTTTTATATCTTGATTATCATTTATGTATTTATTAAAATTCATACTAGTATAATCTATTTCAGCATTAGAGATAACTTTCCCCGCTTCTTTTGTAATACTAAATGTATATCCACCATATGTATCATTCATATTTTTGTAAGTAGTATTTAAAGTTGTTTCAAAATTATTTAATATTTCATCACTTTCTGATGTTACTATCTCATTTGAAATAACTTTTTCTACAACTTTTCCTCTTCCATAAATTTCATAAGTAGACTCTACTTTATAACCAGCTGTTGAATTATTAACTTCTAAGGTACAGGTTTTTAATACTTCTTTTCCTTTATTTCCACATGCTGTAACTAATAATATCGAAGTCATAACAACAAATAACATTAAAATTTTTTTCATTTTATTCTCCTTCCTATTTTAATTGTATCAAATTTATTATAATTTGTAAAATATAAATTTACTAAAAGATTTAAATAGTTAAAAAAAATTGGATTACTCCAATTCTTTTATATGCTGTTTATTTCATCTTCTGTAAGTCCTGTTGATTTAATAATTATATCTATAGGTACATTGTTTTCTTTAAATGCTTTTGCTATAGACTTGATTTTTTGCTCATTAAGTTCTTTTTGTTGTTTTAATTCTTGCTTACTTATTTCCTTTTGTTGTTCTATTCCTTTTTGAATACCTTGTTCTATACCATCTTCAACACCTTCTTCATAAGCATCAGTCTTTAAGGTGTT
>CAVEJT010000023.1:0-16075 GCA_963616135.1 Bacteroidaceae bacterium | reverse complement strand
AGGTTTCTTTGTGTTTTTTTGCATACCTTTACAAAAGTAAACCAAAGAGGGAGGATAAAATGAAAAGAAAAGGTTTTACATTAATAGAATTACTAGCAGTAATAGTAATACTTGCGATAATCGTACTAATCGCAACACCAATAGTACTAAATATAATTGAGAATAGTAAAGATTCAAGTAATAAAAGAAGCATAGAACTATATGGAAGTGCGGTAGAACAAGCAGTAGCAAAAGCAAAATTAAATGGAAATACTTTACCAAGTGGAAAGTATACGACTACTGATGGGAAGACATATACATTTGCAAATGGAGATGCAACATTTCAAGTAGATTATGATGGATCAAAAACAGCATGTGATATAGTAATATCAAACAAGGGGAATATCTATTTAGAAAACTGTAAAGTAAAAGATGAAGCAACAGAATATACATATGGAGAGAAAGTATATTATAATGGAGAG
The DNA here is from genome assembly GCA_963616135.1 of Bacteroidaceae bacterium. Lineage (GTDB taxonomy): Bacteria > Bacillota_I > Bacilli_A > RF39 > UBA660 > UMGS1613. The sequence continues at coordinate 15,614 of CAVEJT010000023.1, read as the reverse complement.
GTTGTGTATTTCAATGTAACAATAGGAAGTAAATGTACATCAAGTGAAGCAGTAAGTACAACAGGAACAAAGGCAGGATGTATGAAGTTCTATGCCTTCAATGATGATGGAGGAAGTACTGTTAATCTATTACTAGACCATAATACAACAGAAGATAAAATATGGACTGGTGATTATTATAATACATCAGGACCAAAAGAATTAATAGAACAATTAAAAGAAGATACAGATGGATGGCAAGGAACAGAACCACCATCAAATTACACAATGGACCAAAGAGGGCAAGAAAGCAATGCATACTATACAATAGATTATAGTGGTTATAAAGCAAGATTAATAACAGCTAATGAAATAGCTACTATTACAGGAAACACAACCTGGGATGAGACAATAGCAACTAGTGATTATTATTTTCATGACAACACTCAAACACAATATAAAGGAGCAGCAGGAACAAATAAATATGCATGGCTATTTGATAATACGATAGATTGTACAACATATGGATGTAATGTAGCGGATTCATTAGGTAATTTTGGATATTGGACTGCGTCTTCTGTTGCTAATGATGCTCGCTGTGCGTGGTTTGTGGAATCGGTTGGTAGCGTGTCATCCCTTGGCACTTACAACAACATCGACATAGGTGGCGTCGGCGTCCGCCCAGTAATAGAAGTTTTAAAATCTAAACTAAATTAGTAAAGTAAAATAAAACTAAACATATAATTAATTAGGTGGTTGATTTGAAAAAAATATTTCAAATGATAGGACTAATTAGTTTAACATGCTTTAGTTTTTTTATTACCGAAAAAACAGCAACTGTAGTGAATGATTTAGATGATATAATGATTGAAATAAAAGAAAATGAACCTAAATATAAAAAGAATAGTATAGATGCTACTATAATAGATAATACTATTATACCGGGCATTAAGGGTAGGGAAGTAAATATAAAAAAAAGTTATAAAAATATGAGAACAAATGGATTTTATAGTGATAAATTATTTATATATAATTATACAAAACCTAAAGTAAGTATAGAAGATAATAAAAGTAAATATATTATTAAGGGTAATCCAAATAAGAGGATGGTTAGTTTGATATTTATTGTAAAAGGTGATACCGATATAAATGATGTTTTAAATATAGTAAATAATTATAATATTAAGTCGACATTCTTTGTAGATAATAATTGGTTTTATAATAATGATAGTTATATAGAAAATATAATAAATAAAGGACACAATATAGGGCTTTTATTAGATGATTATACTAATATGGATTTTGAATGGATGGATATGGTAATAAAGAAAGTTAATAAGCAAAGTATTGGTTTTTGCTATGGAGTAGAGGATAATGATGCTAATTTAAAAGAATGCGAGTTAAAAAATAATTATACAATAAGACCAGTAGTTATATCTGATAAAACACCTATGGTAGATATAAGAGAAAAATTAGATTCAGGTGCTTTACTTTCTTTGAATATAAATTCCACTCTAAAAAAGGAATTACCATCAATACTAATTTATATTAAATCAAAAAATTATACAATAACTAATTTGGAAGAAAACGTACTAGAATAAAAGAGACACTTTATTTTACTAAAGTGCCTATTTTTTTACCTTTACATGCTAGAAGTAAGTTTCCTTTTTTATTTATATCAAATACAAGTATAGGAATATTATTATCCATACAAAGTGATGTAGCCGTTGAATCCATGACATTTAATTTTTTATTTAGTACATCTATATAAGTTATATTGTCAAATTTAGTTGCAGTTTTATCTTTTTTAGGATCTTTATCGTAAATTCCATCTACATTTGTAGCTTTGAAAATTATATCAGCATCTATTTCAGCAGCTCTAAGAGCGGCTGCTGTATCAGTAGAAAAGAAAGGATTCCCTGTGCCACATCCAAATATTACAATACGATTTTTATCTAGGTGCCTAGTAGCTCTATTTTTTATATAAAATTCAGCTATTTGTCTCATTTCAATTCCTGTTTGAACTCTAGATTCAATATCAAGTTGTTTAAATCCATCTTGAAGGGCCAAAGCATTCATCGTAGTTGCGAGCATACCAATGTGATCTGCTGTACATCTATCCATGTGCTTGTTACTTCTACCTCTCCAAAAGTTACCACCACCAACAACAATTGCAAGTTCACATCCAAGTTTTCTACACTCACCAATTTCCTTACAAATACTTAGAACTGAATCAAAGTCAATTCCTTTACCATCTTTACCAGATAGTGTTTCACCACTTAATTTAAGTAAAATTCTATTATATTTCAATCTATCACTTCCTATTAATATAATACCACAAACTTATAAATAATAGAATAAAATATTGTTTTTTTTGAAATTTGAATATTTTTTTTATAAAATGTCTTGTTATTGTATATAAAATAATGATAAAATTAAATTAGAAAGAAAATATTAAATAGCAGTAGGGTTAATGTGTTGTTTGTATTAATTAAAATTATGATAACAATATATTAAATAGATTCTTTCTACTAAGATGAAGGTGTAGTACTTGCCTGTAATCATTTATTTACATTCAATAAGTAATACTATTGGAAAACTAAAAATTATGTGAAGGGAAGGAAAAAATGAAAGAATTTAATGCAGAAAAAGAAATAAAAGATATTGTTCGTTTTATTAAGGATTATTATTTATATAATAACTTAGGGGGAGCTATTATAGGAATAAGTGGAGGTAAGGATTCAGCAGTAGCTGCTGGAATATTTACTAAAGCTTTGGGAAAGGAAAATGTAATTGGAGTAACTCTTCCATGTTATTCTGATGAAAAAGATAAAGAATACGCTAAATTAGTAAGTGATTATTTTGGATTTGAGCTTGTTAATTTTGATATAACCAAAATTTATAGTGTTTTTAAGGATGAAGTTAATAAGCTAGGAAACTTTAATTCAGAGGAATTAGAAAATAGTGATATTAATTTAAAACCACGACTTAGAATGGCTGCACAATATTATTTAGCAGCACTTTATAGTGCTTTAAAGGGAAAAACATATATTGTAGTTGGAACTACTAACAGTTGTGAAAGGTTTGTTGGGTATTTAACAAAAGGTGGGGATTCTGTACATGATATAGCTCCTATAGCAGATTATAATGTAGAAGAGGTTATTAAACTAGGAGAATATTTAAATGTACCAAAAGAAGTATTATATAGGACTCCAACAGATGGATTATCTAACCAAACAGATGAAGAAAAATTAGGAGTTACTTATGATCAAATAACAAAATATATGAAAAATATACCATTAGATAAAACTGTGGAACGTAAAATACAAGATCTTCATTTTGGTACATTACACAAATTTGATATAGCAATCTATAGAAGATAGTAAGTAAATATCTAACTTATAACAAGTGATGTAGTATAAAAAGAGGGATACCTATGAATGAATTAGTAAAAAAATTAATTGAACTAAAAAAAACTATAAGTACAATGGAATCATGTACAGGGGGAGCTATTGTAAATGCTATAACGAATATAGATGGTTCTAGTGAGATAATTAAATTTAGTGCAGTTACTTATTCAAATGAGTATAAAATAAAAATGGGAGTAAATAAAAATATTATCGATACTTATTCAGTTTATAGTATCGAAACTGCTGATGAGATGAGTAAAAATATAAGTTTATTTACAAAATCTGATTATGGAATTGGAATAACAGGTAAATTAAATAGGAATGATCCAAATAACTTATTTGGAGATGATAATACAGTTTTTATAAGTATTTATGATAAAGGTAGAAATATATTTGAACATAAAATTATAAAAGTTAATTTAACATCAAGAGAAGAAAATAAAAAGTTTATAGTTGAAAAAGTAAAAGATTTACTATTAAGTATATTAAGTAATTAATAAAACTAATGAAAAGTATTTTTTATGCTTTTTCTTTTTTTTTAAATGTGTTATAATTTTAATAGTAAGATAGGTGATAAAATGAAGAAGGGACTTTATACTTTTATAGTTATATTTACTTTCTTTTTAGGAATTGTAAATATATGTGCTGGACCAAGTGGTAGTGGTGGAACAGGTGCTGGTAGTGCTGGTGGTGTAACTGGAAGTGGTAGTTGGGACGAAAAATTCGGCTTTTATATAGGGGTTTATAGTTGGAATAATTCACAGAAAGGAGGAATTTATAAAAGTGGATATGATCCAGTAACTGGATGGATAAATAAAACAAGGTCTAGCTGGGTATCTGAACCTACAAAATTATATGACCATTTAAGTATACCATATAGTGGAAAAAACAATAATTATAGTAATCTTTTAAATATAATACAAGGAATGGGGATAACACTTGAAAAGGGAGATTATATTATAGTAGAGCCATATACCAAAATAGGTAAACAAGATTTAACATTTAGAGATATAGCACTTAATTCAAGTACATACCAAAAATATAATGCAGCTGCAATAATTTTAGCCAATGCAGCTAAAGTAGGTAGGAATATAACAGTCGGTGGTACTACATATACAGCAGCTACTGTTAGTTGCACAAAAAATAGTGGTTCTGTTACATATTATAAAAACAGTGCTTGTGGACTAAAGAATAACCCATATGTTGGATATGGTCTTACTGTTATAAGTTATGATGATATTTTTAAAAATGGAAAACTATCTATAACAAAAACAAATAGTTCAGGAAAAGCTATAATAAATAATTCGGCAACGTTTCAAGTATTTAGTGATTCTAGCTGTCAAACTCCAGTAAGCGGTCTTATTTATACAAATACAGCTGGTAATGCTACTATAGAATTAGGAGCGGGTACTTATTATTTAAAAGAAATAAAAGCTCCAAAAAGTTATGCTATAAATAATGAATGTAAAGCTTTTACAATAGAAGCTGATAAAACGAAATCTTTGAGTATAGAAAATAAACAAACTTGTGATTCTGAATTTGAAGGATTAAAACAAGATGGACTACAATATGATAAGTGGAAAAGAATAGAGTTATTTAATAAATATGCCAATAAGGGAAAGTATTTTTATCAGTTATTAAATTTCAATAATGTAGATAATCCTTGTAGTAATGTTAGAAATTGTGGTACAGATATAAGTGGTAAACCAAATACAAAATCTAGTTGTACTAATACAAATATAAATTATAATCTATTTAATGAAAATGATGTTTCTTGTTATAGTGAAACACAAACTATTAGTGATAAAACTGCATATTGTGTTGTAGAATATAATTATGATAGTTCATTTTTAAATACATATAATAAATCATCATTTATAAATGCAGGAAGAATAGTATTTCAAGATTTAGAAAATTTGGGTACTGGTTATTTGCAAAAGAGATGTTATGCTTATGATACTAATATAGGTGCAGGTATATTGGATAATATAACATTTAGTAACGATTTTAGGTATAGTAATTATATAAAAAACTTAAGTATATTAGATCAAGATTTAGCTACTAATATAAGTAATATTCAGTATATTCATGATACATATAGTGAATTTATAGGTAGATATAATCTTGTATATTCTAAAGTAAATTATATAAAAAAGATATCAGGATTGTTAAGTGATAAAACTTGTGGAAATGATTGTATAAAAGTTAATGGATTAATAACTCGTTTTGAGTTGGAAAAGGATGAAAATGATAATTATAAATTAGATTTTAATCCTAAAGTTACTTTAACAGATGGATATAAAACTAAACTAGGTGTAGATAAATTAACGAATAATGATAATTCTTGTAAATATACTTTTAATAAACAAATTATAAAAAATAATAAGCCTAATTTAGAATTTAGAATAATTGATACTAAAAATCCATTTCCAGGAAAAACAGGAAATGGCAGAACAATAGGTAGTAATTGGTGTGATGGTAATATTCCATGTACAAGTGAAGGTATAGAGAATTATAATAGTTTGACTAAAATACAAGATATTATTATTAATAAACCAAATGGTTCAGGAATAAATCCAAATGGTACAAAGGCAACTCCAAAATACATAATAGATTTGAATTATAAAACAATAAAAGATATAAGAGAATATAATAAAAATCATGCTCTAGATAGTTTTGAACAAGAATGTGATAATAATGGAGAAAATTGTAAAAGTGTATTTTTAATGACTTTTGCAACAAAGAATGAATAACAGGTATATTAATATCTGTTTTTTTGATATAATTGAAGAGGTGATGTATATGCCAGAATTATTATCTCCAGTAGGAAATATGGACTCTCTTATGGCAGCTATTAACGGTGGTTGTGATGCTGTTTATTTATCTGGAATAAACTTTGGAGCTAGAAGTTTTGCTGGAAATTTTACAAATGAAGAAATAAAAGAAGCAATAGAAATTTCACATCTTTATGGTGTTAAGGTATATGTTACAGTAAATACACTTATTTATGATCATGAAGTAGAAAGACTTTTAAAATATGTAGATTTCTTACATTCAAATAATGTAGATGCTTTAATTATGCAAGATATAGGCATGATAGATTTAATAAGAAAAACTTATCCTAATTTATCAATACATGCATCAACACAACTTCATATACATAATTTAGAAGGTGTAAAGTTTGCCTGTAAATTAGGACTTAAAAGAGTTGTTTTAGCTCGTGAAACTCCAATAAGTTTAATAAATGAAATAAAGAAAAATACTAATATAGAGCTTGAAGTTTTTGTTCATGGCGCACTTTGTATGAGTTATTCAGGACAATGTTTAATGAGTGCTTTAATAGGAAATAGAAGTGGTAATAGAGGTACATGTGCTCAATGTTGTAGACAGCCATATAGTTTAGAAGTCAATGGCACAAAAGTAAAGAAAAATGAATATCTACTTAGTACTAAAGATTTATGTACATTAACAAACATTGGTAATTTAATAGATAGTGGAGTAGAAAGTTTTAAAATAGAAGGAAGAATGAAAAGACCTGAATATGTATATTTAGTAACCTCTATTTATAGAAAAACTATTGATAATTATATAAAATATAAAAATACAAAAATAACAAATAAAGATATAATAGATATAAAAAAAATATTTAATAGAGAATTTACAAAAGGTTTTTTATTTAATGAAGAAAATGAAAACTATGTAAACACATATAGACCAAATCATTTAGGTATAGAATTAGGTAAGTTATTAGAAGTTAATAACTCTATCAAGATAAAACTAAGTGATAATTTAAGTATTAATGATGGTATAAGATTAATAGGTGAAAATGATTATGGAATGGTTGTTACAAAAATAATAAAGAATGGTGTAAGCGTTAAAGAAGCAAGTATTGGTGATATAATAGTATTACCAGTAAAAATAAAAGGTAATTATAGAAAAATTCTTAAAACAACTGATTATAAAGAACTAAATAATATAAAAGAAAAAATAAAAAACAATAAAAAAATAACAATAGATGGTATATGTAAAGTAAAGATAAACGAACCATTAAGTCTAAAAATAACTGATGGTAAAAATATAGTAGAGATTACTAGTGATTATTTAATAGAACAATCTAAAAACATTGAAACTAGTGAGGATAGAATAATAGATCAATTAAAAAAATTAGGAAATACTATATATCAATTTAATAATTTAGAAATAATAAAAGATTCAAATGTTTTTGTAAGAATAGATAAATTAAATGAAATAAGAAGAGAAGCAATAGAAGCATTAAATCAAAAAAGATTATATAAAATAGAATATTTGAAAGAAAAATACGAGATAAGTGTTAAAGATTATCCTAAAGTAAATAAAAAAAGTGTATTATTAAGTACTTATCAACAATATTTAGATAATTTAAATAAGTTTGATGTGTATTATTCAGATAATTTAGACCTTGTAAAAAGTTATCCACATATTATCTATAAAATGGATAGAGTTTTAGAACATTTAAATGAGTATGATGATAAATTATTAGTTGGTGAATTAGGTAGTGTTTATAAATATAAAAATATTGATACAGATTTTTCTCTTAATGTTTTTAATTCATATTCAGTTGCTTATCTACATTCTTGTGGGGTAAATAAAATAACTCTATCTTTAGAATTAACTTATAAACAAATAAAAAATTTAATAGATGAATATGAGGCAAGGTATAATAAACATCCTAACTTAGAAGTAATAGTTAATGGATATGAAGAAGCTATGGTATGTAAATATAATATGTTAAAAAAATTTAAAGTTAATAGTGGCTATTTAATAGATAGATTTAATAATAAATATAAGTTAATAGTAAGAAACAATTTAATGTATATTTATAATTATAAAATGAGAAATGATAAAGAAAATTATTATGATATAGGTGTAAACTATATTAGATATAATATGGATGGAAGTGTGCTATGAAAGAGATTTTAGATATAAGAAAAAAAGTGTCTGTAACTATTTTAAGTTTAATATATAGTATTTTATTAGTATTTGGTACAAGCTATAAAAAGGTAGGGAATGCAACTTTAGTTTTTGATAATATATTTTTAAGTATATTAATATTTATAGTATTATTCTTTTTATCAAGAACTCTTATTTTATTTTTATATAAATATTTAGATAATTACAAAATAAAAAATAAGAAAAAAAGTAAATTTAATAATTTATTAGATAAACATCCATTTATTGTAAGTATGATAATAATACTAATTTTATGGTTACCTTATATAATATCTTTTTATCCTATAATACTATCGCCAGATCCTAGTTTTCAAATAAAACAATATTTTGGTATACCAAATAAATATTCAGATTATTCTATTATGTTAGATAAAAGTGTTACTATAACTAATCACCATCCAGTAATACATACATTACTACTAGGTACTTGTCTAAAACTTGGTAATTTAATAAATTGTGATAATCTAGGTTTATTTCTTTACAGTATTATACAAATAACAATATTATCTAGTGTACTTTCATTAACTATTAGTTACATGACTAAGTTAAAAATTAGCTATAAGTATAGATTAATTGTATTGTTAATATATTCTTTAGTACCAATGTTTCCATTGTATGCTATGAGTGGAGTAAAAGATGTAATATTTACTTCTTTAATAATTTTATATGTAATGCTTATATATCATTTAATAAAAAATAAAAAAGATACTTTAAGTATTAAAAATGTTATATTGATTATATTATTACTTATATTTATTATGCTATTTAGAAATAATGGATTTCATATAATTCTTTTAAGTTTTCCATTTGTACTTTTAATAAATAGAAAAAATTTTAAAAAGTTATTACTTATATTTATAATATTTTTATCATTTAATACTTGTTATAATAAGGTAATATTACCACATTTTAAAATAACTCCATCAAGTGTACGAGAAATATTATCTATACCATTTCAACAAACCGCTAGGTATGTTAAATATAATAAATTAACAAAAGAAGAGTATGAAATATATGATAAAGTACTTGATATGAGTGATTTAGCTAAAAGATATAAACCAGAAATAAGTGATCCTGTTAAGAATAAATTTAATAAATATACAACAGATAAGGAATTAAAAGAATATTTTAGTACATGGTTAAAGGATCTTATAAAAGATCCAGTAACATATGTGGATGCTACAACAAATAATATATATGGATATTTTTATCCATTTAAATTAAATTGGTATGTTTATTATAAGTATGATACTAGAATAGTTAGTGATGGATTTAATTATCACTATAATAATTTAAATACAAGTAGAGATATTTTAAGTACATTTGCAATCTATTATCCATACATACCAATAATTGGACTTATATCTAATATTGGATTTAATACATGGATATTATTCTTTATAACAGCTTATATGTTTCATAAAAAAAAGTATTATGGTATAATATATTTATTACCAAGTTATGTGGCACTTTTAGTGTGTATGGCATCACCTGTTAATGCATATTTTAGGTATGCTATGCCATATGTATTCGCAATGCCACTTACAATTGGAATATTCTTAGATGTGATAAAAGGAAGTGTAAAAAATGAAAAAAAGTAAAATAGCAGTTTTAATACCATGTTACAATGAATCTAAAACAATAGAAAAGGTAGTAAAAGATTATAAAAGTGTATTAAAAGATGCTGATATATACGTATATGATAATAATTCTAGTGATAATACAGATAAAATAGCTCGTGAAGCAGGAGCTATAGTAAGATATGAATATAAACAAGGAAAAGGTAATGTAATTAGAAGCATGTTTAGAGATATAGATGCAGATTGTTATCTTATGATAGATGGTGATGATACATATCCTAAAGAAAATGCTCGTGAAATGTGTGATTTAATTCTTAGTGGTAAAGCTGACATGGTAATAGGAGATAGATTATCAAGCACATATTTTACAGAAAATAAAAGACCATTTCATAATTTTGGAAATAGGTTAGTTAGATTTTTAATAAACAAACTATTTAAAAATAATGTAAGGGATATAATGACAGGTTATAGAGCTTTTAGTTATGATTTTGTAAAAGGTTTTCCGGTTTTATCTAAAGGTTTTGAAATAGAAACAGAAATGACAATTCATGCTGTAGATAAAAATTATAAATTAGTAGAAATACCAGTTACATATAGAGATAGACCAGAGGGTTCTGTTTCTAAATTAAATACTTATAGTGATGGATTTAAAGTATTAAAAACAATAGCTACATTATTTAAAGAATATAAACCTGCAACATTCTTTAATATTGTAGCAACTATTTTCTTAATTATTTCACTAATACTAGGAGTACCAGTATTTGTAGAGTATTTTAAAACAGGTTTAGTGCCTAAATTTCCAAGTTTAATAGTATCAGGAGTAGCTTTAACACTTGCTATGTTACTTTGGATAACAGGAATAATATTACAAGTAACTGTTAAACATCAACACCAAATGTATGAATTATATCTAAATTTATTAAGGAACAAAGATGAAAAAGATACTAGAAAAAAAGATAATTAAACAAATATTAAAATTTGGAGTAGTAGGTGGACTTGCCTTTGTAATAGATTATGCATTACTTTATTTACTTACAGAGTTTTTAAATATACATTATTTAGTATCATCAATAATATCATTTTCAGTATCCGTTATATTTAATTATATATTAAGTATTAAATGGGTATTTGATGTAAATAAAAAGCAGGATGTTAAAGAATTTATAATATTTATAGTATTAAGTATTATTGGACTTGGAATAAATTCTTTAATAATGTATATAATGGTAGATTTAATGAACGTTTATTATATGGCATCAAAAATAGTTGCTACAGCAGTAGTTATGGTATATAATTTCATAACTAGAAAAATATTTATTGAGGGGAAGTAAAATGGTAGAGTATTTAAATACAAGTGATATTAGTTTATATAAGGATTTCATAAAAGAAGTATTTGATTATGAAATAAATGAAGAAGTAGTAAAGAAATTTTTAAAGAAAAATAAAATACTAGTAATTAAAGAAGATGATAAAATAATAGGTTCTGTAACAATAGAACAAAGATTTGAATTTGTTAAGAATCAAAAATATTATTTTCTAAGTTATTTAGGTGTATCCAAAAAATATAGAAGATTGGGATATGCTTCTAGGTTATTTGAAAAAGTAGAAGAACTGGTTCAAAAGAATGAAATAAAGTATATAGAACTTACTTCAGGTAATCAAAGAAGGAGTGCTCATTACTTTTATAAGAGTAAAAATTTTAAAATAAAAGATACAACTGTGTTTGTAAAACTATACTAAAATGTGTAAATTTGAAAAAATTTACATTTTTTTTGCAAAAAAAAAAGGAAATCGCGAAAAAAAATAGAATGATATATATGAGGAGGTGATAATATTAAAAAGTATCCATTAGTATTACAAGAGGAAATTAAGGACTGTGGAGTCTCTTGTATAAGTATGGTATTATCTTATTATGGAGGATTTGTTAAAAAGAATAATTTATTAGATTTGACAAAAACAACTATAAAAGGAACAACAGCTTATCATATAAAGGAAGCATTAAAGACATTGGGATTTGAATCGAAAGGTATTAGTTGTACATTAGAAGACATAAATAAAGATAATATAATACTACCTTGTATAGCAAGCGTTACAATAAATGAGTCCTATAAACATTTTGTAGTAATATATGAAATTAATTTTAATAAAAAATATTTAATAATAGGTGATCCTGCAGATAAAGTAAAGAAAATTTCATATAAAGAATTCGATAAAATATATAATAAAGTCATAATAACTTTTTTCCCAACAAAAACTTTACCAATAGATAAAAATATATCCAGCATTAAATTTATTACTTATCTATTAAAATCACATAAAACTTCATTTTTTAATATCTTTATTTTATCCCTATTTATAACACTTTTTTCTATATTAACTACATTCTATACTGAATACATAATTAATGGTATAAATTTTTACTCAACTAATTATTTAACTTATATTTTTTGTATCTTCTTTTCTATATATATACTAAAAATTATATCAGATTATTTCAGAAATAAATTATTAGTGTTTATTAATACTAAAATAGATCTTACTCTTACAATAGATATTTTTAATAATATTATATATCTTCCTTATCACTATTATAAGAATAGAACTACAGGAGATATAATATCTAGAATAAATGATTTAAATAGTATAAGAGATGTTATAAGTAAAGTAGCTCTTTCTATATTTGTAGATTTACCACTCACTATAATTTCTCTCATTGTATTATTTATAATTAATAAAACTTTGTTTACCATTGGAATTTTAATACTTGTATTTTATTTTATTATAATTATTTTATTTAGAGGAGTATTTGAAAGTTATATAAAGAAAATACAAAGACAAAAGAGTGAAGTAACCGCATATATGATAGAATCTATAAATGGTTTTGAAACTATAAAGGGAAGTCATATAGAAGAAAGTATAATGAATAAATTTGAAAAGAAATATGTAAAATATTTAAAAAAGATATTTAATTATCAAAATATATATTTTTTAGAAAATTTATTAAAACAATTAATAAACGATATAGGTTTTATAACAATAACACTCATAGGTGGATTATTAGTTATAAATGGTAAACTTACGATTGGAACACTTTTTACATTTACATCACTTTTAGTATATTTTTTAGAACCTATCAAAAATATAATTGATTTAGATACAACAATAAAAGAAGCAAAGAATTCGATTAAAAGAATCTTGAATTTGCTTGATGTAGAAAAATCAAAAGATGGAATAGTTAAATTAGAAAGAGTAGATAATATAGAATTTAAGAATTTAAGTTACTCATTTAATGATAGGGATTATATTTTAAAAGATATAAATTTAAATATAGAAAAAAATTCTAAAATAATGGTAGTAGGTAAAAGTGGTAGTGGTAAAAGTACTTTATTTAAAATACTTATGAAATATTATAAGGTAGATAATAATAAAGTATTTATAAATGGTATAGATATAAATAACTATACTAAAAAATCTATAAACAATAAAATTATTTATGTGAGTCAAAATGAAATATTATTTAATGATACACTTTATAATAATTTGATATTTGATAATAGTGATAGTTCTAAACTTTTAGATGTTTCAAAAATGTGCTACGTAGATGAAATAAAAGATCATAATTTAGATTTTAATATTTTAATAGAAGAAAATGGATTTAATTTATCTGGAGGAGAGAGGCAACGAATAATACTCGCACGAGCTCTTTTAAGAAATTTTGATACAATTATTATAGATGAAGGATTAAGTGAAGTAGATACGAATATGGAAAGAAGAATTTTGAAAAATATTTTTAAATACTTTAAAGATAAACAAATAATAGTTATATCTCATAGATTAGATAATTTAGATCTATTTGATAGATTAATTAAGATAGAAAATGGAGTGCAGAAAGATGTATATAGGAATGGATAAAATTGATATTTATAATGATTCGGCAATAATACTAAATAGAAAAACTCCTAAATGTATTATATCTTGGATAACTATTTTAATATTATTATTTATAATTTGTTTTATATTATTTTCTCTACCATTTAATATATATAATAGTGTAATAGGACAAGTAATTCTAGTAGATAATGATTATTATGTCCTTGTAGATTCAAGTGATTTTCCATTAAATAAAAAATTATATATTAAAGATAAATGTTATAGATATAAGATAATCAAAAAAGATAATAATGTATTACTTAAATTAGATCTAGATGATTCACTAAAATTAAATAATAACATAATTTTAATGCACACACAAAGTAATAGAACAACAGTATTTAAAATACTGAAAGAAAAAATAAAGAAGGGAGTAAAAAAATGAAAAATTTAACTGACAAAGAATTGGCAAATATAGATGGAGGGGCATTTAAGATAGGTATATTTGTAGGAGTAGCAGCTGGTATAACATTTTTAATAGGACTTGTTGATGGTATTATGAGACCATTAAAATGTAATTAGGAGGTATTATGGTAGAATTAAAAAAAGATGAATTATTAAAAATTGAAGGTGGGGCTTGGTATTCAGCTGCATTCTTCAATGCTGCAGCAAGAATTGCTTCAACACTTATGGATATGGGAAGAAGTCTTGGATCTGCAATAAGAAGAGCTTTTAATGGAACTTTTTGCCCAATTTAAAAATAAAAAAATATTGTTATCAGCGCTCATTATAATAACAATACCACTTTGGTTGCCACTTGTAAGTTATACATTTACTACAATATTAAATGCAGGAAGATATGTAGGAACAATGACAAGACTTATAAATAGTAGTTATATTTGTCCAATGTAAGAGAGATTTTTCTCTCTTTTTTGTAAAAAAATCACTAAAATTGTTGAATTTTGTATTAAATATAAAAGTTTTTCTTGTATAATTTATAGGATAGTGTTATAATACTGATAGATTTGTGAAAGGAGGGATTACATGTCAAAGGTAGTAGTAAGAAACGGAAATGTTGATGGTGCACTTCGTACTATGAAACAAAAAAATGCAAGAGACGGCCTCCTAAAAAAAGCTAGAGAAAGACAAGAAGGTTATAAAAAACCAGGAGTAAGACGTAGAGAGAAAAAAGACGAAGGTATTAAAAATACTAGAAGAAGAGAAAGAAATAATTATTAAGAGCTGTAAGGCTCTTTAATTTTAGAAAGGGTTATATGAAAGATAAAATATTAAAAGATTTAGTAAGCGCTATGAAAAGTCAAGATAAGGAGACATTAAGTGTCCTTAGAATGGTTAAAGGTGCTATACAATTAGAAGAGATTAAAATAAAAAAAGAATTAACAGATGATGATGTCGTTGCTGTAATAAGCAAACAAATTAAAACAAGAAAAGAATCTATTGCTGAATTCGAGAAAGCTGGTAGAACAGATTTAATTGATCAAACAAAACAAGAAATAGAAATATTAAGTAAATATATGCCTGAACAATTAAGTGAAGAAGAAGTATTAAAAGTAATAGATGAAGCTTTTCTTGCAATAAATCCAACAGCTCAATCAGATATGGGAAAACTTATGGGTTTTGTAACACCTAAATTAAAAGGTAAAGCTGATATGAGTTTTGTATCAAAAACTATAAAAGAAAGATTAAGTAAATAAAAACTATAAAGCATAATGAAATGCACCCTTTAGGGTAGACATTTATAAAAAAACTAGTTTGTGCTAGAACA
>CAVEJT010000022.1:0-16250 GCA_963616135.1 Bacteroidaceae bacterium | reverse complement strand
AAATGTGCTTATGATGTAGAATTAGATTATGATTAAAAGTGGTGCGGTTGAAATTTCAAAAAAGAAAATAAGTTTACTTAAATAAACTTATTTTTGAACCAAATATAGATTTTTTAACTTCTGGTTTTGGTTGAGAAGGTTCTTGCTGTTGAGTAGGGTTATCAATAGGTTTAAACTCTTTTTGTATTATTTTTTCATTATTTATATTAGGCTCTATTTGTTGTACATGTATAGAATCACTATTAACAATTCGAGGTTTAGATGAAATATCATTTATTTGATTATTATTTTCAACTAGAACAGGTTTTTCTACAATTGTTTGAGTTTTTTGAATTTCTTCTTTTTGTTTATGAGGCTGTTGTTCATTTCCTTCTTTTGTTAATTCATTTACTTCGATAGCATTTTCTAATCCTGTTGAATGCAACGTTTCATCATCATCAAGTTCAATAATCTTTAATAATTCTTCAAGAGTTGTAAGTCCGTCTAGAACTTTAATCATACCATCTTGTAATAAGGAAATAACGTCACCATTATAAACTAAATGTCTTAATTTTTCTTTTTTTACATTAGAACTTATAGCATCTTTAATATTTTGATCTATCATAAGTACTTCGTGTATTGCGATACGACCACTATAACCGTTTTTACAAATGTCGCACCCAACCGCTGTATAAATTTCATTAACTTCTTTTCCGAGAACTTTTCTTATGATATTTTTTTCATAGTCATTTGTAGGTCTGAGTTTTCTACAATGAGGACATAGTTTTCTCGCTAATTTTTGAGATATGATACCAGTAAGTGCACTTGCAAGCAAGTATCTTTCGACTTCCATGTCAAGTAAACGTTCAATTGTATTTAATGAATCGTTTGTATGTATTGTAGATAACACTAAATGTCCAGTAATAGAAGCACGAACTGCAATTTTTGCTGTTTCAGTATCACGAATTTCTCCTATCATTATGATATTTGGATCTTGTCTTAAAATAGATCTAAGTACTGTAGCAAAATTAAGTCCAATTTCACTATTAGTTTGTATTTGGTTAACACCTTCAATATCCATTTCTATGGGGTCTTCTACAGATATAATATTTGTATTTTCTTTATTTAATCTTTGCAATATTGAATAAATAGTAGTTGATTTACCTGAACCAGTCGCACCTGTTACAAGAATTATCCCATTTGGTACAGAAATCAATTTTAATACTTTTTTATAGTTTTCTTCGCTAAAGCCCAAACTTTCAAGACCTGCTAAACTTAGAGAATAATCTAGAATACGGATAACTATCTTTTCTCCTTTATTTGTTGGTAAAGCAGATACACGAAGGTCTAAATCCATTCCTTCTAGGTTAGCTTTAATCGCACCGTCTTGAGGTAATCTTGATTCAGTAATATTCATACCAGAAATAATTTTAATACGAGTTACTAAGTTTTTTGCAATGGAATTAGGGATTTCTGTATAATCCATCAACTCACCATCAACTCTTATACGCGTTTTAAGTGAATCCTCATGTGGATCAAAATGAATATCTGAAGCACCTCTTTTTGATGCATCCACTAATATCTCATTTACTATTTCAACTACTGGAGTTTTATCAAAATCAAAAGTTTTTAACATTTTATCACCCTTTTTATAACTTTCAGGACTAGATTTTATCCTAAATATATTATATAATAATGTTGTAATAATTTCAAGATAGAGTAGGGATATTTATGAAAAAAAATAAAAATAAAGGTTTTATGTTGGCAGAAACACTTGTTGTAACTTCATTTGTGGCTGGTATTCTATTATTCACAACTATACAATTTATAAATATAAGTAATGGGTATAATGAAAACTATAAATATAATACTGTTGAAGCTCTATATGCTTTAAATACAGTTAAAAATTATATTTTAGATGACTCTAAAGCGATAAGTTTTATAAATACTAATGTAACAAGTAATAATTATGTAAATTTGAAAAGTTGTGATATGTTTACAAATGAAATACGTTGTCAAAAATTATTAGAATTAGAAGGTATTAGTGAAATAATGGTTACTACAAATGAATTTGATAAAGATAAGGTACTTACTTCTGATGACGAGTTTAAGAGTTTTATATCAAAAATAAAGAAGGAAGGCAAGCAGAAATATAGATTAATTGCTAAATTTGATAATTCTGCTTATGCTACTATAAGGTTTGGTGAGTAAAATGAATAAAAGAGGATTTTCATTAATAGAACTTGTTACAACATGTGCTTTATCTAGTGTAATTATCATATTACTTATTAATATTATTGTCATTTTAAAAAATACTTATACTAAAAATAATATAAAAACAACTTTGCTTATAAATCAAGGAAATTTAAGTAATGCGTTGAATTCAAAAATCACTAGAGATAACGTATTAACTCATGAACCTTGTTCTGGGGGATTGTTGTGTTACAACTTTACATTTGTCGATGGAGAAGTTATTCAGCTATTAATAGAAGAAAAAAAAATAAAATTTGGAAATTATACTTATGTATTAAAAGAAGGATCTAAAGTATCAAATCCTTCAATATATGATGAATATTTAGATATAAATACATCTAATGATAGATTTATGGTAATAAAAATACCTATAAAAAATAAACTTTATCCTAATGAAGATTTTGGAATTAATTTAGTTTATTTTATTAAAGAAACAACTTAAATAAAATTAAAGATATAAAAGAAGATAAAATACCAGTAAAAATTCTATTTATAAAATAAGGTAAGTACCTTATTTTATTATTATCTAATATACTAAATATTTGTAAATGTATACAAAATCCCCCAAAAGTAATAAAAAAAGTAGAAATAACTATTTTAAGAGTAATACTAATATTTGATAAGGATAAGTATTTTAATCCTTGAGTAATTTCAAGTATTCCAAAGATAAATTTATAATCATTATTTATTTTAAAAATACTATTAACTAAACCAGTAATAATAAGACAAGAAGTTATAATACCCATTATAAGTAATAAAGTATCTATAGTGGATTTAATAGATTCATTTAACACATTTATAAATATTTTTTTATTTAGATTAGATTTGTGTTCTAAATTTATGACTTTATACTTTTTATTTCTATTTAATATACCTGATATAAAGTTACCTAAATAGTGACTAATTAAAATTATAAGTCCTATTCTTTTATTACCAAGAAAACTATAACCAATAGTTCCTAATATAAAAATAGGATTAGTAAAATGACAAAAGCATAAACATTTACTTATATCATATTCGTTAATTAATCCATTATTGAATAAGTCTTTTAAATATTTACTATTGCTTGGTGTACCACTTATCATACTCATAATAAGTGCGAAAGCACAACTTTTATTTACTTTAAATATTTTAGTTGTTATATTGCTTAAAATATCACTAATATCTTGAACAAAATTATAATTAATTAAAATATTTGATATTATCATAAATGGTATAAGACATGGAAATAAATTATTAACACATATATTAAAGGAGAACTTAATACTTTCTATTATTTCTATAGAGTTTTTAAGTATTAAAAAGATAATAATAAAAAATAAAAGTATATTAAATAATCTTTTCATATTACAATATACTCAAGTATTTGACTTTAATTCTATAAAAATGATATAATGTAAATCGGGTTTGGTGATAGTATGGAAAGAAAAAGACTAATAATTATTATTTCAATTATAGTTTTATTTATAGCTTCAATTATAATAGTGTTTTTATATGATAAAGATAAATATACAGTTTCTTTTGAAACAGGAACAGATGAGGTATTAATAGATAAATACGTAAGTAAAAAATCTAAAGTAAATGAGCCTAAACCACCAGTAAAAGATGGATATGTATTTGTAGAATGGCAATTAGATGGTGTAAAGTATAATTTTGATAGTGAAGTAACAAGAGATATAGTACTGACTGCTAAATGGGCAAAAAATGAGTATATAGAGATAACTTTTAAAGATTACGATGATAAAATTGAAAAAACTAAGATATTAAAAGGGACTATAGTAAATGATCTTCCTAAATTAGAAAGAGATGGTTATGAGTTTTTGGGGTGGTACAAAAACGATAGTAAATACAACTTTGAAGAACTTAATTCAGATACCACTTTGATTGCTAAATATAAATTAAAGGAAATTAAGTATAATATTGGCGATAAAGTTAAAATAGTGGGAGAATATTCAGCTACTAGTATAGAAAGTGATAATATATATGATTTAGCAAGCGGTTGGATAAGATATGTTATTGATATAAAAGAAGGTACTGATTATCCTTATGTAGTAGGAAATAGGTATGGAATACTAGGATTCTTTAAATGGGATTCATTAGAACATGTAAATTAATATAAAAAAAGATTTAAATAGAGTAAAAGGGTGTATAATAAATATGGTGAATAATATGTATGAATTTGTAGAAGATATTGATAAAAAAGAATATGAGGATTTTGTACTTAATAGTAATAAATCACATTTTATGCAAAGTTATTATTTTGGACAAATCCAAAAATCAAAAGAGTTTATTCCTCATTATGTAGGTTTAAAAAAGGGTAAAAAACTTGTAGCAAGTGCTTTAGTTTTAGAGAAGAAAATATTAAATAATATTGGCTATATGTATTGTCCAAGAGGATTTATACTAGATTATAGTGATAAGAAATTAATAACTATTTTTTGTAATTATTTAAAAGAATATACTAAAAAAAATCATGATATATTTTTTAGAATGGATCCAGATTTAGAAATAGATAAATATGCTTATGTAATAGATGAATTACAAAAAAATGGATTTAAACATAAAGGATTTAATAAAAACTTTGAACATAATCAACCAAGATATACATTTAGATTAGATATTGATAAAGATATAAAAGATGTTTATGCTGCATTTCATCCAACAACAAGAAAAATATTAAATAAAGGTAATCAATATAATTTAAATATGTATAAGGGCGATATAAAAGATATAGATGCATTTTATACAACAATGGTAGAAACTGGTATTAGAGAACACATATCTCCATGTAAAAAATCATATTATGAAGAATTTTATAAAATATTTAATAAACATAACATGAGTGATATATATGTTTTAAAAGTAAATATAGATGAATTAAAAGATACATATAATAATTTGATAAGTGATATTAAATCACAAATAGAAAAATTAGAAAATGCACAAAATAAAAATGTATCAAAAAGTCAAAATTTAATAAAAGATTTACAAAATAAACTAAGTAAACTTAATAAAGAATTGGTAGAAATTAATAATATAAATGAAAAAGAATTAGTACTATCATCTATAATAACTGCTAAATATAAAGATATGGTATGGACAGTACATGGTGGTAATCATAATAAATTAAGATGGTTAAATGCTAATTATTTATTGTACTATGAGATAATAAAAGATGCTAATGAATCTGGATATAAAGTAATAGATTTCTTTGGTACAACGGGAGCTCCTACTCAGGATAATCCAATATATGGTATTCATTTATTTAAACAAAGACTCGGTGGAGAGTTAAAAGAATTTATAGGTGAATTTGATTATGTAAATAATAAATTACTATATTTCTTATATAATAAATATTTAAAAATAAGATACAAAAAACAAAACTAATTAAAGTTTTGTTTTTATATACTATAATAAATTATTATTGAAAGTATACAAGCTACTAAAAATAAAGCAATGTATTTAAGCGCACCCTTCATAAATACCTCCTATATTAATCTTAATTCATCTTCAGTATAAAAAGGTTTATTTTTATCAATTCTATCATAAAATAAAATACCGTTTAAATGATCTATTTCATGTTGAAAAGCTATAGAAAGATCTTCTCTTGCTCTTATTTTAATAGGATTACCATCTACATCAAATCCTTCAACGGTAACTCTAGCATGACGTTTAACATGTCCTGGTACCTCACGGTTAACACTTAGACAGCCTTCACCAGCTTCAGCAGCGATCATCTCATCAGAATAACTTGTTATTTTTGGATTAACAACTACATATTCTTCAAATATTCCATCTTTGTTTTCATAAACAATAACAATTACTTTTTCATTAATACCAAGTTGATTAAAGGCAAGTCCCATACCAGGTCTTAATTCATATTTTTTTTCATATTCTTCTATTTGACTATATGTTAATTCTTTTATTATTTGTTTTACTAAAGTTTTATATTCCTTAGATAAAGGCAGTTTAGCATCTACACTAGACTTTCTTAAATGCGGGTCTTTTTCATCTAATATATTTAATTTTTTAAACATAAAATCACTTCCAAGTAGTATTATAACATAAAAACTAGATTAATAAAATATAATAACTTTGAAATATTAGTAAATAATTACAAAAAAATCCCTAAAAACCTAGAGATTTTTTAATTGTTTAGAAGATTTATCTATGGTATTTTTACATCCACCATAAGGATATCCACTGTATCCCTGGTGTTCCTTAAGAGTAAAAATTTTAACTATTATGGTTAGTGTTTTTATTTTATAAAATTATATAGTATAATATAGTTGTAATTAAAAATATGAGGTATAAATGATAAAAATATATTTATTAAGTTGCCCAGGGAAGATTTAAAAAAAATTAATTTAAATAATAGTATAATAAATTTAAAAAGGAGATAATTAGTATGGAATATGAAGTAAGATATTATTTTTCGACAGAAAAACTAAATGATATAATTTCAAAACTAAAAAATATTAAGGAGCTACAAATGGACGAAAGAAGTTATGAAAAGACAACTCAATTTGATCATTCTGATGAAAACAAAAGTTTTTATTCAAAAGAAATAGACGGTAGATTTAGGGTAAGAGTTACTAAAAATGATTCAAACTCAAAATGTAAATTAAGCTGGAAAAGAAGAATTGAATCAACACTCTCTACTGATGTTAATAAAGAAGAAGAAGTAGAATTAACAATAAAATCAGATGAATATGAAAATTTGATGTTTATTATAAATAATGTTTTAAAAATGAAGTCTATAGAAAGTTATGAGAGATACAGAACTATATTTACAAATAAAGATGTAGAAATATCTGTAGATGAATATCCTTTTGGCGTAGCCTTAGAAATTGAAAATAAGAGTAATGATAAAAATCCTGAAGTAATTGTAAAAAAATGGGTTGAATTATTAGGTTTAAATATAAAAGATGCTTATAGATTATCTTGGGATGATAAATATACTGAACTTTGTAAAGAACAAGGAATACAACATTATAATCACGTTACATTTAATTTACCCATGCCAAAAGTAGTGGATTAGAAGCATGAAAAATGTATTAGAGTATATTAATAAAAACAGTGACTATGTTTTAGTAAATAGTGATAAAATTGTGATTTAATTGTAATCCACCAGAAGCTATTTTTTTGATATAGCATTAGAACAATTTGAAAAAAAGATAAACATGATAGGTGATTAAAACAAAACATTATAAATTCCAAAAAGTATATTCCAGATAATATGAAGTTTATTAAGTGATAAATATTCTAAACTAAAAGATATAATGAATATACAGGAATCATAATTGAATCATTAGTTATTATTATTCCAAAAAAATAGCATCTTTTTTTTGAATCATAGTTATATTTTGTAAAACAGTTGGTTTCAACAGAAATTGGTGCAAATCCAATCGACTCCACCAAATAGTTATATATAGAATTAATGAAAATTAATTCTTTTTATGTATTCGGAAATGATTGATATTTGAAAAAATATTTTATTATAAGAAAAATCATTGAGATGTAAGCTTTGTATATCTTATCTAGGAACAAGTTAATCAAAATTATATTTTTTACAAGTGTTTAAAGAAATTTTAATAACTATGAAATATCATTAAATAATTACAAAAAATCCCTAGAAACCTAGAGATTTTTTATTATTTAGAAGATTTATCTATTGCCATCAAAAGCACGAGCGCCAATTACAATAACTAAAAGAATAAATAAAACTAATATAATAGCTGCTCCATATCCTGTACCGTAACCTCCGCCACAGGTATTTCCACATCCACCATAAGGATATCCACCGTATCCTTGATATCCACCATAGTAATACATAATAACCCTCCAATCTAGTCAATATATCATATTATTTTACATTCATCTTGATAATTAAAAATACCTAGTTATTGTTAAATTTTATGATATATGTTAAAATTAATATATAAGGTAGGTGAGTAAATAATATGTTTAAAAAAATAAAGAAAACTTTTGCTGATATGGATAAAATATTGTTATTTACAACACTTATATTAATTATATTCGGTACTTTAAATATAGTTACTGCATCTAGTAGAGAAGCTGTAGTTAATAGGGATGCTAATTTATTTTATTATTTTTTTAAACATTCAGTAATATTATTTATAAGTTTAATTGCTTTTTTAATATTAATATTTAAAGTAGAAACAAGAGATTATAAATATTGGATGCTTATTGTATATGTAGTAGTATTAGGTATGAATTTGTATTTAGTATTAAAAGGTGTTTCCACTAGAGGTGCTCAAAACTGGATTGATTTAAAATTTATGAAAGTACAACCTAGTGAATTTGCTAAGCCTACAGTAATACTTACTTTAAGTTTATTATTTGAGAAATACTCAAAAAAATTATCGGATATGAGGGAAAAACATGATATGATAATTTGGAAAATAATTGGCTTTGGTGTTATTTTTCCAGTGATAGTTTTTTTACAAAAGGATTTAGGAACCGCTATTATATTATTAGGTATATTTGTAGTTTTATTTTTTTCAAGCCCTATATCTAGTGGGGAAAAATTTAAATCAACATTAATAGTTGGAGTTATAGGTATAATAGGACTTTTGTCCATGTTGAATTTTGCAGGATATGTTTTATCGAAAGCACAACTTTCTAGATTTGATTTTTTTAATCCGTGTTCGAAATATGAATCAAATGGATATCAAGTGTGTAATGCATATATAGCTATAAATAATGGAGGACTTACTGGTGTTGGTCTTGGTAAAAGTACACAAAAATACTCATATATACCAGAACCTCATACTGATATGGTTTTTGCAATTATTGCAGAAGAAAATGGAGTACTAATATGTAGTTTAATACTTATCGCATACATAATAATACTGTATAGAATATTAAAATTATCTATGAAGACAAAAAAGATAAGTAATAAATATATATGTATAGGGGTTGCTACATACATATTTTTACACATATTTATTAATTTAGGTGGTCTTTTTGGAATTATACCTTTAACAGGTGTTCCTTTACCTTTTTTAAGCTATGGTGGAAGTTTTACATTATCTTTAATAGCATCTTTAGGAATAGTTCAAAGAATTTATATAGAGACTAAAAACGAAAGAATTAAGATTAAATAATATTAAGTTATAAAATCACTTGCATATTTTTAAAATATAGTGTATATTATTATTGTACTTATTTCTTGGTGGGGAAAAACTCCGATTTTCTACTAGGTATAAGCGAATATATGAAAGGAGAATTAAAATGGCTTTAACAAAGGAAAGAAAAGCAGAATTAACTAAGAAGTTTGGTAAGAATGAAAAAGATACTGGATCTATAGAAGTTCAAATAGCTATCTTAACTGAAGAGATTAAGGAATTAACTGAACATTTTAAAGAGCATCCAAAGGATAATCATTCTAAACGTGGATTACTTCATAAAGTTGGTCAAAGAAAAAGTTTATTAAGTTATTTAATTAAAAATGATGTTACTAGATATCGTAATATAGTTAAAGAATTGGGCTTAAGAAAATAAAAAAATTTATTAAATCGTAGACACTCTTTTTTGAGTGTCTTTAATTTGAATTGAAGGAGGAATTATGAAGAAAGTATTCGAATTAGATTTTAGAGGAAGAAAATTAGTTGTAGAAATTGGAGAACTTGCAAAACAAGCAAGTGGTTCTTGTTTAGTTAGATATGGAGATACAGTGGTGTTATCAACTGTAGTTGTCAGTAAGAATGCTAATGTATTATCTGACTTTTTTCCACTAATGGTTTTATATCAAGAAAAATTATATTCTGTAGGAAAAATACCTGGTGGATTTATAAAAAGAGAAGGAAGACCTACTGAAGCAGCAACACTTGCGGCTCGTATGATTGATAGACCTATGCGTCCAATGTTTCCAGAGGATTTTAAAAATGAGGTTCAAATAGTAAATACAGTATTATCGGTAGATCCTGATAATTCTCCAGAACTTGCTGCTATGTTTGGATCTTCGTTATGTACAAGTATATCAAAAATACCTTTTGATGGACCTATAGCAGGTGTTAAAGTTGGTAGAGTAAATGGTGAATTTGTTATAAATCCAACTGTTGAAGAAACTGACCTTACTGATATAGAGCTTACTGTAGCAGGTACTAGTGATGCGATTAATATGGTTGAAGCAGGTTCTAAGGAAGTATCAGAAGATGATATGTTAGAGGCTTTAATGTTTGGACATGAAGCAATTAAAGAGTTATGTGCTTTTGAAAATGAAATAATTTCAGAAGTAGGCGAAGAAAAAATGGAATACGAAGTATTGCCTATAAGTGATGATGTAAGAAATTATGTAACAGAATATTGTACTAAAAGATTAGATGAAGCACTTCGTATTAAAGATAAATTAACTAAATATAATGCTATTGATTCATTAAAAGAGGAAATAGTTTCTAAGTATGAAGAAAAAAATAAAGATTTAGAACCAGAAGAATTAAATAAACTTTTAACAAGTGTTAAACTTGTATTTGGAGAGGTAGAGTATAATTTATTTAGATCTATAGTTGTTAAAGAAGGTATGCGTGCTGATGGACGAGCTATGACTGAAATTAGACCAATATCAACTGATATAGACTTACTTCCAAGAACACATGGTTCAGCACTATTTACTCGTGGTGAAACTCAAAGTTTAAGTGTAACTACTCTAGGTGCTCTTGGAGAACATCAAATACTAGATGGACTTGACTTAGAAACTGAAAAAAGATTTATGTTACATTATAATTTTCCACAATTTTCAGTTGGAGAAACTGGTAGATATGGAGCTCCTGGAAGACGTGAAATAGGCCATGGAGCCCTTGGTGAACGAGCTCTTGCTCAAGTAATACCTAGTGAAGAAGAATTTCCTTATACAATTCGTGTTGTATCAGAAATACTTGAGTCTAATGGTTCATCTTCTCAAGCAAGTATATGTGCTGGATGTATGAGTTTAATGGCTGCTGGTGTTCCTATTAAATCTCCTGTTGCTGGAATTGCTATGGGATTAATTACATATGGTGATGATTATACAATATTAACTGACATTCAAGGTATGGAAGACCATCTAGGAGACATGGATTTTAAAGTTGCAGGTACTAAAAATGGTATATGCGCACTTCAAATGGATATCAAAATTAAAGGTATAACTAAAGAAATATTAAAAAATGCTTTAGAGCAAGCAAAAGTTGCTCGTATGGAAATCTTAGATAAAATAACGACTCAAATACCAGAACCACGAAAGGAAGTTAGTAAATACGCTCCAAAGACTGAAACATTTATGATAGATCCTAATAAAATTAAAGAAGTTATAGGTAAAGGTGGAGACACAATTACTAAGATTATACTTGAGGCTTCTGGTGTAAATGCAGTAAATGATGTTAATGCTGTTAAAGTAGATTTAGAAGATGACGGTAGAGTTGTTATTTATCATACTGATAAAGAAATAATAGAAAAAACAGCTAATATGATTAAGGATATAGTAAGAACTCCAGAAGAAGGTAAAATATATAATGCTAAAGTTGTTAAAATAATAGAAGCTGGATGTTTTGTAGAAATTTGGCCTGGATGTGAAGGAATGGTACATATTTCAGAACTTGATACAGAAAGAGTTGAACATGTAAGTGATATAGTAAAAGAAGGCGATGAAATTATAGTTAAATGTTTGGGTTATGACAAACGTGGAAGACTTAATTTTTCAAGAAAAGCAGCTATTAAATAGTTGCTTTTTTAAATGTTTAATGTTATTATATTAAAACGAGGTGGTTATATGAAAAAGTATGATATAAGTAAACTATATATTGGTGAAGTTGGTAAAATAAATATAAAAATGGCCAATATAAATTCATTATCATTAAATAAAGCATTAATAAAAGAAGTTGTTGGTGTGGAAAATAAATTATATTTAAAAAATAATGATAGGTGTGTAGACTTAATTACTGGTAGTGAAATATTGGATTGGAATAAAGAAAAAGATAGGGAAATTGCTTTTCGTGGAGATTTAGTAATGCCTAATAACCATAAGGAGATTAAATTTAAAGATTATATGAGTAAGTTTGATATGTTATGTGGAAAATCTAACCTTTCTTTAGAAGAAATTCAAAATTTCTTATTATATATAAATAAAAGCAGTATTTATGATGTTAGTGAAACTTTGGCAATCATAAAACCAGATGGAATGCCAAATATCGATAAAATAGTTGAAATGTTTTACAACAATGGATTAAAGATCAAAAAGTATAAAATAGAGAACTTAAATGAAGAATTAGTGGATGAACATTATTCTCATTTGTTAAATATGCCTTTTTATCCTGATTTAAAAAAATTTATGATGAGCGCACCTGTAGCAATTATGATATTAGAAGGTGAAGATGCGGTTTCAAAATTAAGAAATTTAATGGGGCCTACAGACAGTACAAAAGCATCTAAAAAAACAATTAGAGGAATGTTTGGTACTGATAAAATGTATAATGCTATACATGGGTCAGATTCAGATGAGAATGCATATATAGAAATAAATAGATTTTTTAAAACTAAGACTAAAACAAAATAAAAGAGAAAATCAATTCTCTTTTATTTTGTTATATACTTCTTCTATATTAGGATTAATATATTCATTATGTTTAATCATTTCTATAGATTTTCTATTGTTATAGTAAGGTTTTAAATGTAAGTGATAGTGTTTTATTTCTTGTACTATACCGTTATTTTGTAATAAAGATATACCATCGCAATTAAGTTTTTCTTCTAATAGTTTTTTTAATCTTTTTGCTACTTTATTTACATAATTTAATGTTATATCATCAATATCATCTAAATCTTTAAAGTGTTTTTTAGGTATTATTAATGCATGACCATCACTATCTGGATTAATATCTAAGAAAGCAAAAACTATATCATCCTCATAAATTTTATAACTTGGAATTTCTCCACTTGCTATTTTACAAAATAAGCAATCCATAAAATCATCTCCTATATAATTGTATCAAATTTTAAGAAAAATAAAAAGAGCAATAACTCTTTTTGACGTGAATACTGCGAATATTCATGTTTATTATGAAAAATATATAAAAAAATATACAAAAACATTTATATTTCTTTATTTTTTATTGTTTTTTTAGTATAATGATTTAGGAGATGAGACTATGAATACATTAAAAATTGATAATCTAACAGTATCTGTTGAAAATAAAATAGTATTAAAAGATTTTAGTTTAACTATAAATAGTGGAGAAATACATGTTTTGATGGGTCCTAATGGTATAGGTAAGAGTACGCTTACTAAAGTTATAATGGGTGATTCTAATTATAAGATAGAAAGTGGAACTATTTACTACAACGATATATTATTAAATAATTTAAGCGTAGATGAAAGAGCACGTTTAGGTATATTTTTAGGAATGCAATTACCTATGGAAATAGAAGGTGTAACAAATGCCGATTTTCTTCGTAGTGCACTTAGCATAAGGGAAAAAGAAAATTTTAAATTGTTTGATTTTATTAATAATGTTGAAAATACTGTAGATATGTTAAAAATGGATAAAGATATGATTCATAGAGGTATAAATCAAGGATTTAGTGGAGGAGAAAGAAAGAAAAATGAAATTCTTCAAATGTATATGTTGAAACCATCATTTATAATGCTTGATGAAATAGATTCTGGACTTGATGTAGATAGTTTAAAAATTGTTGGTGAATCTGTTATGAAGTATTATAAAGAGAACAATCCAGCAATTTTATTAATTACACATTATGAAAGGCTTCTTGATTACATAAAACCTACTTTTGTACATATAATAAGTGAAGGAAAAATAGTTGAATCTGGAGATGCTTCTTTAGTTAAAAAAATAGAGAAAGAAGGATTTAAAAATATAAGTGTTAAAAAAGTTAATTCTATTGGTGTATGTGCTATAAAGGAAAAATTAAAAAATGAATAAAATAAAATTAGTTAATGATAGTTTAGAAATTGTAAATGTAGATAGCAATATAAAAATTGAGTGTTTTGAAAAAGAATGTTTATTTGCAATCAACGAGATTAAAATAACGGTAATAAAAGATTGCTCTTTAGATTTAGATATTAAATTAGAAGAGGAAAGTAAACTTAATTTTAATATAAAAATAGAAGATAATGTAACTTTTAATTTAAATATATTGTCGAGTGGTGTCGGTGGTAAAATACAATATAAGTATAACTTAAATGAAAGTAGTACTTGTAATGTTTTTAAATTTCAAAATGTAGATAGTATAAAAGAAATGATAATAGCAGAATTAAAAGGTGAAAGAGCTAATTTAGATTATAATTTCAAGACAATAAGTAATAATAAAGAGACTTATGATTATCATATATTCCATAGATATAAAAATACAACTAGTAATATTAAGAATAATGGCGTTTGCGTAGAAAATGGTAATATAATTTATCAAGTGTCTTCTTTTGTTCCAAAAAATATTACAGGATGCATAGTAAATCAAAATAATAGAATTATAAATTTAACTAATAATAAATGTGAAATATTACCAAATCTTTATATAGATTGTAATGATGTAGAAGCATCACATTCAGCACTAATAGGAAAATTTAGTGATGAAGAAATGTTTTATATTCAAAGTAGAGGTATAGATTATAATAATGCTATTAAACTATTAATTACAGGTTTTTTAGTTAGTGATATATCTAACAAAAAAATATTAAAGAGTATTACAAAGAATATTAATAAGTATTGGAGGTGATTTATGAATCGAGATGATTTTAAATTACTTAATAGTGATTTAATATATTTTGATAATGGTGCGACAACATTGAAACCATATGTACTAAGTGAAAGCATAAGTGATTACTATAACAATTATAGTTCTAATGCTCATAGGGGTGATTATGATATCAGTATAAAAACTGATACTATGTATGAGAATACAAGAAAGTTAGTTAGAGATCTTATAAATGCTAAAAGTAGTGATCAAATAGCTTTTACTAATAATGCTACTGATTCATTAAATAAAATAATTTTTGGATATTTTAAAAACTATTTAAATAGTGGTGATGAAGTGCTAATTACTAAGGCTGAACATGCTTCAAATATACTTCCATGGTTTGAACTTAAAGATGAAATAGGTATAAAAGTTAATTATATAGATTTAAATGAAGAATTAAAGGTAACTCTAGATAATGTAAAAAAGGCAATAACACCTAATACTAAAGTCATAAGTTTAGCGCATATAACAAATGTAGTAGGAGATATTAGACCTATTAAAGAAATAATTCGATATGCTCATCAGAAAAATATCAAAGTATTAATAGATGGTGCTCAATCTGTACCTCATATTAAGATAGATGTAATGGAACTTGATGTAGACTTTTTAGTTTTTTCTGCTCATAAAATGTGTGGTCCTACTGGAGTTGGGGTAATATATATAAAAGAAGATTTACTAAATGATATTAGACCTATAATAGTAGGTGGGGGAATGAACTCATCTTTTGAATACAATGGAGATAGAATATATAATAGTATGCCACATATGTTAGAGGCTGGAACACCTAATATAGCAGGTGTCATAGGGTTTGGGAGTGTTATAAATTATTTATTAAATATTGGTATAGATAAAATTAATAATTATGAAAAAGAACTTAGAAAATATGCTATAGAACAAATGAAAAAAATACCAAATATTATGATATATAATGAAAGTAGTGAAAGTTCTATAATAACATTTAATATAAAGGATATTTTTCCACAGGATGTAGCAATTTATTTAAATAAATATAATATATGTATAAGAGCAGGTAATCATTGTGCTAAAATATTGAAGGAAGAAATAGGTATTAAAAACACTTGTAGAGTAAGTCTTTATTTCTATAATACTAAAGAAGAAATAGATAAACTTGTAGAAGTATTAAGTAATCCTAACATTAACAATGAATTAATATAAAAAAGATTGAGTTTAATCAATCTTTTTTCTTTTTTGAAATTTCAACCGCACCACTTTTAATCATAATCTAATTCTACATCATAAGCACATTT
>CAVEJT010000021.1:0-17612 GCA_963616135.1 Bacteroidaceae bacterium | reverse complement strand
ATATAATATTAAAATAGATAACAAAATGTTATCTATTTTATATCCAAGTCACCTAAAAAATCATCTATTGTCATTATTCTTTCATCTATAGATTTTAAAGATACTTTTTCTTTTTCTACATGTTCCTTTGAAATTTTTTTAATTATATTAGGATTTTCTAGATTTTTTTCTACAAACACATCTAATATATCATGTTTTGATAAACTTGTACCTGTTGAATAACGATCAGCTATAGGTAATTCACTCAATTTAATTAATTCAATGTCTTCTCTAAATTTTAAACCTAAATTATGTTTTGAATTAATTATAAATGTTTTTAATATATAGTATGGATTAGTTTTAACATCTCTTATTACTTGAATACCTTTACGAGCTCTTGAAATTCTTTCAAATTCAGATAATTTAATTCTCTTACCAGTATTTTTTGTAGTTATAAGAGTTAAATACTCTTCTTCATTAAATACCTGACCACTTACTACTTCATCATTTTTTAGACTTATTGCTTTTACACCACTAGCTCTACTTCCTAGTATTGGAACTTCATTTATATCATATCTAAGTCCAAAACCATTATGAGTAGTTATAAATATATCAGTACCACTACACTTAGAAATATTAGCAACTGAATCATTTTCTTTTAGTTTTATATACGGCATAGGTTTGGTGTAACGAGTGGCTTTAAGATCGCTTATAAGTGTTCTTTTTATCATTCCACCCCTTGTAAATACAGTAATATATGCATCTGTATTAAAGTTTGTAACAGCCATACAATCTATTATATTTTCTTCAGGATTTATTTTAATTATATTACTTATATGTTTACCTAAATCTTTCCATTTCATATCAGGTATTTCATATACAGGTACATATAAATAATTACCTATATCCGTAAACATTAAAATTGTATCCATAGTATTTACTTCATACATACCTAAAATATAATCTTGTTCTTTCAATCCTGTTTTATCATCAGTTGCACTATAACTTCTTCTTGATACACGTTTAATATATCCATCACGTGTTACTACAACTATACAATCCTCTTTTGGAATCATAGCAGTCGTATCTATTTTTATTTCTGTTATTTCGTCCTTTATTTCAGTTTTACGAGGTGTTGCATACTCTGCCTTTATTTGTTTTAGTTCTTTTTTCATTACGTTTTTTAATTTATTTTCATCATTTAATATACTTTCAAGTATTTCTATTATTTTAAGTAAATTATTATATTCTTCTTTATATTCTTCAACATCTGTATTTGTTAATCTATATAATTGTAATTTAACTATTTCCTCAGCTTGTATAGGAGAAAATTCATACAACTTAACTAAATTATTTTGTGCATCTTGTTTATTTTTACTAGCTCTTATTGTACGAATAACCTCATCAAGAATATCAATCATCTTAATAAAACCTTCTACAATATGAATTCTTTCTTTTGCTTTAGTTAAATCATAATTAGTACGACGAGTTATAACCTCTTTTTGATGAGCAATATATGCATCTATTATATCTATTACTCCAACTTGCATTGGTCTTCTATTTACAATAGCAATCATATTATAAGAATAACTAATTTGCATATCTGTATTTTTCATTAAATAATTAACAATATTTTCTACATTAGCATCTTTCTTTAAATCTATAGCTATTCTAACTTTTTCTTCCCTATCTGATTCATCTCTAACTTCTTGCATTCCATCTATTTTTTTATCATATATAATATCAGCAATTTTTTTAACTAGTAAAGCTTTATTAACTTCAAATGGTATTTCATGAATTAGTATTTGTTTTTTTCCTTTTTCTTCTACTATTTCATATTTACATCTAATAATTACTTTACCTCTACCACTAGTTAGTGCATCTGTTATTTGTTTTTTTCCTTCTACTATAGCTCCTGTTGGAAAATCTGGGCCTTTAATTATATCAAGAATAGTTTCTATTCTACAATTAGGTGAATCAATTCTTTTAATAGTCGCATCTATTACCTCACCTAAATTATGAGGTGGTATTTCTGTTGCATATCCTGCACTTATTCCTTTTGATCCATTTACAAGTAAATTAGGAAATCTAGCAGGTAATACTACTGGTTCATATAATGTATCATCAAAATTAGGTGCCCAATCAATAGTTTCTTTATCAATATCTTTTAAAAGTTCTCCACTAATTTTAGATAGTCGTGCTTCAGTATAACGCATAGCAGCCGCTCCATCACCATCCATAGAACCATTATTACCATGCATATCTATATAACACTCATTTTGTTTCCACCACTGACTCATATGTACCATAGCTTCATAGATACTTGAATCTCCATGTGGGTGGTAATGCCCCATTACATTACCAACAGCTGTAGCACTTTTTTTATGTGCTTTATCAAAAGTATTTCTATCTTTAAACATAGCATAAAGAATTCTTCTTTGAACTGGTTTTAACCCATCTCTAACATCTGGAATTGCACGATTTTGTATTATATCTTTAGCATATTGACCAAATCTATCACCCATTATCTCTTCTAGGGTAAAATCATAAACTCGTCCTAAAGTTTCATTTGTATTTTCTTTTTTCTTCATACTTAATTCCTTTCTAAAAGGTTAATTTATTTTATAATTATCTTCCATAGAAAATTCAACATTTTCCTCTATCCATTCTTTTCTAGGATCAACTTTATCACCCATAAGTACCCTAACACGTTTTTCAGCTAAAGCAGCATCATTAATACTTACTTTAATTAAACTACGAGTTTTAGGATCCATTGTAGTTTCCCATAATTGAGTAGCATCCATCTCTCCTAAACCTTTATATCTTTGAGTTTTAGTATTTTTACCCTTAAATTTTTCAAGTAAATTTTTTCTATCATCTTCAGTCCAAGCATATTCGCCTTCTTTACCACATTCTATTTTATATAATGGTGGCATAGCTATATAAAGATGTCCTTGTTCTATTAAAGGTCTCATATATCTATAGAAAAATGTTAAAAGTAATATTTGAATATGAGATCCATCTACATCGGCATCAGTCATAATTATTACTTTATCGTAATTTGAATCTTCAATAGTAAAATCAGATCCTACTCCAGCGCCTATTGCATATATCATAGTATTAATTTCTTCATTTTTATATGCGTCTTCTAGGGATGCTCTTTCAGTATTTAATACTTTACCTCTTAAAGGAAGTATTGCTTGATATTTTCTATCTCTACCAGTTTTAGCACTTCCTCCTGCTGAATCACCTTCGACTAAGAAAAGTTCATTAATTTTTGAATTTTTACTTTGAGCAGGAGTAAGTTTACCACTAATAGTTCTTTCATTTTTATCTTTCTTTTTACCACTACGGGCCTCATCACGAGCACGCCTAGCAGCTTCACGAGCATTTCTACTCTTTAACATTTTATTAATTATATCGGTTGCGATTGCTTTGTTTTCTTCAAGGAAGAAAGATAATTTTTCTGATACTATAGAATCAACAGCAGTACGAGCAATTGGAGTACCAAGTTTTCCTTTTGTTTGTCCTTCAAATTGTAATAATTCTTCTGGGATTTTTAAACTAATTACAGCAGTTAATCCTTCCCTAGTATCTGGCCCTTCTAAATTTTTATCTTTAGACTTTAGATATCCATTACTTTTAGCATACTCATTAAATACACGAGTTAAAGCTGTTTTAAATCCAACTTCATGTGTTCCTCCATCACTTGTTTTTACATTATTTACAAATGATACTATATTTTCTGAATATGAATCATTATATTGAAAAGCTACCTTAACATCAATTTTATTTTTATTACCACTAAAAACAGTAGCCTTATGAAGAACATTTTTACCTTCATTTATAGATTCTACAAATGCTCTTAATCCATCTTCATAACAATATGTTTCATGTCTGTTATCTTCTTCATCTGTTATATCAATAGTTATTCCCTCTAATAGA
This sequence comes from Bacteroidaceae bacterium, assembly GCA_963616135.1. Classification (GTDB taxonomy): domain Bacteria; phylum Bacillota_I; class Bacilli_A; order RF39; family UBA660; genus UMGS1613. Next base: position 13,688 of record CAVEJT010000021.1, on the reverse strand, counting down.
AAAGCACTTTCTTGCATTCTTTCACATACAGTAGTAAAAGAAAAATTAGTAGTTGAAAATATTTCATCATCAGGCATAAATCTAACACGAGTACCTGTTTTAGAAGTTTTATCCCTCTTAGTTAAAGGAATATCAACATGTCCTCCATCTTTAAATCTAATAAAATATTCATAACCATCTCTTTTAATAGTAACTTCCATCCACTTAGATAATGCATTAACAACAGAAGCACCTACACCGTGCAACCCACCAGATACTGTATATCCACTAGTTTCAAACTTTCCTCCTGCATGAAGCACTGTATATATTACCTCAGGAGTACTTTTACCACTTGAATGCATACCAACAGGAACACCACGTCCCTCATCTTCTACACTAACACTGTGATCTTTATGAAGAATTATTTTTATTTTATTACCATAACCATTAATTACTTCATCTATACCATTATCTACAATTTCCCATATTAAATGATGAAGTCCTCTTTTATCAGTTGAACCTATATACATACCAGGCCTTTTTCTAACTGCTTCAAGTCCTTCTAATATTTTAATTGAGCTCTCATCATATTTTACCATTTTTACTTCACCTTAATCATTATAACATAAAAAGAAAATCAAAGTCAAAAAAAATAAACCTTTTTTCTTATATTTAAAGGTTTATTTATATATTTTAATAACCTGCTTCACCTTCTTGTGACATTAAATTAACATCAGTAACACCCTTTATTTTAGATATCTCTCCTACAAAATCTTTATTCTTACCAAGCACTACTTCATATATGTAATAACTTTCTTTATTTGATAAACTTTCTGATTTAAAATTATATTTAATTTTTTGTTCATTTAAAATATTTTCTATCTTGCTTAAATCTATGTTCTTAAAATATATAATTAATAAGTATGAATTTCTTTTATCTGGAAACATATCAAAAAGTAACATAGATATTCCAAGTACTATAGCAAGTATAATAGCTATCGAATATATTCCAGCACCTATTATAATTCCATTTGAAATACTCCAAAATAGAAACAATAAATCTCTAGGTTCTTTTATAGCTGTTCTAAATCTTACAATAGAGAGTGCTCCAACCATACCAAGTGAAACTGTAATATTTGCTTGCATAGATAATACTACTGCAGATGTTACTATAGACATTAAAGCCATAGACACATTAAATTTTTTTGAATATATAACACTCTTAGTCGTTAATTTATATATAAAAAATACAAATATTGAAATTAAAAGTGTATATACTAGGGTTGCTACTATTGTAGCAATTGATATATTACTAGAAAAATTTGATAAAAAACTACTTTTAAATATATCATTGAAATTAGTTGTTAATATCATATTAAAACCTCCTACTTAAATCATCTATACAATTATTAAACTTAGAAAACGAAGTTTGTTCTAAGTGATTTAAACCTAATTTTGCTCTAATAAATCCTGGTATTAATTCATTGTATTTTACCTCTAAAACTTTATTTTGTAAATAATTTACTTTCTTATTACTATTAAAAACATCATGACACTTATTTGTATATCTAATATTATAATCTAGTGTTATTCTTACTGTTCCTATTTTATATACAAAAGGAACTCTATCATATTCTATACAAATTATTGGCCTTAAAAACTCAGTATTCATCTTTATTATAAATTCATTTAATAATGGATCATTTAATTTATTTATTTTTATTTTATTACTTAAAATTTGATTTAAAATATCTCTTGTTATTCTTATACTTTTTTTATTAGTTAAACCATTTATTTTATATTTTTTTTCTAACTTTATATAAGAATCATCATAATTATAAAATCTTATTCTATATTTCCATCTCTCACTTAATCCATTTTTTACTTGATTATATGATGTCTTATTATACGTATCAAAATAAATACTTGATATTGTATAAAAATCATTTATACAATTATAATCTTTTTTCAATATAGAATTTAAATTGATATTTAAAAGATTAAAATCATTATCTGTTATAAAATATTTTAATTCTTTTCTATAATCGTTATTCATATTTTATACCTTTCATATATTCATCCATAAATTTTAATCTATTTTTTATCCAATTTTTTATAAACTTAAATTCATCATTTATATCATATTCTAACCAAATCTCACTATCTCTAAGAGCTGCTCCCATATTTAATTCGTCATAATATTTATCTAATAATTTATTCAAATATTCAGAATTCAATCCATTTTTTCTTAATTCAAAATACCTTTTTACAATAAGTTTCTTCATCCTATTTGGATACGAATCTAAATTTAATAATATTGTAGATTTATAATCATTTTTACGGTTAGTTTTTACCTGATTATTGTAATTATAATTTAAAGTGGAATTTGTTTGAGTATTGCCTGAATAATATGAAAGTCCAAAACTATATTCCATATCCCAAGGTTGAATATATAATTGATGAGAATTTATATCTTTCATATAGAAATAATTATTTTTTAATAATCCATTATCAACATTATTTATAAAAGCATTAAAAATAACCATATCAATATAATTTTTTATATTCCAAGTATTTGAAATTATTTCATATGAATTTTCTTTTTCTACATCATAATAATCTTTTGTAATATCTAAAAATGTTTTCCATGATTCATAGTACAGTTCTTCATCCTTAGGATATTTTAATTCATAATCTAAAATTGTTTCGCTATTTAAATTTAAATCGTTTAAATCCTTGGAATAATAAGTTTGCCATCCACTTGATTTAATTAGAACACTAGTATCATTACCCTTGCTCTTAGCCAAGCCTAATTTTGTCCTATTAATTGGTTCAGTAAGTAGATATAATCCTTTATATTCATTATTTATAAATACTTCAACAAATTCACTATATATATTAACATTTGTAAAATCATTTGAAACTACATTCCAAAGTTCAGTAGCAAGTAAATTTCTAACCTTTGATGAATCTCTATATAATGCATCTAATATAAAAGATGATCCATAATAAAATTTAGACATAATTATATCTTTATCTTTAGAATATGATTTATTATACATTTTTATTTTATATGACTTTTTAGGAAAAACAGTTGAACTTTGTCCTCTTATTTTAATAGTACTATTGTTATTTACTACCTTATTTAATAACGTTGAATTTATATATGTGAAATCAGAGTTAATTTCATCTCTAGTAATATCACTATTAACACCAATGTTTACTATTGGTAAATTTGTAAATCTAATTTTAGTTTCATAATATTTATTTTTATTATAAATAATAACTTTGTATGTTCTATTAAAATCCACTTTTATTAAATTTATAGCATGACCTTTAAACTTATATTTATAATTGCCATCAAATTCTAATTTAAGTGCGACAGTACTTCCTAAATTTTTTTTTGATATATTGTAAAAATATGTATTAGTATTTTTATCATAGGCAACATTAGTTTCATTTATTGCAGTAATAGTTGTTAAGTTATCTTGTTTTTTTCTAGTTGATTTTATTTTATTTGTACTGACTGGAGATACAGATAATCCAAATACACCATAAAATGTTACAATTCCTAAACAAATGATAAGTAATACTAATAAGACTAGCTTAGTTTTAAATCTTTCCATAAAAACAACTCCTAATTGATGTGTTATATATTATAACATAAATTTTTTACTTTTGTTAAAAAAAGAATAGTTTTCACTATTCTACTGTAATAATTCTTTTTTTAGTGGTAGTATTACCTGATTCATCTTTTGCTGTATACACTATTACATATTTTCCAGCTGTTCCAAACTTTATAGTACCACTTGTAGTAACTTTACAAGTATTACTATTATCTATACAAATTACCCCTTTCATTAAATCATAACTTGTGACAGATGTTGAAATAGTTTCGTTATCTGGTAGTGTAAGTGTTGGTGCATCTTCATCTACCACTATAATATTTCTAGTAACAGATGCAGAATATCCTTTACTGTCTACAACTGTATAAATTACATAATAAATTCCTATTTTAGAAGTGTCGACACTATCTACGATAGTATTATTTAAAACTATTGTTATAATAATATTATCAGTAATATCACGTCCATCCGAATCTGTTGCACTATAAGATGGATATGTATATTCGCTCCCTAAATTATACTTTGATGTATATGTTTCACTATCAGTTCCCTCTAATAATATTTTTGGTCTAAAATAGTCATAATCTTTAGAATTCATAAAATCAAATTCAACTCTATATAAATAGTCGCCACCCTGTTTTGAATTAGAATCACTATATTTATAGTTACCTCCTACATTATTTATACTAATGACAAGATCATCTGAAAATTTCTCCTTTGTTTTTGGATTTATTAAATCGGCAGCTATTAAACCTTCTTTTTTTAATTCATTAAGAGTTATATAAATCTTTTTATTTTCTTTTGGTAATTTATTTACATGTAGTAATGACCAATCATACGTTGCATTTAAAATATCATTTATTTGTTTTTGGTAAGTTGTATTTTTACTATCTTTTATTGTTTTAGTTACCGCAACCGTAGTTATAGTAAAAATAATTGCAAGCAAAACTAGTACACCTAAAACTTCAACTAAAGTAAAACCTTTTCTCCTCATATATAACCTCAATTCTTACTAAATATACTTAAAACTTTAGCAAAACTCATAACAATTTTATTGCTTTTATTCATAGCAATCCCCTTTTCCATAGCTTTGCCACCTATTGTCATTGATGAGATAATTCCCATAATTATAAGTGTTACAATTAATTGATTTAAATTAAAAGTACTTGATATCTTTAAAGATATAACGGCACCTGTAGAGCCAGAAATAATACCACATATATCTCCAATAACATCATTACAAAAACTTGAAACTTTATCAGCATTTTTTTTAAGCCTCACAGCCATACGAGCACCTTTTACTCTTTTAGCAGCCATAGAATGAAAAACATCTTCATTAGCGGTCGCTACAGCAACACCTATCATATCAAATAAAACACCTATTACTATAAACAAAAATGTAAGTATAACTCCAAGAAAAATATTTACTTTTGGTATTGATGTTTCAGATACAAAGGTAAACACAAATGAAATTACAAATGCAATAATAATTATTTTTATTATCCAACTATAATTAGTTGATTTTTTATTGCTTTTACTCATAGGCATCTAAACCACTTTCTTCAAATGGATATGTATTTTTTATTTTACTATCATTTGTTTTATCTAAATTGTTTTTTACAACTTGTTTTTGTTGTTTTATACCTAAGTACAAAAATACTGATAAAATAATAACAACAATATACAATATTCCAACTATTACATAACTCCTATTTTTATTTTCTTTTTTTTCTTCCTTAAATTCTAGAGACATATCATCTTGCATATCATCACCTACTATGAATTATAACATATTTTTATATTTAATACAATAAAAGGATGAACTATTTCAAAATTGAAATAAATTCATCCATTGTAGTATTTGAGAATATAGTTTTTCTTCTAACTTTAAATTTATCTGTTTTAAGCGGATATGAGTAACCATCAGTATCATATTGCCCTATAAAAGCTAAATGAAATCCAGCCTTCTTTAAAAGTTCTATTGCCCTATCGTTAAAATCAAAGAAAGGGTAAGCAAAGTACTTACTTCCGCCAAGTTTCTCTTGACTTAATTTTAAATCCTTTAAAACTACATCTTCAGGAAGACAAAGTATTCCTCCACCTTGACTTCCATATCCAGGACATTGATATTGAAGATGCATATTATCGGTATGAGATTCCAAATCTAAATTATCTGATTTAAAATGATGTGGATCTACCCAATTAGTTATTACAAAAAGGGTTGCATTTGCTTCATATTTTTCTAACAAATCCAAAGCACCTAAATCAAGTATAGTACCATCATCTATAGTAATAACAACACTATTTTCTGGTATTTGAAGTTTACCATCTAAATAAAGTTCTAATTCATTAAGTTTTAAAGTAAAATAATTATTTTCTTTAAAATATTTTAAATGAGATTCAAATTGATCAAAAGTTTGACATATAATTTCATTACACTCTGTAGTATTTGGATCATATATAAAGTGATAAGTTAATGTTTTTATTTTTGTTTTATTTTTTAATTCTGTATTTATATTATCATAAGTTTTTTCTACATCACTTTTATGTATATACATAAGTTCATTATTAAATTCAACACCATATCTCTCATCATCATTTATTAAAACTACAAAATCAAATGATTTATTTAAACTATATATTAAATTATCATCCTCATTATAAAATGATGTTTTATCAAGAGTTTTTATATTTATATTAAATGGAATATAATTTTTATATCTATTACTTACAATGAATTCTTCTGTTGGTTTTACTTTGTCATATTCTATATATAAATCATCAAAATCAAGTTTAAAATATTTTGTATTAGAATCAATTTTCATATCAGATAATTTAAGTTTTACATCCTTACTTATTTCACCAACTACAACATATTTATCCCATTCTTTAGAGTACAAATTAGTTTTTGAAATGGTTACAACGTAAGTATTATAATGAGATTTTATAGATGTTTCTAAATTCTTTATATTTTCTTTTTGTAATCTTTCTTTTTTTTCTTCAGTATAATTATATATTACAAGCACACCTATTGAAAATATAATAAAGATAATTAATATAATTGGTATTAATTTTTTTTTCATATACTTTTTTCCTTTCTATTATATACTGCATTTTAATTATACTATAATTATCTATAAAATTAAATCCCTAAAATTATATTTATTTATAATATCCATCTTCAAATATTCTTTTTTACTTGTGTGCTAATATATTCACTCACTCTAACAGTAAATGCAAGTTGTATGAATTGTCTGTTTTTATGCATAAAAAAAAGCAAGTAAATATTTTTACTTACTTAAAATGGCGTTAATATGATTAACTTTACGTCTTAGGTCAAGTCGAATTTCTCTAAATCTTACTTATCGTTACCAATAAGCGGTTCCCCTTTAAAAGATTTAGTATATAGTCACCTATTATACTACTTGATTGCCACTTAGTACGCACTGCAATCCCATACTAACAACACTCTAGAAGATTTCCTCACCAAATATTTACTATTAATTCTTTTTTGCAAATAATATTTCAAATTGCAATCTTGAAGGTTCTAGCTAAAAACTTACAAAATTGTTTAATCAATTATCCCTATTACTCACTCAAGACAAGCTACACTACCCATAACTTTCATCACAAGGTAGGTTTAATCCTATTTCGTATTTAGTCCATCAGTTATCACGTATAGGCCAAACACAAGAATAGGTCTCCACGAATGGTGGGTCATTTGCATATGCCATTATGGATGCCCAACATTCTCATTTCCAGCACTCACCCCAATCTGGGCGAAAGAAGCAAGCACCAAAAGTTTCATCGATATGCTCTTTAACGGATTTTTAGCCCCGTCTTCATAATAAATCATCTGACTAGAATAATGTGCCATCGATAGATAGAATTATAACAAATTTATAATAGTTTGTCAAATTGATCTATTCTACTGTATTATATGACAAAATTTTTATATTTATACTATTTTTCTTATTATAGGTATTTTCTTCATGATTATAATTATAATATAACTTGCAATGAATATTGATATACTCATTATAGGTATAGATATTATAAAATTAAATGAAAAAGTACTAAATTCTAATAATTCATATAAGTACATAACCATCATATGTATTAAATATATTCCATATGTTTTATCACCTATAAATCTCAAGTTAATTTCATTATATGATTCATCTTTAAACTTATATTTAATAAATATAAAAATAGATATAGAATAAAATAATGTAGTAATTGAAAAATAATCATTTAAATAAAGCATTTTATGAAATTTTATATATGCTAACTCATTTAATCCAAAACAACAAATAAGAGAAATTATTCCTAATACATAAATTATTAATCTTTTATTTTTTGTAATATCTGTTGAGAATAAATAATATCCTAGTACTACATATCCCATATACCAAAATGAATCACTTTCTCTAAAAAAGTTTAACATATTAATTATGCATGGTGGCAATGGTAAAAGTGTTAAACTTTTCAATAAAACTCCAAATATTAAAAATGTAATAATATAATATTTTATTAGTTTTTCATGATTATTGGTAATTAATTTAACTATTGGTAAAAATAAGTAAATAAAGATAAGTGCTTTCATATACCACAAATGAAATTGATGATTTATGATACCATTTATTATCCCCGTAAATGTTACTTTATCCTTTGCTATAATTATTGTATAAAACAAATAATAAACTATACACCAACAAACAAAATCAATCACTATTCTTAATGTTTTATTTATAGTAAATTTTTTTATATCTATTTCTTTATCTGGATTTAATAATAAAGCACCTGTAATCATTAAAAATATAGGGACACAAAATCTAGATATTGAATTATAAAAGTTACCTATAGTAAAACTTATCGCACCTTGAGTAACTGAAAATGCATCACAGCTACAATGTAGTAAAATTACGGCAAAGCATGAAATTATTCTGAGTATATCTAACCAATCATATTTTTTAACTTTATTCATAATATTTCTCCTTAAAATCTAAAATATATAAATGGATTATATGTATTATTTATAAGTAAACAAATAGAAACAACAAATACTATTAAAAGTACTACATCATCTATAATAACAAAATATTTATTATCTTTAAATTTATTTTTAATAAATGGAATTATTGGGAACATTAATATAATACCTATTATAAAATAAGGAATATAGTTTAATAAAAAGTAATTTTTAGCAAGTACTCCACCAATAGGCTTTGTAAGATTATTAAATATATTTAATAATAGATATTTCATTGATGAAATATCTTCCATCCTGAAAATAATCCAACCCAAATTTATTAGTGCAAATGAATATATCCATCTTACTATTTTTGGTAATTTATCTAAAAATTTAAATAAAAATAATTTTTCTATTAATAGAATTATTCCAAAATATAAACCCCATATTACAAAATTCCAACTAGCTCCATGCCAAAGTCCAGTAAGCATCCATACCACAAATATATTAAATATCCATCTAGGTTTTGATACTCTATTACCACCTAATGGTATATAGATATAATCTCTAAACCAAGTAGATAAAGAAATATGCCACCTTCTCCAAAATTCTGTTATACTACAAGATATATAAGGATAATCAAAATTCTCTAAGAAATGAAATCCAAACATTTTTCCAAGTCCTATTGCCATATCACTATATCCTGAAAAATCATAATAAATTTGTAATGTATAAGCTAAAACACCAATTATAAGAATAATACCTTGATGATGATTACTAACAGCTCCATTTAGTATAGTATCTGCTAAAAGAGCAACATTATTAGCTATAATTACCTTTTTACCTAATCCAACAATAAATCTTCTAAATCCATCTGCAAAAAGTGAAATGGAATGATGTCTTGTTCTCAATTCTTCCTCTACTGTAGAATATCTTACTATTGGACCTGCTATTAGTTGTGGAAAAAATGTTAAATATGTTCCTAGCAAAAATATATTTTTTTGAACTTTAACATCTTTTTTATATACATCCACAACATAAGACATAATTTGAAATGTATAAAAACTAATACCTATAGGAAGTGCGATATTCTTTAATGGTATTTTTATTCCAAATATATTATTAATATTTGAAACAAAGAAATCAAAATATTTAAATACAAAGATTAAAGATAAATTAAATATTATAGAAATAATTAATACTGTTTTACTTATTGTTTTATTCTTATTATATTTATCTATGATAAGAGCAAAAATATAATTAAATAATAGAGATGCTAACATCAAAAATATATATTTAGGTTCTCCCCAAGAATAAAATACTAAAGAGAAAAACAATAATATATAATTTTTATATTTATCATCAGAAATAAAATATATCAATAAAGTTAAAGGTAAAAAAACAAATAAGAAAATTAAACTACTAAATAACATATTATTTGCTCCATTCTATATCAAAATCATGATCTTGTAAAAAGTTAAAATCTGAAATAATTAAAACTTTATCTATTTTATTATCCTTTAAATATTCTTTTATATTAAAATCTTTGCCTTTTGCCCAGGCATAATGTCTTAAATCAACTACATATGTTTTGTTAAAATGTGAAGCAATTAATTTATTTATTGGGTTTGTATAGGATGAACCAAGTATCAATAAATTTGATTTTTTAGGTTTATTAAAATCAAAAACTAATTCCCCATTATCTCCACCATAATATATACCATAATGATTACTAAGCGGTGTTGTATCATAATTACCTTTAAAGTACTCTTCTTCAGCACCATACTCCCCTTTAATACCCTCTACATATACTGTATATTTAGGATAGTTAAATCTATATACCTTAAATTTTTCTTTATAATCAAAGATTTGAGTACTACGAGCTGATGAACCATAAAAATATGCATCGAATTCTTTCTCTTCAATAGGTTCTAAAGGCTTATCCTTAGTCATCATTTTAACTATTTTTTTATAAGCTTCATACGAACCTTTATAATTCCAATGATGATCAGTTTTATAAAAATGTTCTTTATAGTTTTCAAAATTCTCAATAGGAAGATAATCTATTTTATATTTTCCTTTAAGATTATCTTTAACGATATTTAAAATATCTATACTAGGTTTATTTGTTTCAAAATTATACATAGCAGGAGTTTCTAAAAGAAAATAATACATATCAACTTTCTCGTTCATCGTGCTATAAACTTTTAATCTGTTTAGTATTGTCGTTTCTTGTTCTTCACTTAACTTACTAGGTCCAACCATAATATATTCTGAACAATCAAAAGTTGACATAGTATCACTTACATTTACATATCTATCTTTACAAATATATTCTGGTATATTTTTATAATCTGTAAAAGTTAAAATAGAATGCGTTTTAGCTTTTATTGTTTCTCCACCTATAAATTGATCTGAAAATGCTGTTGTAAAATAATTTTGAAAATCACCTCTTAAATATCCAAATACTGTTAATCTAGGAAATGTACCTAAAGTTCTATTTTCTCTATACGAAATATCTTTTTCACCCTTAACAAGAGTAAGAGAACCTACACCTATTATTAAAAGTACTAATATTATAAAAATTATATTTTCTTTCTTTTTCATTAAACCACCCTAACGTTGTATATTTTAATATTTATCAATTTCTTTTTCTATTAATTTAATCATATTTTTAGTATTACTCTTATATTTTAAAGGTTTAAATTTTTTTGCTTTACTTAATACTTTATCTAACTTATCAAAATCATCAAGGGATAAAATATAACCCGACTTAGTAAAGTTTTCTATTATTTGTAACTGATGATCATTAGTATGTTCTCCATACTCTTTTAATCTTGCAGCCGCTATTACTTTTTTATTATTTTTTAAACCAGTTATTATTGAACCGACTCCACCGTGTGTTATAAGTAAGTCACATTTACTTATCAAATCATCAAATTTATCCATTGGTATTAAATCAAATATTTCCATATCATTTGATTTATAATCACTTGTACAACCAGCTTGTACTACTACCTTATCTGTTATTACTTTATTATCAATTTGCTTTTGAATAGCATCCAAAAGTCTTGTAAATTTTTTATCTTGAGTTCCAAGTGTAACTAAAATCAATATATCCACCCCCCATAAATTGCTTTAGGGTATAATTCTAACATACTCTCCCACTGTACAATGAATGTATTTGCTATAGGATAAATAAGTTTACCAGATAAGGTTTTTGTTTTACTATTAGCAAACGTTTCAATAAATATAATTTTACTACCAAAGAGTTTGCCTATATAACATATTGGAACTGCTGTATGAGTTCCTGTTGTAACAATTACCTTAGGTCTTATTTTTATATATAATACTAAAGATTTTAAGCAGTTATATAAAAATTTAAATATATAAGAAAATTTGTGATCTTTTGTTCCATATACTAAGTAATCTACTTTATCAAATTTATTCTTTAAGCCTATTGTAGATTTTGTTTTCTCAGTTATTAAATAACTATCATATTTTTTTAAAAGAGGTTTTAATTGTAAAAGTTCACTTAAATGTCCACCAGTGGATGCTATAAATAAAACCCTTTTACTATCACTTTTTCTAAATACTAAAAACTTACTAAAAATATAATTTAAAACAAGTACTATAAATTGAACTAATATTTTAGATATTTTATCATTAATAGACATAACTGTAACAAGTAAAAACATGCTTAACATATCTATTAAAAGAGTTGATACCCTAGATAGATAAAATTTAAATCCTTCTATAAATTTATTTTTATTATTGCTTTTAAATACAAATTTTCTATTTGCAAAGTATGCAAATGTAACAGCAAAAATCCAAGAGATAACATTAGCTATTTGTAATTCTATACCATTTTTAGGATTTAGGAAAGTATTAACTGATATATAGTATGTACCTAAACTAACAACTGTAGTCATAACACCCACTATAATATAGTTGATTATTTCTTCATACTTTTTGTAAATACTATTTAACTTTTTCATTAGTTAATACCTCCCTTGCTATATATATTGGTCTTTTTCTTGCTTCATTATATGTTCTAGAAATAAACTCCCCAATATAGCCTAAAACTATAAAATTTAATCCTGACATAAATAGTATAAATGATAATATATATTGAAGGTTATTTATTGAATTATTTAGTAAAATTAAAATTATAAACCATATGAATGAAACAACTATATTAAAAATTCCAAGATGAGTTACAACTTTTAAAGGTTTATTTGTAAATGATAATATTCCAGACATAGCATAACTTAATAATTTTCTTAAGCTCCATGATGTTTTTCCATTTGCTCTATCCAAAGGAACATATGGCAAGTATTTGGTATTAAATCCTATCCAAGCAAATATTCCTTTAGAAAATCTTTCTTCTTCAGTAAATTCAAGAATAGCATTCAACACATTTCTCTTTATTAATCTAAAATCACTTGCTCCATTGACAAAATTAAGTTTTGTAATTTTATTTATTATTGAATAAAATCTCTTTTTTAAAAAACTTAAAAAATTTCCTTCAACTCTAGTTTCTTGATAATATGCCACGATATCAATAGTATTATCTTCTTTTATACATTTTAACATATCAAGAACTAACCTAGGTGGTTGCTGCATATCTGCATCAATCAAAACTGTATAATCACCAGTTGAATTTTTAAGACCTGCATATATACCTGCTTCTTTACCAAAATTCCTAGAAAAATCTATAATTTTAATTTCAAAATCATTTAGTTTAACCAACTTTTTTAGTTCACCTATAGTATTATCCTTAGAACCATCGTTTATAAATATTAATTCAATATCATACCCTTTATTTTTAAAATTTTTTACAACATCATTGTAAAATAATTTTATATTTTTTTCTTCATTATAGCAAGGCACTACAAATGTTAATTTCATAAATCACACTCCTAATAAAATTTGTGTTTACTTTCTATTTCTATATTTATCCAACATATCAAATATTTTTTTATCTTTATTTTCATCTAATTTTCTGCAAAAAATGGCATCTGATTTAATTATTTTTTTATAATCTTCATGTGTTAGTGTACGAGGTTGTTCAGGTCCTGTATACCAATCAACATACCTTAATGTATCAT
>CAVEJT010000020.1:3927-18539 GCA_963616135.1 Bacteroidaceae bacterium | reverse complement strand
ATGAAACAGGAGAATGTTCTAGTAAGTTTATAAAAGAGTATTTAAAATAAAAAAAAAGTATTGACATTTTAAAATATTTATTATATATTTTAAGAGACGTTTTGCAAAGAATCTACAATTTATAAACATCTAGATTTACTACATAGAAATATGTGGTTTTTTGCGTTATTCATTGAATACTAATACATTTTGTTGATTCTTTGCTTGGAGAGGAGTTGATAAAATGTCATTCATCGAGGTAAAACACATATGTAAAACTTTTAAAGTGCCATTAAAATCTGATGGTAAATTTGGTACTTTAAAAACTTTCTTTAGTAGAAAATATAAATATATTAAAGCAATAGATGATATATCATTTTCTATTAAAAAAGGTGAAATAGTGGGATATATTGGACCGAATGGTGCCGGAAAATCTACTACTATTAAGATATTATCTGGAATACTAGTTCCAGATAGTGGAAATGTTTTAATAAAAAAACAAATTCCATGGAAAGATAGAAAAAAATATGTTTCATCTATTGGAGTAGTTTTTGGACAAAGAAGTCAGTTGTGGTGGGACATACCAGCTATTGATTCATTTAATTTATTAAAAGATATTTATAAATTAGACAATGATGAGTATAAAAAGACATTAAATGAATTAATTGATATGTTAAATCTTAAGGATATAATTAATGTTCCTGTAAGACAATTAAGTCTAGGTAGTAGAATGAGGTGTGAAATAGCAGCATCACTTCTTCATAAACCTGAATTATTATTTTTAGATGAACCTACTATAGGTCTTGATGCAGTATCTAAGAAAATAGTTAGGGAATTTATAAAAAAAATAAATAAACAAAATAAAGTTACAGTAATACTTACAACACATGATATGAGTGACATAGAAGCGCTTGCTAAAAGAATAATACTTATTGGTAGAGGTAAGGTATTATATGATGGAACTCTAGATAAATTAAAAAAGAACTATGATTATTTAAGAAAAATAACTGTAAAAACTAAAGATAAAATAGATATAAAAAAAGATTATATAGTAAAAAGTAATAAAATAAAAGAAGGCATGGAATATATAATAGATATTAGAAAAACGGAAATAAGTAGTTTTATAAATTATTTATCGTCAAAAATATCAATAATAGATATTGATATTGATAGTGGAAATATTGATGAATTAATAGTTAGATTATATGAGGATTTTAAAATATGAGGACATATATATCTTATTTTAAATTAAAATTTATAACAGGTCTTCAATATAGAGCAGCAGCACTTGCGGGTATATCAACTCAAATATTTTTTGGATTTGTCTATATATCAGTATATATTGCATGTTATGAATCTAATCCTAAAAATTTACCTATGCCACTTAATGAATTAGTTAGTTATTTATGGTTATGCCAAGCATTTTTTGCTTTAATATATTTATGGTATAAAGACAAAGAAATAATTAATTTAATTAAAACAGGTAATATAGCATACGAATTAACTAGACCCCAAGATTTATATTTTATGTGGGCTTCTAAAATACTTGGAGATAGATTATCTAGAGTAACACTTAGATTTTTACCAGTCATACTTCTTGCTTTAATATTACCTAAACCATATAATTTAACTCTTTCAATAGAACTCCCAAGATTATTATTATTTATATTATCTTTTATACTTTCAAGTATACTTATGACATTTCTCATATTACTATATCATATTATTTGTATATTTACCTTAGATGAAAAAGGTATTGTAAACATATTTATGGTTTTATCTGATTTACTATCAGGTTTAGCCATTCCTATACCTTTCTTTCCTAAAACTTTACAATATATAACAAATTTACTCCCATTTAGATATATAAGTGATTTTCCATTTAGATTATATGTAGGAAATATTACAATGAATGAAGGTTATATAGGAATTATATATCAAATAGTTTGGATTATAATACTTGTAATACTAGGAAGAATACTTACTAAAAAAGCTTTAAAAAAAGCAGTAATACAAGGAGGTTAGTATGGGGTTATATTTAAAATATTTAAAAGTTCATTTTAAAAGTGAATTACAATATAAAGTATCATTTATATTATCATTTATATCACAATTTATTGTTTTCTATGGTTATTATTTTACAATAGTTTGTATATTTGATAAATTTGATAATATTAAAGGTTTTACTAAATATGAGGTATTGTTAACTTTTGGTATAATTCAATTTGGATTTTCATTTTGTGAGTCATTTTTTAGAGGAATGGATCAATTTGATGATTTGATTATTAGAGGTGATTTTGATAAGCTCTTAATAAGGCCTCGAGGTATTATGACACAGGTATTTTGTGAACAAGTAAGTTTTATTAAAATGGCTAGATTATTACAATCACTAGTAATATTAATACTTGCAATTATTAAAGTAGATATTATTTGGAACATATCTAAAGTAATTACTTTAATACTTATGATAGTAAGTTCAATACTAATATTTTTAGGAATATTTATATTATCTGCTGCATATTGTTTTTTTACTGTTAAAGGTTTAGAAGTTAGAAATGTATTTACTGATGGTGGAAAACACATGGCTCAATATCCAATAGGGATATTTAAAAAAGGTTTTGTATTTATATTTACATATATAATACCTTTTGGTTTTGTTAATTATTATCCACTTTTATATTTATTAGATAAAACAAATAATAAATTATTTATTATTTCTCCTCTTATAACACTTCTTTATTTAATACCTTGTATATTAATATTTTATAAAGGAGTAAAAAAGTATTCTAGTACTGGTTCTTAATATTTGACAAAATTAAAATTTTATAATATATTATTAATAGGAAGTGATATTATGAAAAAATATATAGGTAAAGTAATTATGTATACAACTAATATCACACCTTCATCTCATTAAAAAAAATTGTGATGCAGGTGTGAGTTTTAGTCGTGCCTGCATCTATATATTTAAAACTATATAGATGTCTATATAGTTTTTTTGTGAGGTGATAATATGATTGAAATAAATTTTAATAAGGTAAATAAAACTTATGGTTTTAATAAAGTTTTAAATAATATAGATTTAACAGTAAAAAGTAGAG
Source organism: Bacteroidaceae bacterium (assembly GCA_963616135.1). Lineage (GTDB taxonomy): Bacteria > Bacillota_I > Bacilli_A > RF39 > UBA660 > UMGS1613. The sequence continues at coordinate 15,459 of CAVEJT010000020.1, read as the reverse complement.
AAAAAATTGGATTAATAGGTCCGAATGGTAGTGGTAAAACTACAATATTGAAATTAATAGCAGGCATAGAAATACCAAGTAGTGGTGTTATTTCATTAAGAAAGGGTATTACATTAGGATATCTTTCACAAATTCCAGAAGAGAGTGATATAAAAGTTAAAGATTATATATATTCGACTTTTAGTGAAATATTAAAAGTAAAAAAAGAATTGGATAATTATGATATCAGTGATAACTATAAAAATATAAATAAATACATAAAATTACAAGAAAAATTTATGAATATGGGTGGATATGAATATGAAACTAAAATTCAAAAAATATTACCTGTATTTAATATAACAGATGAGATACTTAATCGTAATTTTAATACTTTATCAGGTGGAGAAAAAACAATAATAGCTTTAATTCGTATATTGTTATTAGAACCCAATATTTTGCTTTTAGATGAACCTACTAATCATTTGGATATAAAAAAAATAGAATGGTTAGAACGATATTTATCTAATTATAATGGTACAGTTATTTTAGTATCTCATGATAGATATTTTATGGATAATGTTGTAAATAAAATATTTTTAATAACTAAAAGAGGTATAGAAGAATATTTTGGTAATTATAGCTATTTTATAGAAGAAAATGAAAAGAGATTGATGTTAGAATTTAAAGACTATAAAGATCAACAAAAACAGATAACAGCTATGAAAAATTCTATAAAAAAACTTCAAGAATATGGTAGGCTTTGTGGACCTAGTGGTGGTGAAATATTTTATAGAAGAGCAAATTCAATAAAGAAAAGATTAGAAAAGTTAGAAAAAATAGATAAACCAGAAGAAAAAAAGAATATAAATTTAAAGTTTAACGAATCAGAAAGATCTGGTAGAGATGTATTGTGTGTTAAAGATTTAAATATATCTTTTGGTGATAAGATACTTTTTGATAAAGCAAGTTTTAATATTTATTATAAAGACAGAGTCTCTTTAGTAGGACCAAATGGAACTGGTAAATCTACACTTATCAAAGAAATATTAAGTGGGAATAATGTAAAATTAGGTTCAAATGTTAAAATTTGCTATATACCTCAAGAGATAACCTTTGAAAATGATAATTTAAGTATATTAGAGGAAGCTAGAAAATACTTTATAGGGCCATTAGAGTACTTACGTTCAGCACTTTTTAAATATTTATTTGTTGGAGAAAATATAAATAAAAAAATCAAATATTTATCAGGTGGTGAAAAGGTTAGATTAAAACTGTTTTGTATGATGCAAGATGAGTATAATTTTTTGATACTTGATGAACCAACAAATCATATTGATATAGATACAAGAGAAATATTAGAAAGTGCTTTAAAGGAATTTAATGGAACAATACTATTTGTGTCACATGATAGATATTTTATAAATAAAGTAGCTGATGTAATATTAGAAATAAATAATAAACAAATAGAAAGGTATATAGGAAATTATGATGAATATAGAAGACATAAAAAATAAAGAAGATATATTAAAATATATGATAGATAATATAAAATATGGTTGGTTAGATATAAATAATGAAATTCATATAGGTAATATGAAAAATTTTAGAAAATTATATAGAACTGCTAGTTTAGATGAGGTATTAAAATATAGAATTGGTACTTGTATAGAACAAGTTTATTTAATGCATTTAATATGTAATAAAATAGGTTTAAAATCACAAATGTATTGTACTAGAATTTATGAACCAAACGACTATAATAACCTAGATGAGGAAGAACACATGCATTGCTTTTTACTAATATTTTCTAAAAACAAAGTTTATCATATAGAACATCCAAATTGGGATAAGATAGGCATATATGAATATGATGATGAGGAAAGTGCAATAAATGATATAAATAAGTACTATATTGAATTAAGTGGTGGTGTAAATAGACCAATAACACCTTTTGATGATGTACCTAGTAATATAAGTTTTAGTGAATTTAATAGATATATAAACAATTTGACAAAATAGATTAAATATGTTAGTATATATGGCAATTACTTAAAAAACACATGTTTTTTGAAGAGAAAGAGGGTTATGGTATGTATAGAAATGAAACATTAGATGATTATTTAAATAGAGAATTTGCTAAAGAAGGTTTAGTTAATACGAAATCAAAACCTGCAAAAAAAATAAAGAAGGCAAATGCAAATAAAAAAAATAATAAATGGAGTAAAAAAGCAAAAGCTATTTTTATTTCTTCAGTAGCTCTTTTAAGTGCTGTTATTGTAGGTACTACAACATTTTTTACAAGTCATTTTGGAAATAAAAAGAAAAAATATGATACTAATAGCAAAAAAGATACATATTCTATAAGTGATTTAGGATTAGAAGAAGATGTTATTTCTAATGAAAATTCAATATATAGTGATGCTACTAATGGAATAGATATAAATGAAATAGTATCTAAGAATGGTAAACTCTATGTAAATAGCGCTGCTGCTGGAAATTCAAGTAATGTAGGAAAAAGTGTTATTGATACAAAAGGTGGTACTTTAGAAGTTAAATCTAATGGTAAAGTATATGAAAAAAACAATTCAGAATATGAAGTAGTAGATAAAAATGGTAATGTGACTTCATCAGGTACTAAGGATTCAACAGGAGCACCTAATGGTTATGTATATGATCCAATAATAGGTGGATATGTAAAGCCAGAAGAAGCAGGAAAATATGTTAAAGATGAAAATGGACATATAGTTTCAAAGGAAGATTATGAGGCTAGAAATAATCAAAATAAAACAAGTAGTTCAGCATCATCAAGTAATACATCATCAAGTTCAACTGTTTCTAAAGTAGAAGAAAATGGTCATTATAATGCAGATGGAACTTATACAATTTATGGTATGACATTTGAATCAAAAGAAGATTTTGAACAATATGTGCTTCAAGGATATCAAGGTTATGGTTTAGTAAATGGTATTATGAAACCTATGACTAAAGAAATGGAAGAAGCAAAACAAAAAACTAAATAGGCAATGCCTATTTTTTTCTTGATAAATAAAAATATAAGTGATATCATAAATATATACTAGGTGATTAAATGAATAAAATAAAAGAGTGTTTGAAAAATAACTATAAATTTTTAATAGTTTTAATATTCCTTATATTAATATTTTGTATTAAGTTTCCTTATTATATAGATGCTCCAGGTGGTATAAGTGATATATCAAATAAAATAACAATAGAAGGATATGAGAGTAGTGGATCTTTTAATTTAGCTTATGTAAAAGAATATAGGGCAACTATACCAACTTTATTAATTTCTTTATTCAATAAAGATTGGAATGTATACAAACAAGAAGAGATGATTTTAGATAATGAAGATGCTAAAACTTATTTTATGAGGGATAGAATTTTACTTGATGAATCTATTAGTGATGCAATTTTTGTAGCATACAATAAAGCTTCAAAAAGCATAGAAATAAAGGAAAATAAGTTATATGTAGCTTACATAAGTGATGAAGCTGATACTAATCTTAAAGTTGGAGATAAAATAGTAAAAATAAATGAAATTGATGTAGAAAGTAAAAGTGAAATATCAGATATTTTAAATAAATTAAAAGTAGGTGATAAAATTTCTATTACAGTTGTAAATAATGATGTAATTAGTGAAAAAGAAGCTTATATAGATAATGATAAGAAGATAGGTATTATATTATGTGAAGTAAATGAATATGATACAAATCCTAAAATAGAGGTAAAGACCGATTCTAATGAATCAGGATCAAGTGGAGGTCTTATTACAGCTTTATCTATTTATAATTCTCTTATAAAAGAAGACATTACTAAAGGACTTAAAATAGTTGGAACAGGTACAATTGATAAAGAAGGAAATGTTGGAAGTATTGGTGGTGTAGAATATAAATTAAAGAGTGCTGTTAAAAATCATGCAGATCTTTTTATAGTACCAAAAGATGAAAATTATATGGATGCAATTAAATTGAAAGAGAAAAATGGATATAAGATAAAAATAATAGGGGTAGAAACATTTGATGAGGTTATAAATTATTTAAATAAAATAGATGAATAAGTGTTTTAGGCCATACATTTATTCATTTTTTTTATTTATAATATTCAATTTTATAGAAAAAATGTGTTTAAAATGTTATAATATCTAGTGGTGATATTATGAAGTTGTGTGATGTAGATTTAAATAAAGTTTCACCTATGATGAAACATTACATTAATATAAAGAAAAATTATCCTGATGTAATAATATTTTATAGATTAGGAGATTTTTATGAAGCATTTTTTGAAGATGCTATTATTACTTCAAGAGAATTAGAACTTACTTTAACTGGTAGAAATGCAGGTTTGGATGAGAAGGTACCTATGTGTGGAGTACCTCACCATGCTGTACAAATATATATAGAAAAAATGGTTGAAAAAGGTTATAAGGTAGGTATTTGTGAACAATTAGAAGATCCTAAAAATGCTAAAGGTATAGTACAACGTGGTGTAACACAAATAATTAGTAAAGGTACTGTAATGGATTCAGAATCCCTAAAAGAAAATGAATTTAATTATATTGGTAGTATAATTGATTTTACACACGCATATGCTGTTTGTTATACGGATATTACAACTGGAGTTATATATGTTTTTTTAATAAATCATAATCAAACTCAATTAGTTAGTGAAATAGTAAGTATAGGATTAAAAGAAGTAATTGTACCATCAAATTTTGATAAAGGTATAACAAGTATTTTAACGCATCAATTTGATATATCAGTATCTTTTACTGATGATATAAAAGATATAAAAGAATACGAATATATATATGAAGATATAACTGATGAGAGGCTTATTAAAACTATTAAATATTTAGTTACATATATAGATAGTATTAAAATGTGTAATTTATCACATTTACAAAAAGCTATATTAAAGAATAATACTGATTATTTAAAAATGGATATTCATACTAAAAGAAATCTAGAGTTAACAGAAACATTAAGACTAAAACAAAGACAATATTCTCTTATATGGTTACTTGATAAAACAAAAACTGCTATGGGATCTCGTATGCTTAAAACATATATTGAAAATCCTTTAATAGATATAGATAAAATTAATGCAAGGTATGATATTGTTGAAAAATTACTAGAAGAATTTTTGCTTGCCTCTGATTTAAAAGATTTATTATATGAAGTATATGATCTTGAAAGACTTAGTGGTAGAATTGCTTTTGGAAATGCTAATGCAAGAGATTTATTGCAATTAAAAAGTTCATTAAAAGTATTACCTGATATTAAAAAAATATTAAATGCTATAGGATTTAAGGATATTGATACTTTAAATGATTTATATGAACTTTTGGAACATTCTATATATGAAAATCCTCCAGTAAGTATAAAAGAAGGATATTTAATAAAGGAAGGTTATAGCGCTAATCTTGATGAATTAAAAAGTATTAGAACAAACGGAAAAGATTTTATTGCTAAATTTGAAGCTGAAGAAAAAATACGTACAGGTATTAAAACTTTAAAGGTAGGGTATAATAAAGTATTTGGATATTATATTGAAGTTTCAAAAGGTATGAAAGACTTGGTAAAGGATGAATATGGTTATGAAAGAAAACAAACTTTAAGTAATTGTGAAAGATATATAAGTCCTATACTAAAAGAAAAAGAATCTTTAATATTAAATGCTGAAGAAAAAATAATCAATTTAGAGTATGATTTATTTATAGAGATAAAAGATAAAGTAAAAGAATATATTCCAAAATTACAAGAGATTGCTAAGGTAATAAGTGAAATAGATGTACTTCAATCTTTTGCAACCGTAACGGAAGAAAACAATTATATAAGACCTACTTTAACTCTTGAAAATGAAGTATTATTAAAAAATAATAGACATGCTATAGTTGAGAAAGTATTAGATAGTGAGTATGTTGCAAATGATATAATTATGCCTAAGGATAAAAATATCTTACTTATAACGGGGCCTAATATGGCAGGTAAAAGTACATATATGAGACAACTTGCTATTACAGTTATAATGGCTCAAATAGGTTGTTTTATTCCAGCAAGTGAAGCGACTTTAAAGGTATTTGATGCAATTTATACAAGAATAGGGGCAAGTGATGATCTTGTAAGTGGTGAATCTACTTTTATGGTAGAAATGAATGAAGCTAATAGAGCTATTACAAATGCAACAAAAGATTCTTTATTACTATTTGATGAACTTGGTAGAGGTACAGCTACATTTGATGGTATGGCACTTGCTCAATCTATAATAGAGTATATTCATGATAATATAGGTTGTAAAATGATGTTTTCTACCCATTATCATGAATTAACAGATTTAGAAAATAATTTAAAATATTTAAAAAATGTACATGTAAGTGCACACGAAGAAAATGGTCAGGTTACGTTCCTACACAAAATAAAGGATGGTAGTGTTGATAAAAGTTATGGTATACATGTAGCAAGTCTTGCTAAATTACCAGATACTTTAATTAAAAGAGCCAGTGAAATATTAAATGTATACGAGTCAAAAGAAAGAAAAAGAGATATTCGTATACAAGAGGCTTTACCACTTGATTTGGTAATGCCAAAGGAAGAATCTAAAGTAGAGAAAAAATTAAAAGAAGTAGATCCACTTAATATGACTCCACTTGAAGCTTTAAATTTACTTTATGAGTTAAAAAAAGAATTAAAATGATAAAATTGTGAAAATTTATCATTTTTTATTTACTTAAATAATAAATTGTGATATTATTATTACCTTGCCCCTAAAAAGATAATAAAAAAAATGACGAAGTTCGACAATAAAATATGTAATAATATTTAAGCAGTTTAATAATATAGAAACGTGGAGGAAATTTATGAAAAAAGAAACAAAAGAAATTAAAACATCTATATACTTTGGTATGAGTATATATAAAACAATTAAAAATTGTAGAATTAAATTGGGTTCTTATTTATTAACACCGGATGATAAAAAATATTTGAGTTTATATTTAGGATTAATAAAATCAAAAAATAAAGTGAGTGAAAGTTTAAATACTAGAAAAATGGAAAATAATATTATGGTTAATGCAACATTTTTGAATCAGGAAGAATATATTAAAATTTATATGAATGATTTTTCTAATATAATTGATAATGTTGATTTTAGCTCAATTGAAAATTATTTAAATTTTTTAGCAAGCCAAGATATAGTTAAGGTGTTTAATGAACAAAATGGAATATATTTATCAAAAAAAAGTAATAAACAATTAATAAAAAAATAAAATTATATAGGTGATAATATGCCTATAATAGGGATAGTTACTAGATCTTTTTTTAGTGATGAAAGTAATTCTATAAGCATAGTTTATAAAGATATAGAACAAGCAATAATTAATAATAAAGGGATACCTATTGGAATAACTCTTAATCATGATTATAAACAGATAATAGATTTATGTGATGGGATTATATTTCAAGGTGGAGATAATTTTGAAGAGTATGATTTTGAAACCTTAAAATATATTTATGATATAAACAAACCTGTACTTGGAATATGTTTAGGAATGCAACTCATGGGTATGCTATTTAGAGGAAATATGTTAGATATTAATAATCACAAAAAAAGATTAAATTATGTACATAGTGTTATTATAGATAAAAAGTCTAAGCTTTATAATATTTTTAAAACAAATATTATAAAAGTTAATAGTAGACACAAATCAATTATTAAAAATACTAAATTAGAAATAGTTGGAGTAAGTAATGATGGATACATAGAGGCTATAGAAGATAGGACTAAAAAATTTTTTGTAGGTGTTCAGTGGCATCCAGAATCTATGATAACCTATGATAAAAAACAAAATAATTTATTTAAATATTTTGTTAATTGTTGTAAATAACTATTATTAAGATAGTTATTTTTTCTGTAAAGAGAAAAACGATTTTAAAAATTATATAGTAATGACTATTAAATGTGAGTTTATTTATAAATAAAACTTAGATGAAATAGAAAAAATTTTATAGTGAGCTAAGTTAAATTAAAATTGTTCTAAGTACTTGTAAATAAATTATAATTATAGTATAATTTATATGTTTTGAAAGGGTGTATACCATGATAGAAAGATTACAAAATATTGAAAAAAGGTATAATGAATTAGTAGAATTATTAAGCAATCCTGAAGTCTTAAGTGATATAAAAAAAACTACAGAACTTAGTAAGGAACAAGCTTCACTTCGTGAAAATTACGAAGCTTATCAAGAATATAAAAAAGTAATTAGTAATATAGAAGCAGCAAAAGAAATGATGAAAGATCCAGAAATGGCTGAGTTTGCTCGTGATGAATATGCTTCAAATGAAGAAAAGAGAAAGCAAATGGAAGCAGATTTTGAGATAATGCTATTACCTAAAGATCCTAATGATGGTAAAGATGTTATTGTAGAGATAAGGGGTGCAGCAGGTGGAGATGAAGCAAATATTTTTGCTGGAGATCTTTATAGAATGTATACTTATTATGCTGCTAAAGAAGGTTGGAAAGTAGAAGAATTATCAGCTGAAGTAGGTGAAGCTGGAGGATACTCTCAAGTTGAATTTAAAGTTAAAGGGGATAATGTATACTCTAAATTGAAGTATGAAAGTGGTTCACATAGGGTCCAAAGAGTTCCTCAGACTGAATCTCAAGGAAGAATTCAAACATCAACTGCTACAGTACTTGTTATGCCTGAGGTTGATGATATAGATATTGAAATTAAAGATAGTGATCTTAGAATAGATACATATTGTGCATCAGGACATGGCGGACAGGGAGTAAATACAACACCAAGTGCAGTTAGAATTACACATCTTCCAACAAATACTGTTGTAACTTGTCAAAATCAAAGAAGTCAAATTCAAAATAAAGCAGAAGCTATGGAAGTGTTAAAGTCTAGATTATATCAAATGGAATTAGAACGTCAAGAAAAAGAACTTGGAAGTGAGAGAAGAAATAAAATAGGTACTGGTGATAGATCAGAAAAAATCCGTACTTATAATTATCCACAAAATAGAGTTACTGATCATAGAATTGGATTTTCAACTATGCAATTAGAACGTGTTATGAATGGAGAACTTGATGATATAATTAATGCTTTAATAACTGAAGATCAAGCAAGAAAATTAAGAGGTGAATAATCTCTTTTTCTGTAATAGTTAGGTGATGTTATGAGTGATATAGAATATTTAAAAAAATATTATGAAGGTAATATAGATGATGCGATTAAAAGATTGGAAGCTGGTGAACCAGTTCAATATATAGTAGGAAATGTAGATTTTTATGGTAACATATTTAAAGTAGATAAAAGAGTTCTTATACCTAGATTTGAAACAGAAGGATTATGTGAAATAGCACTTTCTCATTTAAAATCAGGAATGAATATTGTTGATCTTGGAACAGGTAGTGGTTGTATAGCTATTACTTTAAAGAAAAAAATACCTAATTTAAATATAGATGCAGTTGATATATCACCAAATGCACTTTCTTTGGCACGTGAAAATGCTTTCTTAAATGATGTTGATATTAATTTTATTTTAGGTGATATGTTAAAACCTTTAAATAAAAAATATGATTGTATAATAAGTAATCCACCATATATACCATATGATGAAGAGGTTATGGATATAGTTAAAAATAATGAACCAAATAATGCTTTATATGCCGATTTAGATGGTTTGTACTTTTATGATATAATACTTAAAAATTGTAAAAAGTATTTAAAGAATAGTTTTTATATATTTTTTGAAATGGGTTATAATCAAGGTAAAAGAATAGAAGAGATTGCTCATAAGTACTTAGATTGTGAAACTACTATAAAGAAAGATTTACAAGGTTTTGATAGATATGTAATTATATCTAGTAAAAATTTAAATAATAATGTATAATTAATATGGTGATGATATGAAGAATAAAGTTGTGATAGTTGGGTGTGGTAATGTAGGTATGAGTTATGCTTATGCATTACTTAATCAAAGAACTTATGTAAATGAAATAGTACTTATTGATATTAATACAAAAAAAGTAGAAGGCGAGGTTATGGATTTAAATCATTGTCTTGCCTATAGTCCTTCTAAGGTAGAAATAACACTTGGTACATATAAAGATTGTAAGGATGCTAAAATAGTTGTTATAGCTGCAGGTGCAAATCAAAACGTTGGTGAAACTAGAATGGATTTAATTCATAAAAATAGTACAATATTTAAAAGTATAGTAGAAAGTGTTATGAAAAGTGGTTTTGATGGTATTTTCTTGGTAGCAACCAATCCACTAGATGTTATGACATATTTAACTTATAAATATTCAGGATTACCACATAATAAAGTTCTTGGTACAGGTACTACATTAGATACTGCTAGGTTAAGATATATGATAAGTGATAAAGTAGGTATAAGTCCAAAAGATATAGAAGCTTATGTAATAGGTGAACATGGTGATTCAGAATTTGTTCCATGGAGTAATGCTAGTATAGCTCTTAAAGGTATAGATACTTATTTGGATGGTAAAATAAAATGTGAAATAGAAGAAAATGTTAGAACATCAGCATATGAGATAATAAATAGAAAAGGTGCTACATATTATGGAATTGGTATGTGCTTAGTTAGAATAACAAATGCTATACTAGGTGATGAAAATGTTATTTTATCCGTTTCAGCTTATGATAAGGAAAATAAAATTTATATATCAACTCCAGCAATAGTAGGAATAAATGGAGTAAAGGAAAAAATTTTTGTACCTCTTAATAAGAAGGAAACAAAAAAATTAAAAAATTCAATAAGAGTAATAAAAGAAGCTATAAATGATGTAGCTTTAAATAAATAAATTGGAGATAAATATCTCTTTTTTATTATATAGTTTACACTTTTTTCATAAATACTTTATAAGTATTAGAAAAAACATATTAAAAATTTTTAAATATGTTAAAATGTATTTGGAAGGAGTGTTATGTTATGAAAAAAATTAGTTTTTTAGTAATTGCTTTATTTGTAGTGTTTGTTGTTTCAGGATGTGGAAATAGTAATACTAAAGTATTAACTTGTTCTGGAGTTAATCCAGGAAATAATATGAATGCAGCTGGTAATGTTGAATACACTTTTAAGAATGATAAACTATCTAAAGCTAAAATAGAGGCTACATTCAAAGATATTACTATAGATAATTTATCTTCTGTTTGGGATTCTTTTAAAACTCAATTTACTGAACAAAACAAACCAGTAGAAGAAGTTGGATTTAAAAGAACAGTTAAATCAGATGATAAAAACTATACTTTCAGTGTAATTATTGAAATTGATTATGAAAAAATCACAAAAGAAACAATGGAAAAATATAGTGTGGAAGATTTTAGATCAAAAACATATGAAGAAATAAAAACAGGAGTAACAGCAGACGGAATTTTTTCATGTAAATAATTTTTGAAGAAATGTATAAATTGTAAAAATTTATACATTTTTATATATAAGTTATTTTATTGTCCTATTTTCAAATATACAGAATAAAATTAATCGAGGGATATTATGATA
>CAVEJT010000020.1:0-3917 GCA_963616135.1 Bacteroidaceae bacterium | reverse complement strand
GTACTTGTTATGATGATTAGTTTAATTTTATCTATAATGCTAGGTATAATTTTAATACCAATATTAAAAAAATTAAAAGCAGGTCAAAGATTAAGTGAGTATTTAGAAGAAAGACATAAAAGTAAAGTTGGAACACCTACTATGGGTGGTTTAATATTTATAATACCTACAGTAGTTGTTATGATAGTTATGATTATTTTTAATAAAATAAAAATTACCACATCACTTTTAATTGTGCTTATAACGTTTTTATTTTATGCTTTTATAGGTTTTGTAGATGATTTTTTAATAATAAAGAGAAATAATAATGCAGGACTTAGTGAAAGTTTAAAATTTATATTACAGGTTATAGTAGCAATAGTATTTTTTTATTTATTCATGGTAAGTGGTAATGAACCTCTTCTTTGGATACATACATTAGGAATTAAGCTTGATATAGGCTTTTTATATGGAATAGTAATACTTTTAGTACTTGTTTCAAGTAGTAATGCAGTTAATTTAACAGATGGTCTTGATGGACTTGCTGGTAGTTTATCATTAATAGTTTTTATAACTTTTGGTATAATAACATATAACACAGGATGGCTAGAAGGTTATGAAGAAGTAGCACTCTTTTGTTTTGCGCTTGCAGGATCATTAATAGGATTTTTAATATTCAATTTAAATCCAGCAAAAGTATTTATGGGGGATACAGGAAGTCTTGCTCTTGGAGCTTCTATGGGTAGTATAGCAATTCTAACTCGTCATGAGATATTGCTTATACTAATAGGAATAGTATTTGTAATAGAAACTTTTACTTGTATAATACAAAGAGTATATTATAAATTTACTCATAAAAGATTATTTTTAATGACACCTATACATCATAGTTTTGAAAAAAAAGGATATAACGAAAGAGAAATAGTTAAAATATTTTGCTTAATAGGAATAATAGCTAGTATGTTGTCTATTATATTTGGGGTAATATTATAAAAATATGTAAAGTATAAAATTAATTATATTTTTATATTGTAAACAAAAGAATACTATGTTAGAATTAAGGTGGAAGGTGATAATATGAATAAAGGTTTAAAGGTAGGTATTATAGTAGTAGCAATATTAGTTGTTATAGTAATGTTATTTGGTGGTACTTATAATAGTTTAGTTAATAAACAAGAAGAGGTTGATAATAAACTTGCAGATATTTCTGTACAATTAGAAAGAAGAGCTGATTTAATTCCTAATTTAGTTAATACAGTAAAAGGTTATGTAAGTCATGAGGATAAAGTAATAGATAAAGTTACAAAAGCAAGAGAAAACTTATTGAATGCTAAAAGTGTAGAGGATAAAGCGAATGCTAATGAAGAACTTACTAATGCCATAAATGCTTTAGCAGTAGTTGTAGAAAATTATCCAGATTTAAAAGCTAATACTAATTTTATTAGTTTACAAGATGAGTTAGCTGGTACAGAAAATAGAATAGCAGTAGCTCGTAGAGATTATAATGATGCTGTTAAAGATTATAATAAAACTATTAAAAGTTTTCCAAAAAATATATTAGCAAGTATGTTTGGTTTTGATGAAAAAGAATATTTTGAAGCAAAGGAAAGTTCAAAAGATGTTCCAGAAGTTGATTTTGAATAGGATTAAGTTTTTAATCCTTATTCTTTTATTTTTAACTTTTACAACAAAAGTAAAAGCTATAGTAGAACCAACAAGTGATTTTTATGTAAATGATTATGCTAATATATTAAGTGAAGAAACAGAAAAATATATAATGGATAAAAGTGTAGCGCTTCATTCTATAGATGGAACACAAATAGTTGTTACGACAGTAAATAATTTAGAAGGTATGAGTATTGAAGATTATTCTTTAAGATATGCACGTGCTGCAGGTATTGGAGATAAAGAAAAAAATAATGGTATTCTTATTTTAATATCTTATGAAGATAGGGAACTTAGAATAGAGGTTGGATATGGCCTTGAAGGAATAATTAATGATGGTAAAGCAGGTAGAATAAGAGATACATATATGATTCCATATTTAAAAAACAATAATTGGGATGAAGGAATCAAAAATGGTTATGATGCTATATATGGAGAAATAGTAGAAGCAAATAATTTAAGTTTAGATTATGATAAACCTATTGGAAATGAAAATACAGTAGAAACAGATGCATTTTTTGCTATTTCATTCCTAGGAGTTATTATTGGAATTATATTAGGAATTATATGTAGAATAATTATAGGTAAGAAAAAACTATTAAAAGTATTAATATCAATTTTATATTTTATAATTTGTTTTACTTTGTTTGGTATACTTTTACAATACAATCTAGCAAATCTAGCTTGCTTATTTATGTTTAATCCTTTTGCATTTATAGTAGTAATGGCAACTAATCTAGATGGTTCAGGTAGTGGATATAGTGGACATTCACATGGTGGATATAGTGGTCATTCAAGTGGTGGAGGATTCTCTAGTGGAGGATTTTCTGGTGGCGGAGGTTCCTTTGGTGGTGGAGGAGCTTCTGGTAAATTTTAGACTCATAATATTCATTTATAATTAATATAATTAATTGGTGATTATATGAGTGTAAGTGAATTATTAAGTATAATAGGTATTGAAAGTGATTGTAATAAGATAATAAAAGATATAAAAACAGATACACGCTTAATTAAATCGGGAGATGTTTTTATAGCTTTAAAAGGTAAAAATTATGACGGCAATGATTTTGTTTATGAGGCATTAAGCAAAGGAGCAATTCTTTGTATAACAGAGAGTAATGTTAATTATGATAATTGTGTAAAGGTTAATGATACATATAAGGTTATGTGTGAAATAGCTAGATATATGCGCAGTAAATATCCTATACCACTTATAGCTATAACAGGATCTAATGGTAAGACAACAACGAAAGATTTAGTAGCGCATATATTAAATTTTAAATATAATGTATTAAAAAATGTAGGAAGTAAAAATAATTTAATAGGTGTATCTCAAACTTTATTTAATCTTAATAATTCATATGATGTAATTGTAATGGAATTGGGTTCTAATCATTTAGGAGAAATAGAATTTTTATCAACTTTATGCAGTCCTGATTATTCAATTATAACTAATATTGGTTCATCTCATTTAGAATATTTTAAAAATAAAAAAAATATATATAAAGAAAAGTTAAGTATATTACATGGAATGAAAAATAAAAAATTAATAGTAAATGGTGATGATAAATTTTTAAAAAAAACAAAATCTTACAAATGTGGTACCAAAAGAAAAAATGATTTAAAAGCTTACAATATAAAAGAAGAATTGAATAAAATTTCTTTTAATATTTATCTTGATAAAGAATATAAAATAACTTTTAATAATCCTGGAGTACATTTTGTAACAGATATATTACTTGCTATTAAAGTTTGTTTGGATTTTGATATCAAAATAAAACATATAATAAAAAAGATTAACAGTTTTAAAATAACTGACAAAAGAATGAATTATCAAAAGGTTGGTAGCAATGTAATTATAGATGATTGTTATAATTCCAGTTATGAATCTTTTGTAGCAGGGATTAATTATTTAAAAAATATAAATTGTAATAAAATAATAATAATAGGTGATATTTTAGAATTGGGAGAGTATTCTAGAAAAATTCATAGAAAATTAGATAAAAAACTAAAGAAAATTAAAAATAAACAAATTTTGACAGTTGGTAAGTATTCAAGGTTGATAAAAGGTAAATCATTTGTTAGTAATAATGAATTAATAGAATATATAAAAAAATTAAATATAACAAATACTTATATTTATATAAAAGGATCAAGAAAAACAAATTTAGATGAGATTGTTAAGTTTTTAACAAAAAAAAGAACTATTTAAAAGCTCTTTCCTAAATTGAAATTTCAACCGCACCAGTAGGTGTGGTTTTTTGATACAATAA
>CAVEJT010000019.1:0-18759 GCA_963616135.1 Bacteroidaceae bacterium | reverse complement strand
GGAGTAAAGAGTGGATGTATGAAATTCTATGCGTTTAATGATGATGGAGGAGATACATTAAATCTTTTATTAGATCATAATACTACAGCAGAGGTAGTTTGGAACTTAAGTGGAACTAATACATCAGGACCAAATGAGGTATTAGCACAACTTAAAACAGATACAGCATCATGGGTTGGAACAGAAGCACCATCAAATTATACAATGGACCAAAGAGGACAAGCCAGCAATGCATATTATACAATAGATTACAGTAGTTATAAAGCAAGATTAATCACAGCTAATGAAATAGCTACTATTACAGGAGACTCATCATGGAATGAGACTACGGCAGCAGGTTTGTATTATTTTGATAGCAAAACAACAACAGAAAGTGACACATGCACAAAAGGAAATACGAGTGGATGTAAATATGGATGGTTATATGATAGAACATACTCATGTGCAGATTATGGATGTTTAAATAATTCAGATGTAGCAACAGCTGGATATTGGAGTGCGTCTTCTAATGCTGTTGATACTTACAATGCGTGGAATGTGAACTCTGGGGGTCTCATGCTTGACTATGGCGTTGGCATTTTGGACTACTATGGCGTTCGCCCAGTAATAGAAGTTTTAAAATCTAAATTAAAATAAAATAATAGTAAAAGAAAATATATTAAAAGATTGAATTTTTAATCTTTTTTTGTTATACTAAATATAGAATAGGGAGGGAAATATGAGAGAAATATATGTATTTGGACATAAAAAGCCTGACACAGATTCGGTAACTGCTGCAATAGCTTTTTCTAATCTAAAAAATAAGTTGGGTGTACCTTCTAAACCAATGATACTAGGTAAAATAAATAAAGAAACAGAATTTGTATTAGATTATTTTAATAGAGAAGTACCTGAATATTTAGAAGATGTTAAACTACAAATAAAGGATTTAAATTATTATAAAGAATGTTATATAAATGAATTTGATTCTATAAATAAGACTTATGCTTATATGAATGAAAAAAACATTACAGGAGTACCTATAGTAAATAACAATAAAAAATTAATTGGATTACTTACATCTAAGATGATAGGTGCTGAACTTATAAATGGTGATTTTACTAAATTAAATACTTCTTATGATAATATTGTTGAGGTACTAAATGGTCAGGAAGTATTAAAATTTGATAAAGAGATAAAAGGAAGTATTATAGCTGCTTCATATAGAAGTACAACTTTTTTAAATACTTTAGAACTTCAAAGTGATACAATTATGATTGTAGGAGATAGACATAGTTTAATAGAGTCTGCTGTAAATAATAAGATAAAGTTATTAATAATAGTTGGTAATTTAGAAATAAAGAATGAACATATAGAAATAGCTAAAAGAAATAAGGTTAATATAATTAGAACTGGTTATGATACTTTTCATACATCTAAATTAATAGGTTTAGCTAACTATGCTAAAAACTTGTTAACTGATATGAGAAATATTAGTTTTAATGAAAATGATTATTATGCTGATTTTAGAGAAAAGTGCTTGAAATTGGGTTATAATAACTATCCGGTTGTTGATGATAGAGGTAATTGTTTGGGATTAATTAGAATTACTGATATAAATGAAAAAAATAGAAAGCAAGTAATACTTGTGGATCATAATGAAGTAACACAAAGTGTAGATGGACTAAATGAAGCTGAAATAATTGAAATAATAGATCACCATAGATTAGGAGCTATTTCAACAAGTATGCCTATTAATTTTAGAAATATGAATGTTGGTAGTACTAATACTATTATTTATTCTATGTATATAGAAAGTAATATTGAAATAGATAAAGATATAGCAGGGCTTATGCTAAGTGGTATTCTTTCAGATACATTAAAGTTTACAAGTCCTACAACTACAGAATATGATAAATATGTAGCTCATAAACTATCTGTTATAGCATCTATAAATATTGATGAGTACGCGAATAATATGTTTAAAGCAGGTACTAATTTAGAAGGAAAAACTTTTGAAGATATAATAGATGGCGATTTAAAGATTTTTGAAGTAGAAAACAAAAGACTTGCTATCGCACAAGTTATTACATTAAATTCAGAAGAATTTTTAAATAAAACAAAAGAAAATGTAATGAAATTAAATGAAATAAAGAAAAATAGAGGTTATGATTTACTTTTATTAAGTGTTACAGATATTATAAAAGATGGTTCTTTTATATTCTATGATACAACTAATGAATCACTTATAGGTGAAGCTTTCCAAGTAAATGAAATAAAAGAGGGTTTCTTTTTAAAACATTTCTTATCAAGAAAAAAACAATTAGTACCCCCAATATTGAATGTTATAAGATAAAACTATTAGCTTTTAGCTAATAGTTTTTTTACGTTTATAGCATCAAAACATGTAACAAATATTATATTTAAACTAGTTGCAATTATTAAACTCCATAAACCAATTTTAAGAAAAGAAAATATAAGTAATGATATTGTCCTAATAATCATTCCAAGTAATGTACCTAACATTGATGTTTTAGCATTCCCCATTGATTGTAATGTACTTGATATTGGAGATTGTATATAATGAAGAATACAAATAGGCGCTATTACTTTTATATATTCTATACCTTTATCAGTTTTAAATAAAAAATTAAGTAAAATTTCTGGATAAAAAACAAATATAAAAGTAGCTGGTATACCTATTAAAAGTGAAAAAAATATAGCTTGTTTGAGTTTTTTCTTTATGTAATCATATTTTTTTAAAGTATAATACTTAGATACTAAAGGAATAAGTGCTTGTGATATAGCATTCGTAAAAAATGATGGTAATAATACTAACTGCATTACATATCCGTTAATGATACCATATTCATTTATTATAAAATTATTACTATAACCCACCTTAATTAATACATAGGTAATTATTATAGGTTCAAGAAAGTATCCAATAGATCCTATTAATCTACTACCTGTAGTAGGGAGTGCTATTTTAAGTAATTCTTTAATGTTTGTAAAATTTGGTTTTAATTCTTGTTTCCTACATTTAAAATTAGGTATAAGAAATATGAAGATAATTATACTAGATAGTTCACAAAATATATTAGTAAGTACAGTAAATGCAACAGCATACTCAATTCCTCGTTTTAAGAAATATGGTATTCCAATAATGATAAGAATAAGTTTAACTAAATCTTCTATTATATTAGTTATTACATGAGGATACATGCGTTCTTTAGCAAAGAAATAACTTCTAAGACAATTAGAAACTGTTATAAAAGGTAATACAAATCCAATAGAAAGTAAACTTAAATTTAATCTAGATTCATTAAGTAATTTAGTACTTAACATATTAGATGATAATAATAAGAATAAAAATATTAAAATATCTATACTAATTGAAATCATAATCGCACTAAATACTAAGTTCTTAGTATTAAATTTATTTCTTGGTATTAATATATTAAGAGCAGTTGGTAATCCTAATTGAGCTATACTATTTAAAAGTAAGAAAGTAGGCATAATCATAGAATACATACCAATACCCATGGTACCTATAGTTCTAGTTAATACTATTTTTATAATAAGTCCTAAAATTTTAGTGAGAAATCCTCCGACAATTAATATTAAAGTAGATTTTATAAATTTATTTTTCATACTTAAATAATATTCAAAAAATATTATATATTTACAAATAATATCATATATGATATTATAATTCGTGAGGTGGGGTATGAAACAATTTAAACAAAACTTTAATGAGTTAATATTTTCTTTAAAATTAAAAAAAATTTTAGGTAATGATTTTGAATGGAGTTTTAGTAATAAAGATATATATTTATACACGAAAAACAAATATAAAGAACAAAAATCGAAATATATTAAAACACATGATAATTATATTGAAATTAAATTACCAACTCAAGAAGAAATAAAGGAATTATTGGGCACAAACCGAAACATAATATTTTCATTTATAGAATCAAATTTATTAAAAGATAATAAATTAGTATCTTTTGATAATGTTAGTATATTTGGAAACAATATGGATATTAATTTAAAAAATAATAATTTAAAAACTTTAAATATTGTATCAAACGGTAGTGTTGAAATGGGATTAGTTAATATTGAAGACAAGCTAATAATTAATTCTGAGAGAATTGAGGCGGTTTCTAGTCAAATTAACGCAAAATATCAAGAGTATAATGCAGCTGATTTTATTTTATTATATACTAATATTGAAGGCTGTACTATTAAAATTAATTCTAAGAATCTAAATAGTGAAAATTCGAAAATTAAGACAAAAGATTTAGTTGTTAATAGTGATAAATTATATTTATTTGACCTATATTTTGGCGCTAAAAACTTATTAATTAATTCAAATAATATAAAAGTTATAGAAAATACTACTGATTCTTTTAAACCTAGTATAAATATGAAAGAATTCAAAAAAAATAAATTTTATGCTGATCAAATAGTATTAAACGACAGAAAAATTATAGATTCTTCTTTAAAAAATAAACGCTTAGAACTTATAGAAACTTTAAAAAGGTTAAGAGATGTAACTAATAACATTCAAGAAGAAAAAATAAATGAAATAAAAAAAGTTTCTTTAGAAAAAACAATAAACTATAAAAAAATATAGTTTTTTTTATTTTGGGCTTTAAAAAATATTTTATTTAATATATAATATATATATCTAGTTTGATTTATAATGGAGGAGTTATGGATATTGAATTTAATAGTTTAAAAGAATTATATGATAGACTTTTACCAGCGCTCAATACTAAAGTGACTGAATTAAAAAGGTATGATTTAGATTATATAAAAGTAGAAGATATATGGAATTATTTACGCTTAAATAAATGGACCAAAGCAAATAATTTACTTTTATATCAAATGGTAGATGATATACTTAACTTAGATAATGAAGAGATTGATGAATATGTAAAAGAACAAATTAGAAAAAAGGTTATAAAACCCAACTTAGAAGAAATGAGATGATAATATGGCAAAGAAGAATAGTAAAAAAATTAGTTTTATAAAACCACTTTTATTTTTAATTTTAGTTTTAGGGGTTTCTTTAGTAGGAATATATTATTCAATTAAACATTTAAATTTTGGACTAGATTTACAAGGAGGCTTTGAAGTTCTATACAAGGTAGATAGTATAGATAAAAAAAGTGTTACTCCTGAAATGGTTACTAGTACTTATAAGATAATCGATAAACGTATTAATGCTTTAGGTGTTAGTGAACCTGAAATATCTATTGAAGGAAATAATATTCGTGTTACTATGGCTGGAGTAGATAACATAGATGAAGCAAGAAAGACAATTAGTACAACTGCTAATTTAACATTTAGGGATATAGATGGAAATCTTCTTATGGGAAGTGAAGTTTTAAATAGCGGTAAAGCTAGTGTTGGATATGATGCTAATAAAGGATATTATATTTCATTAAGTGTTAAAGATTATGATGAATTTTATAAGCAAACTAAAAAAGTAAGTGAAATGGGAAAAAATTATATTGTTATTTGGTTAGACTATGAAGATGGAACTGAGCTTGTAATGGGGGCCGACGGGTATGGTTATTATACTGAAGAGGCAATAGAAGGGTCAGATAATACAAATAAAGTATTTCATTTATGTGGTGATTTAGAGAATTCTAATTGTTTATCAAATGCTGGAGTTAAACAAGGATTTGCAAGTGATGTAATAATAGAAGGTAATTTTTCTAAAGAAGAGGCAACTAATCTTGTTGATTTAATTAATAGCGGTAGTATGCCTACTAAATTAACAGAGATTTCATCTAAAACAGTTGCAGCTTCATTTGGTGAAAATTCATTACAAAAAACATTTGTAGCAGGTGTAGTAGGTATTGCTCTTGTCGCGCTTCTTATGATTGTTTTATATAAATTTGGTGGACTTGTATCAAGTGTTAGTATTTTAGCTTATACATTCTTAACTCTTTTAATATTTAACTTAGTAGGTGGAAGATTAACTCTTCAAGGTATAGCTGCACTTGTAATAGGTATTGGTATGGCAATAGATTCAGCTGTAATTAGTTTTTCTAGAGTAAAGGAAGAATTAAATAGAGGAATAAGTTTAAAGAGTGCTTATGCTGCTGGTAGCAAAGAATCCTTTATGTCAATATTTGATGCGAATGTTACTACATTAATAGCTGCTATTATACTATTTGTATTTGGAGAAAGTAGTGTTAAAGGTTTTGCTACTATGTTAATTATAAGTATTATAGTTACATTCTTAGTTATGATTTATTTAAATAGATTTATGTTAGGACTTTTTGTTAAATCAGAAAAATTTGAAGAACATAAATGGTTATTTTTAGGATATAAAAATAAACGTATAGAAAGTAAATTTGATTTTGTAAAACCAAAGAATATTGTATTTATAGTAGTTGGTTTGATAATAGTTATAGGTGGTATGTTTACATATAGTGAAGGATTAAATTTAGGTATAGATTTTAAGGGTGGATCTACTATAGAAATTAATTCTAAAAAAGCATTAAAAGTAGACGATATAAAGAAAGATATAAAAGAATTAGATTATAAATTAGTAAAAATAGAATCTATATCTAATGATAGAGTGTATGTAATATTAGATGATGTACTAGATAATGATAAAACTAATAAAGTAGAAGATTATTTTAATAAAAAGTACAGTGCTACTACAAGTGTTGGCGTTATATCTAATCAGGTAAAAAAAGATATAACTAAAAATGCTGTTAGGGCATTAATAATTGCTTGTATTGGTATGATTATATATATATCTATTAGATTTAAGTTTAGTTATGGAATAAGTGCTATTATAGCTTTAATACATGATTCACTTATGGTATTAATTATGTTCTCATTCTTAAGATTAGAGGTAAATAGTATGTTTATTGCTGCAATACTTTCAATAATTGGATACTCGATAAATAATACTATAGTAATATTTGATAGAATAAGAGAAAATAAGAAAAAATTATATAAAGATAAAATAACTAGTGTAGATCAATTAAATAATTTAGTTAATGTAAGTTTAAGACAAACAATTATAAGATGTATTGTAACAACAGTTACTACTATACTTCCAATAATAAGTTTAATAGTATTAGGCTCACATGAAATAATTAACTTTAATATAGCTCTTTTAATAGGATTTACAGTTGGTACTTTTTCAAGTTTATTTATATCAAGTCAAATATGGATTTTATTTGAAAAAAGAAATATAGGTAAAGATCCTAATAAGCATTGGTATGATGATGATAAGAAACATAAAGAAAAAGAAGAATTAAGAGTAAAAGGAATTAATTGTTAATTCCTTTTTACTTTGTTGTCTACTTTTAATTCTATATTGATCCTTAGTGGATAGTGGTGAAATTACAAAAAAGAAAAATCATGGATGATTTTTTATATGAAAAAAGGAAATTAAAAAATTATGTTGTATATTAATAATAGGTGGTAGTGTGCAAATAGAGAGTATGATATATGAAATCAGGGGTAAACAGGTGATGTTAGCTAGTGATGTTGCTAAGTTATATCAAGTAGAAACAAAGGTATTGAATCAAACTATAAAAAGAAATATTAATAGATTTCCAGAAGAATTTTGTTTTCAACTTTTATATGAAGAATTAAAAGATTTAAACTTGAGGTCACAATTTGTTACCACAAGTTGGAATAATCACGGTGGCACCAGATATTTACCATATGTTTTAACTGAACAAGGTATTATGATGTTATCTGGATTGCTTAGAAGTGATATAGCTGTTAAAGTAAACATTCAAATAATAGATGCATTTGTAAAATTAAAAAAATATGTTAACTTAGAAAATCGTATGTTAATAAATCATGAAAAAAGAATTTTAAAATTAGAAGAAACTATTGAAAAAATGAATGAAAAAGAAAAGATAAATTCAATATTTTATGAAGGTCAAATATATGATGCATATTCTAAGATTATTAATATTTTAAGCTTAGCTAAATCAAATATAATAATTATAGATAGTTATGCAGATAACACAATGCTTGATATTATTTCAAAAATTGATAAAGATGTAATATTGATATGTACTAATAAGATATTAAAAAAAATTGATTTAAGTAAATATAATAAACAATATAGTAATTTAAAAGTAGTTTATAACAATTCATTTCATGATCGCTACTTTATATTAGATAATAATATTTTATATCATTGTGGAGCTTCTATTAATTGCTTAGGATATAAGGTATTTGGAATTAATAAAATAGAAGATGATATTATTAAAGATAAATTAATTAATTATACTTTAACAATTATAAAAACTAATTCTTTTAGAAAATTACAAAATAATTTATAATAAGTATTAATATGTTAATTAACTATAATAAAAAAATTAAGAAATAGTTATAATTTTTGATACTTTTTTTCCATACTTTTGTATTAAATTATTATAATATATGGTATAATTAAATAAGGTGGTAACATGAGAAAAGATAAACCAAATTTAACTTTTGATGAGTTATTTGACAAAGTAAAAACTTATATAACAAGCGAATCTGATAGAAAAATGATTACTAAATCATATCTTTTTGCATTTGAAAAACATTTAGGTCAAAAAAGGCATACTGGTGAAGATTATATAGTGCATCCTTTAAATGTAGCATATATATTAGCTGAAATAAATGCAGATGCACAAACAATATCAGCAGCTCTTCTTCATGATACTATTGAAGATTGTGGTGTTACTAAAGAGGAATTAGCATCCGAATTTGGTAGTGAGATTGCAAATTTAGTAGATGGAGTAACTAAAATTAATAAATTAAATTTTAGTGGCGATAATGAAGCAATACTTGCTAATCATAGAAAAATAATAGTAGGACTTACAGAAGATGTTAGGGTTATAATAATTAAGTTGGCAGATAGGTTGCACAATATGAGAACACTTTGGATATTAGGTGAAAAAAGTCAAAAAGCAAACGCTAAAGAAACTTTAGAAATTTTAGTACCAATTGCTCATAGATTAGGTATGAATAAAATTAAAAGTGAGTTAGAAGATTTATCTTTGAGATATTCAAAACCAGATGTATATTTTTCTATTGTTGAAAAATTAAATCAATCTAAGGTAGAAAGAAATGCTAATGTAGAATTAATGAAGAATTCTCTTACTACTTTATTAAATAGTCATGGTATTAAACATAAAATAAAAGGTAGAGCTAAGAGTATTTATAGTATATATAAGAAATTAGATACTGGGCGTAGATTTAGTGATATATATGATCTTTTGGCGCTTAGAATATTTGTAGATACAGAACAAGACTGTTATCAAACTCTTGGTATAATACATTCTAAATATAGACCTATACCAAAGCGTTTTAAAGATTATATAGCTATGCCAAAAGAAAATGGTTATCAATCATTACACACAACTGTATTTGGAGAAAATGGTCAATTATATGAGATTCAAATACGTACTTATGATATGGATAATATAGCAGAACATGGTATCGCATCACATTGGTCATATAAAGAAAAAGGTAAAACTATTATGCAGTCTGCTATGGAAGAGAAATTACAATTCTTTAGATCTATTATGGAACTAAATAATGAAGAAAATGATGAAAATTTTATAAATAGTGTAAAAGAAGATGTATTAAAAAATATTATTTATGTATTTACTCCAAAAGGAGATGTAATAGAACTCCCTGTAGGTTCTACTCCAATTGATTTTGCTTATCGTGTACACAGCAAAGTTGGGGATTCTATGGTAGGGGCTATAGTAAATGGTAATATAGTATCTCTTGATTATAAATTAAATGATAATGATATAGTTAAAATAATAACAAATAAGAATACATTTCCATCAAGAGAATGGATAAATATGGCTTATACAGCTCAAGCTAAAAATAAAATAAAAGCTTATTTCAATAAAATAGATAAAGAAGAGAACTTAAAAAAAGGGGAAGATTTACTTAATAAAGAACTTAGAAAGAAAAAAATATCTAATATAGAATTTTATAAAGATGAAAATATAGATAAGGTATTAAGTGAATTAAAAGTAGGAGATTTAACAGAATTATATATAGGTATTGGAAGTGGTAAATTTAAACCATTATCAGTAATAAATATAATAAAAAGTGAAGAAAAAAGTAAAGAAGAAATAATTTTAGATAAAGTAAATTCTAATGAGGAAGTAAAAATAAATGTAAAAAATGATATAATTGTAGAAGGAATAGATGAAATAAAGGTAAATGTTGCATCTTGTTGTAAACCAATACCAGGTGATAGAATTGTAGGATATATTACTAAAGGTAACGGTATAAGTGTACATAGGAGTGTATGTCCTAATATTAGTGAGTTAGATGAAAGAATTAT
Organism: Bacteroidaceae bacterium; assembly: GCA_963616135.1. Lineage (GTDB taxonomy): Bacteria > Bacillota_I > Bacilli_A > RF39 > UBA660 > UMGS1613. The sequence continues at coordinate 8,423 of CAVEJT010000019.1, read as the reverse complement.
TAATGTATCATGGAATAATTCTATAGATAAAAAATATTCTACTAATATTTTAGTACATACTATAAAATTAAATAGTGATAACAAAAATATACTTATTGATATAATATCAAAAACATCATCTAGTGATGTAGTAGTACAAAGTATAATTACAGTAAATGCACCTGATGATTACATGTTTAATATAACTATTCTAGTTCCAAACAAAGAAAAATTATTAAAATTTATAAATGATATAGAAACACTTGAAGATGTTACTAGAGTAGAAAGGCTTATAAAATAATGAATACAACAGAACTTATTAAAACAAAAAAAGAAGAAAAATTAATTAAATTATTAAAAAAAAATAAATTAGATATTAGAATAGAAGAGATACTTATAAAAGCTATAGATTCTAATAAAAATAACCTAGTAAGATATATTATAGATAATTATGATATAGATTATAATTATAAAAATGAAATAGATTATGACTTAATTAGTGTTGCAGTTATAAGTGGTAATATTGAAATTATAAATTTACTTAAAAGTAAAGGTATAAACTTAGAAAAGAAATATAAATATAATAATAAAAGTAATACTATAGTATCTCTAGTAAGAGATTTAGATACTTTAAAATATTTAGAAAAATATATAAAAAAAGAAAAAATAAAAAAAGAGGTTAATTCTATTGTAAGATCTACTATCTTAAGTCATGATATAGAGCTATTAGATTATGTAATTAAAAATTATAAAATTAATATAAAAAGAATAAAGTATGAGACTCAGAATAAAAAATATAGTTTAATAGATATAACTGAAGAGGTATTACAAGGTATGAAGAATAGAGAATATAGAAAAAGAGAGTTTGCTATATACATTAGTGATTTATTAAAACCATCTCATAAATATAAAAAAATAATAAATAATGCTTATAACTTATTAAGAGAAATAGAAGAAGAAAATATTTTAATAGAAAATTATTATAAATATTTAAAACAGTATTATTAATAGGAGAAATATGAGAATTTTAGTTCAAAGAAGTAAAAAATCTAGTGTTAGAGTTGGTAACAACATAATAGGTTCTATTGATAACGGATTAGTTTTATTAGTAGGATTTACTGACGGTGATACTATAAAAAATGTAGATTATTTAGTTAAAAAAGTTATAAATTTAAGAATATTTGATGATGAAGATGGAGTTATGAATAAATCATTATTAGATGTTAAAGGTAGTATCTTAAGTGTTTCACAATTTACTTTGTATGCTGATACTAGAAAAGGTAATAGACCTAGTTATATGAATGCAATGTCTGGAGATGAAGCTGTTAGATTATATGATTTATTTAATAAAAAATTAAGTGAATATGTACATGTAGAAACAGGTAAATTTGGAGCTGATATGAAAGTAAATATAACAAATGATGGACCTGTAACAATATTATTAGAAAGTAGGGATTGATGTGATTAAAAATAAAATAGATTATAAATTAGTAAACATAGCTTTAGTAGTATTAATTGTATTTTTACTTTATAGAACAGGTAATTTATGGATGGGAGTTACCAATAAATTTTTAACAATAATAATACCATTCGTATTCGCATTTGCATTAGCTTATGCACTATATCCATTCTTACAAAAAATGGAATCAAAAAAAATACCTAAAGGTTTAGGTGTTGCAATAATAGTGATTCTTATACTTGCACTCGCAGCCCTTGTAATATACTTAATATCTACTGTTATGTTAGGTCAAGTATCAAGTTTATTTTCTAGTATTATGTCTTTTATAAAGTCATTACAAAATACTAATTTTGATTTTAATTTAGCAGGTTTGGAAAGTAGTTTATCTGATACATTTAAAACAATATTAGGCAATTTAGGTAAATATGTATCAGATGGCGCAATTAATTTAATTGATTCATCCGTTAGTTTGCTATCAAATTTACTTATTATATTTGCTTCTTTTGTTTATTTTTTAATAGATATGGAAAAAATAAGATCTGAAGTTAAATTTTTCTTTAAGAAAAAATCTAAAAAAACATATATGTATGTTAAAGCTTTAGATGATGAAATGAAAAAATATTTAAGTGGACTTGTTCAGGTTATTATAATAACTTTAGTAGAATATACTTTAGTTTATACAGTTATTGGACATCCAAATGCTATATTATTAGGTTTTTTAGCAGCAGTAGCAAATCTTGTTCCATACTTTGGTGGAATTGCTGTAAATATAGTAGCAGCGATTACTGCATTTGCTGTAAGCCCATCTCTTCTTATTAGAACAATTATAGCATTCGCAATTTTAAGTTCTATAGATAGTTATGTAATAAACCCAACAGTATATGGTAAAACTAATTCAATACATCCATTAGTTACTATAATAGCCTTATTTGCTGGTGGTATTATATTTGGTATTATGGGAGTATTTATTTCATTCCCACTTGCATTAATTGTTGTTACAACTTATAAATATTACAAAGAGGATATAACTCGTAATTTTAAAAAAGTAACTAATACAGAAGAAAAATAATAATATTGATTTTTAATATAAAAAAATATATAATATAAAGAAATTTAAGGAAGTGATTTTGTGATTCAAAAAGCAAAAGGTACATATGATGTATATGGTGATTATGGTAAGAGATTGTTATATGTAGAAGAACTTATGGAAGGATTAATGGAAAAATATAATTATGAGTACATGAGAACTCCTATATTTGAATCTAGCAATTTATTTCATAGGGGTGTAGGAGAAACTACAGATATAGTAACAAAAGAAACATATGATTTTAAAGATAGAGGAGATAGACCTATAACACTTCGTCCTGAGGGAACTGCAGCTATAGTAAGAAGCTTTATTGAAAATAAAATGTATGGTAATCGCAGTATGCCAGTTAAAGCATGGTATTATGGACCTATGTTTAGATATGAGCGTCCACAATCAGGTAGATTTAGAGAATTTTATCAATTTGGTGTTGAAGTATTTGGTACTCCTGATCCTATTATGGATGCAGAAGTTATTAGTATTCCAGTTAATATGTATAAATTATTGGGACTTAAAGGAATAAAGGTAAATATAAATACATTAGGTGATAGAGAATCAAGAGATAAATATAGAAATGCTTTAATAGAATATTTTAGACCTTATCTAAATGATTTATGTGAAGATTGTCAAGAAAGATTTAATAAAAATCCATTAAGAATATTAGATTGTAAAGTGGATGCTAATAAAGAAATAATGAAAAATGCTCCAAAAACTATAGATTATTTAAATGAAGAATCTAAAAAACATTTTGAAGCTGTAAAGAAGTATTTAGAATCTATGCATATAGAATATGTAGTTAATACTAATTTAGTTAGAGGACTTGATTATTATACTCATACAGTATTTGAAGTAGAAGCAAATGTAGAAGGCTTTGGTAGTCAAAATGTTTTATGTGGTGGGGGAAGATACGATAACTTAGTAGAGGTATTAGATGGACCAAAAACATGTGGTGTTGGATTTGCTATGGGTGTGGAAAGACTTATGACGGCTCTTGAATATGAAAAAGTTGATTTACCTGTAGTAAATGGTATAGATTTATACGTAATTCCTATGAGTGATTGTGATAAGGAATATGCTACTCATTTGACTATGGAGCTTAGACTTAATGGTTTTATAGTAGACATGGATTATAATAATAGAAATTTGAAAAATAATTTTAAATGTGCTGATAAATTTAATTCTAAATATGTAATTATAGTAGGTGAGGATGAAAGACAATCTAATATATTAACTCTAAAAAATAATAAAACAAAGGAAGAATATAAAATAAAAGAAGAAGAATTAATAGATTTTTTAGATGAAAAATTAATTGAAGGATAAAAAACTAGATTTTATTTAAAAAAAATGATAAAATATAATTGTATTTGTTTGAAGGAGTATATATATAGTACTTTAAAAGAGAATTAGTGGTAGGTGTAAACTAATAGGTATATGTATAGAAGACATCAAATGTATAATAATCGCATTACTGCGTTAAAGGTATAAAGATAGATAAATCTATGAAGCAAGGTGGTACCACGATCAATTCGTCCTTGTATTTCATGGATTTTTTATATGAGGAGGAATTATGAAAAAGGTATATGTTAATGAATTAGAAAAATATTTAGATAAAAATATTTCTTTTAGTGGATTTGTAGATACTATAAGAGATAAGAAATGGGTTATGTTTGTAATACTTAGAGATTCTACTGGTAAATTACAAATGACTATTGAAAAAAGTGAAGAAAGTAATAAAGAATTATTAGAAATTATGTCTAATGTAACTGTTGATAGTACTATTAAAGTAAATGGTATATTAAAAGCAAATGATGCAGTAAAGTTAGGTGGTATGGAGTTAATTCCAGATTCTATAGAGATTACAAGTTTAGCTTCACCACTACCATTTGATTATAATAATTTAGATGGTGTTAATATTGATACTAGATTAGATTATAGATGGTTAGACTTAAGAAATGAAAAAAATATGTTAGCTCGACAAGTAGAATCTTGTTTTGCAGAGGCTATGAGAGAATTTTTATATAAAGATAATTTTACAGAGATACATACTCCAAAATTAATAGGTGCAGCAAGTGAATCTGGAAGTGAAGTATTTGAAGTAAAGTATTTTGATAGAAGTGCTTATTTAGCTCAATCTCCACAATTCTACAAACAAATGGCAATGGCAGCAGGAATGTCTAAGGTATTTGAAGTGGCTCCATGTTTTAGAGCTGAAAATTCTAATACAAATAGGCATGCTACAGAATTTACTTCTTTTGATTTAGAATTTTCTTATATAGATAGTTATACTGATGTTATGGATTTTGAGGAAGATTTACTTATTGCAGGTCTTTCTAAAGTAAAAGAGATTTATGGAGAGAGAATAAAGGAAGTATTTGGTAAGGAAGTAATAATTCCTACTAAACCATTCCCACGTTTAAAATTAAAAGATTTATATCAAGAATTAAATAAAAGGTATGGATTTGAAATACCAGAACATGATATTGGAGATATGAATGCAGAAGCAGAAAAATTAACTTATAAATTAGCTCTAGAAGCATATAATAGTGAGTTTATGTTTATTACTGATTATGCAGCAACTAAAAGACCTTTTTATCATATGAGAGATGAAGAAGGTAAATTACAAGGTTATGATTTAATATGGAGAGGTACAGAGATAACATCAGGAGCTCAAAGAGAACATAGATATGATAAATTAGTAGAAAATGCTAAAGAAAAAGGTTTAGGTAAGGATGTAGAATTTTACTTACAATTCTTTAAATATGGATGTCCTCCACATGGTGGTTTCGCACTTGGAGTAGATAGAATGACTATGTTACTTTTAGGAATGAGTATAAAAGAGGCACAATTTATATTTAGAGGACCTAATAGATTAAATCCTTAAAAGTTTGTTTATCAAACTTTTTTTTTATGTTATAATTAGTATGGTGATAGTATGAGAAGGAATAAAGAAAAATTAGTTAGAACTATATTGAATAAAACTAATAGTGATACAGAAAAAAATTATGAAGAATTACTTGATATGCTTATTGATGAACCTATAGCAGTTAATGTAGATAAAGAAGAAAATAGAAATATTGGAGAAAAAGTAGCAGATAAACTTACACAAATTGCAGGTTCTTGGGGATTTATAATAGGTTTTTGTACTTTTTTAATACTTTGGATGATATTAAATACTATTGTATTTAGTGGAGTAGATGATTATCCATTTATTTTACTTAATTTAATATTATCTTGTATAGCTGCTATTCAAGCTCCAATAATTATGATGAGTCAAAATAGAGAAGCAAAAAAAGAAAGTTTAAAAAGTACAAATGATTATAAAACTAATATAAAAAGTGAATTAATATTAGAAGAGTTGCACGATAAAATGGATTTAATACTAAAAAAGCAAAATGAAATATTAGATAAAATAAATAATGAAAAAAATTGATTTTATAAAAAAATTGTTATATAATGTAATTAGTATGTATATACTAGAAGGGATGATTTAATGGGACTAATAAGAGCTGCTGTAAGTGCTGTAGGTAGTACATTACACGATCAATGGAAAGAGGCCATTAGATGTGAAGATTTAGATAATGACACATTAATGGTTAAAAAGACTACACCAACAGGTGTAATATCTAATGGTTCAACTATAATAGTAGGACCTGGACAATGTGCAATAATATATGATAATGGTCGTATATTAGATGCATCTGCAGAAGAAGGAGTATTTACTTTTGATTCATCTTCAACTCCATCATTATTTGCTGGACAATTTGGTGGAATGTTTAAAGAAATGTGGCAAAGATTTACTTATGATGGTGCTTCTGCTAAAGAACAAGCTGTATTTTTCTTTAATACTAAAGAAATAATAAATAATAAGTTTGGTACTTCAACACCTATTATGTATAAGGATTGGGGACATCCAATAATGAATGCTAGAACTAATTCTTATATAGGTATGAGTGTAAGAGTTAGATGTCATGGTACATATACTTTTAAAATTTGTGATCCATTTTTATTTATGAAGAGTATAGCTGGAACTTCAGAAGTTTATAAAAAACAAGAATTAGAAGAACAAATGCATTCAGAGGTAGTTGCTTCTTTTGCAAACGTTATGAATAGTCTTGGTAGTGATGAACACAAAATTGAAGTTTTAGATCTTCAAAATAAAACAGATGAAATTAAGAAGATAATGGATGAAAATGTTTTTGATCAAAATATTAGAAATAGAGGTATTCAATTAATTTCATTTGCTGTTGAACCTGTATCACTTGATGAAGAATCTCAAACTAAAATTGATAATTACGAAATTGGTGGAGATCAATATCAACAACAAGGTGTTCTTACTGGATCTTTTGGAGAAGCTTTGAAAGGTGCTGCTAATAATGCTAATGGTGCTGCAACTGGTATGATGGGTATTGGAATGATGAATATGGCAGCAGGTAATGCTATTGGTGGTATTTCTTCAAATAAACCAGAATATATGAAACCACAAGATATAAAAAAAGAAGATGGAGTTAAATGTCCAAATTGTGGTAATACAATAACTGGTAAGTTCTGTGAGCAATGTGGAACAAAAAGACCAGAAGAGGCAAAAGAAAGATTTTGTACTAAATGTGGTGAGAAAGTAGCAGATGGTGCAAAATTCTGTATGAATTGTGGTAATCAATTATAAGAGATTAAAAATCTCTTTTAATTTTGCTTGAACTAGTTTTTAAAACATGATATAATTAATATGCTGAAAGATTCGATAATCCTTATGAAAAACCTACTAATCGAAAATATAGGGAATCTAATTCGTAGCTGGTGTCGAAAACTTAGAGTTTACTAAGGCTCCTAAAAGTTATGATGTGATGCCCACCTGGGAGACTAGGTTTTATTCGATTCGGGATGTCGGTCTTTTGGCACTTTTTAATATGGAGGAAGTATGATTAAAGAAAAAACTCTTTTAGAAGAAACATATGTAGTATTTGATTTAGAAACAACAGGTCTTTATCCTAATTCTGGGGATACAATAATAGAGATAGGCGCTGTAAAAATAAAAAACGGAACTATAATAGATAGATATGATGAACTCATTAAACCAGATAAAATATTAAGTGAAGAAATAATAGGTATAACAGGAATAAATAATGAAATGTTAAAAGGAAAGAGAAATGAAGAAGAAGGTGTTAAATCCTTTATGGAATGGGTAGGAGATGCACCTATGGTAGCTCATAATGCCAAATTTGATATATCATTTATTGAACTTGCTTATACTAAATATAATTTTGGAATATTTAAAAATACTGTTATAGATACATTGGGGTTATCTAGGTATTTAGAATCAAAGGAAAGGTATCATAATTTAGCTACTTTAGTAAAAAGATATGAAATACCATGGGATGAAGATAAACATCATAGAGCCGATTATGATTCAGAGGGAACAGCCTTAATTTTTACAAAAATGATAAAGAAATTAATGTTAAATAATTTTAAAACATTAAAAGATTTATATAAATATCCATTTATAGTAATTAGAAAATAAAAAACGACATAATTAATATGTTGTTTTTTTTTATAATTATATTGGTGATAGTATGAAAGTGTATTTAGATTTGGTAATGATATTGAATTTCTTTATAGATTTTATTTTATTACTTACTGTATCTATTGTATTAAAAAGAAAAGTTAATATAAAAAGAATAATATTAGGAGCTTTTGTAGGTGGAATAAGTATACTATTTCTATTTTTTAATATTAATAGTTTTCTTTTATTTATATTTAAATTAATAATAAGTATATTAATGGTAATAATAACGTTTAAATACGAAAATATTAAATATACTTTAATCAATATATTATATTTATATATAACAAGTATAATTCTTGGAGGATTTTTATATTTATTAAATATAGAGTTTTCATATAAAC